>JAJPHS010000137.1 GCA_021325175.1 Terriglobia bacterium
CCCTGAAAAGGCTGGCGTCGGCGGTTCGATTCCGTCCCTGGCCACCACATTCTAAAGAACTTATTGAAACCCGCATAATATAGAGTCATTCAAACGACAGCTCAGCGTGTTTCCAGAAAGCCGTGATCAGCCTGGGGCGGCGGCGCAGCACATCGCCGGACCGCTGCTGATCGTCTGGGATAGGTTGCTTTCGCACCGCAGTAAGCTGGTGCAGCAGTTTGTGGCGGATCTCGGCGGATGGATCCATCTGGAATATCTGCCGCCGTAGGTCAAGGCCGCCAAAAACTCAATCACCTGCGCGCTGCGAATGGCGGAAGTTCCACCAAGTCAGCCCAGCCATCGCCGAAAGCGTCTTCCACGCCGATCATAGCCACAGTGCCGATGATTACTGCCGGCATTGAAGGATCGGCGGCCCATTCACTGTCATCCACGTGTTGTCCTCGCAGAGTTCCGATCGCGAGCGCACGGTTCGAATACGACGCGCTCGCGAGAATCCCATTCAATTCCGGGAGTCCTTTCAACCGTGTCCGACTTGCTCGGCCTCATCGGTCACCTGATCCAGCCGGCGTGGAACCGATCCTGTTTTCGATCGAAGCGTCCAGGCCAGCGCAATGAGCCATACTTGCAGAACGGTTGTTTTTCCGGATCCAGTGGGCAGAAGGACAACGTGCGGCCAATCGTTTCCGATAAGGTCAGAAAAGAGCTTTTTTTGCCATGGATATGGTTCGCAAGCAGGGTTCAAAGTTCGAAAAACGTCGAGAAAGAAGGATCCGGCAATCTGATCCATTTTAACTTTTAGTGACGAATGCACGAATATCATCTCACAATTTTTTAGCCGGTGAGGAAACGAACCTCAGGCAAATGCTGCGCCCAGGCCTGCCGCCAGACTTCCGCGGTAGTTGCAGAATTCCTGGCCCCTTTAACAACCGCGCCGCGGCCGCGTAAAATGGAGAGTGTAAATCAATGTCTTGACAGGCCAGCCGCTGCGGGCTCTAAGGGCAGTATTCAGGACTATTACGAAAACAGCATGAAAGCGGATCGCCCAGGACAGGATAGATCGGAATTTCATGGTCTAATGGTGACGTGAGCCGGGATAGCTCAGTTGGCAGAGCGGCTGACTTGTAATCAGCAGGTCACGAGTTCGACTCTCGTTCCCGGCTCCAGCAATTGTCATCTCATCGCGAAGCCGGCCATGAAAGCTCTCGACGTGAGCATTCTGCGTCGGCTTGCCCGGCTGAATGTGAACCGCGTCGATCTTCCGCTCGATGCACCACGCCAGAAAATGCCGCGAGCACATCTCCAAGCCATCGAACCCAGTCGCATCGCACGTTGCAGGAGCTTCCGGCGCGTGCGGCGTACGCTCAAGCCGAGATCACGGTACACACGCCAGACTCGTTTGTGGTTGATGCGCTCTTCGCCGCCGCGGCGATCGCGCGCCAGCTCCAGCAGTCGCTCGCGCAAGTCTGAGTCGTCACGCCGGCTCTGATATCGATAACTCATTCGCGGAATCTCCATCAGCCCGCAGACGCGGCGCTCGCTCCTATCGTACTCCCCGATCAGGCGCCGCACTTCCGCGCGTCGCTGTGCTTGCCCTTGCTCATTTCGTTTCCCCATTCGTTCGTCTGAAATCGTACTCCATCGGACGGATTAAAAGGGTCACGTCAGCCAGCGTGCGGGTGTATCTGGCGACGGCGCCTTGCGACATACGGCGAAGCTTCGATGGGCTGCATGCGTTGGTGAGCGCAGTGATGCAGCCGGACGCCTTCGCCGGCCATTTATTCGTGTTTGCCAATAAACGCCGGGACCGCGTGAAGATCTTGTATTGGGACCGCGACGGTTTCGCGGTGTGGGCCAAGCGGCTGGAGGAGACCGTTAAACTATTTCCTGTGGGACGGATTGTACTTTAACCGCGCCGCAGCCAGGCACTCTGTCCACCTCGCAAAGAATAGACAAGTTATGCTCCATCGTCTCCCCCTTACGGAAATGGTTTCGCTGGTTCGTTCCGGCAGCATCAAATCGATCGAACTCATCGATGCGCACCTCGACCAGATCGAGCGCCGCAACCCGATTCTGAACGCCTTCACGATGGTGTTCGACGATGAGGCGCGCGCCGCCGCTCGCCGCGCCGATCAGGGACTCAAAACCGGTCTGCTGCACGGCGTCCCGGTCACGGTAAAGGACAGTTTCGACGTCGCCGGTTTCCCCACGCGATTAGGAAGCTACTTCGCGCCGGAGATTCCCGCCTGCGAGGATTCCGCCGCAGTCGCGCGGCTGCGCCGCGCCGGCGCCATCGTTCTCGGGAAAACCAACATCCCCGAATTTATGGTCAGCTACGAGACCGATAATTTCATTACCGGCCGCACCAACAATCCCTGGGACATCGAGCGCACTCCCGGCGGCTCCAGCGGAGGCGAAGCTGCGGCGATCGCCGGCGCCTGCTCGCCCGGCGGCGTCGGCAGCGACGGCGGAGGATCGATTCGCGTCCCGGCGCACTTCTGCGGCATCGCCGGGCTGAAGCCCACGCCCGGCCGCATTCCCACCTGCGGCTATCGATCCACGATGACCTTGCCCGGCATCAGCGTCGCAGGTCCGATGGCGCGATGGGTGAGCGACGTGCGGCTGCTGTTCGATGTGCTGGCCGGCTATGACGACCGCGATCCGCTGTCGGCGCCCGTTCCGCCGCGGCCGCCGGTCATCGCGGACCTGCGAATCGGCGTGTTGGAGCAGTTCTACGATGTTCCCGTCCAGCCTGCTGTCCGCAAGGCCGTGCGCGATGCCGCCCAGGCGCTCGCCCAGGCCGGTTTCACCGTGGACGAATTCCGTCCGGAAGGAATCGAGCGCGCTCCCAATCTCTGGAGCTTTTTTTTCTCCGAACTGCCCGCGCGGGCGGCGAAGGAGCGGATCGCCGGGCGCGAAGCCGAAGCCCACTGGACCTATACCGAAGGCCTGGCGGCGCAGCTCGATCGCCCCCCGGCGGCGGCCTGGCAGGTCATCGAAAATATCGCGGCTCGCGATGCCATGCGCTCAAAGCTGCTCGAACAGATGCGTCGTTATCAGGTGCTGCTGATGCCGGTGGCCGGAATCGCCGCATTCCGCCATCGCGAACGCCGTTTCCCCACCGAAACAAGAACCATTGGATTGTTTCAGGCGATGATGCCCGCGACTGTCGCCAACATTTTGGGCCTGCCCGCGCTGGCCGTGCCGTTTTCAACCAGCGAGGAAGGTTTGCCGGTGGGAGTCCAACTGCTCGGCCGGCCGTGGGACGATGAGGTGCTGCTGGAAATCGGCGTGAAGCTGGAAGAATCTCGCGGGGCGTTTCGTTGGCCGGATTAGTTGCTGAGTCGGCAGCGCGTCCCCTGCCGGGGGCCGTCCGTCCGGCCAGCCTGAGCGCGGGAATTTATCCGAACAGCTCGTTTACCGGGACCCAGTAGTTGGGGCCGTTGGACTGCGGGACGTATTCGAAGCCGCGATGGAACGGATCGTTATAGCACACGTTCGTCCAATTGATGCCCATCGCCGAATAGATGGTCGCTTCGATATCTTCCGGGTTCACCGGACGCCCCTGCGACCAGCCGGGATCGACGATGTTCGCGCCGGTGGAGTCCGTCGTGCCGAGCACCGTGCCTCCCTTGACGCCGCCGCCGGCCAACATCGCGAACTGATTCACATAATGATCGCGGCCATTGGCGGCGGTGATCTGCGGCGTGCGGCCGAACTCGCCCATGGCGATCACCAGCGTTTCCTGAAGCAGCCCGGAGCTTTTCAAATCGCCCAGGAGCGCGCCCATGGCGCTATCGAACTGCTTGCCCAGCGTGAAAATATTCGTGCCGGATGCGATATTGCCGTTGGGACCGTAAATGTTCACGTGCATGTCCCATCCGCCGACCGTCACCTGGATGAAGCGCGTTCCCATGTTGGCGGACAAAGCCTGTTTGGCGATAATCAGCGCGTTTCCAAAGCTGCTGCCGCCATAGCGCGCGCTGTCGGAAGAAGAATATTGAAAAACCTGATTCACCGTCGGGTTGTACATCATCTGCTGCGCCGACTGATAGAAATTGTTCATGTCGTCGGCCGCCTGCCCGAGCGGCGAATTATTGCGCAGCGGCCCGTCGATCGAATACAGCACGTCGAGCATCTCGCCCCAGCGCGCCGAGCCGAAAGAATTGGTAGTGTCCGGGAGCCCGGAGGTGGTGGGATCGTACTTGAAGGGCGCGTAAGTGGCGTTCAGATATCCCTGGCCCACGCCGCCATCGGAGTTAAGCGCCAGAAACGTGGGAAGAACGTCGCTCGGCTTGCGCTCCGCCGCTTTTTCAAGCGCCACGATGCTGCCGATATTGGGCGCGATGTTGCCCAGCGCCGCGGCGGGATTGCGTCCGATCTGCACCCAGGTCTGCCCCAGCGAATGCACCAGAGCGTGAGCTTGAAGCGAACGGATGATCGCGATGTCGCCAAGGTGAGTTCCGATGTTTGGCAAAATTCCGGTGGGCCATTGCAGCCCGTTGACCGTTTCCGCGGCGATCTGCGACGGCGTGGCGGCATTGGGCTTGTAATCGAAGGTGTCCCAGGGGCTTGGCGCGCCGGCCATCAGAACGAAGATCACGTTCCTGGCGGTGTTCAGGGTCGTGACCTGCTGGGACGTGCAGGTGCCCGATTGCGCTCGCGCCTCTTTGGCGAAGCAGGATGCCACCAGGCCCGCGCCGAACACGCGAAAGAAGTTGCGGCGCGTCCAATCCGGACGGCGGAACATTCCGGGCCGCACGGCTTGAGGATTCGTTTTCAGGAATTGGTGAAATTTCTTTTGATCTTTGTCCACGGCGCGCCTCCTCAGTAGTTAAACAGGAAATCGACCTTATTAAACAGGGTCCACATCAATTCCTGGATTCGCTGCGAGCGCGTCCCGCCGGTAATTAGCGCCAGCGACTGGTTCATCTCCGTCGCGCTCGGATGCCGCGAAAGGATCGTCATGTAGAGCATATCGATCATCGCGTTGTTATCGCTGATCGTCAGCGCCTGATTGAGCAGGCTCGCCGTCGCGCCGGAGCCGGAAGCCACCAGCTTGTTCATCAGCGCCGAATCGTTCATCATGACCAGCGCCTGCTGGATCGCGCCATCGGGGCGCCGCGGATTCAGATCGCGATCGCCCGGAAGGAAGGCTTGCAGGAACGGCCTCGGCTCGATGGCCGTCTCCGGCCACTGCATCGCGGCGTTGAACGTCACCCCGTTGCTGGTATAGCTGTTCGGGATGTTGCTCGCCAGCGCGATCGAATCGGCCACTTCCTCGCCCCACAACCGCCGCACCAGCTTGCGCGCGAACAGCGAATCCCAGTTCGGGTTCCAGGCCGCCGGATCGTACTGCGACTCAAGCTGATAGGTGTTGGAATTGACGATCAGCCGCATCAGGTGCTTGATATCGTAGTTATTGCGAATGAAATCCTGGGACAGCGCCTCGAGCAGTTGCGGATTGGACGGCTGCAAGGTCCATCCGGCCGGCGGAGGATTATTGGGGTCCAGGCGGGCCGGGTCAAACTGGTCCGGCGGATCGACGATGCCCATCGTGAAGAACGCGGCCCAAACATAATTCACGGCGGCGCGCGCGAACTGTTCATCGCTGGTCACCAAGCGCGCGAACGCCTGCCGGTAGCCTTCTCCTTGATTCGGACCCTGGCCGTTGAAAATATACTGCGGCGCGACGGTCTTCTGCGTTCCGCCGATCGGCTGCCGCGGCGGGCGATTGCCGGTGGTGGTGTTCAACGGATAGTCCGTCGTGAATCCGTTGTCGGTGATGTACCATAGCGTCGCGTTCGTCGCCGGGTCCGTCGGATTCAGCATCTTGGTGTGCGCCAAAAACGCCGACATGCCCCAGGCCTGCTGCCGCGTCGTGCTCTGGCCCCACAGGCTCAAACCGGTCAGGTGACCGATCCCGTTGTGGCAGAGCAGGCAGTTCAGATGCGAAATACCGAGGAATGTATCGGCGATGTTGGCGGTCTGCTGATCCCAGGTGTCCTGAACCGGGATGCCCGTCCCGCGCACCGTGCCTCCCACGATCCAGTTCAATTCGCCCTGGTTGAAATTGTTCGTACCTTGCGAAGCGATCAGCGCGTAGGCCACTTGATTGTATGGCGTATCTTTGGTGAGCGCGGTTCGGATGAAGGTGTTGAACGCGTCGCGGCCCATCGGACCGATCGAAACGCCGAGGCTCGGCCAGTTGGAAGCATTCTTAAACAGATCCCCGAAAAACATGGTCCAGCGATCCACCCACTGCGGCGAGGCGAGCAGAGTTTCGACCAGATTCGCGCGCTTGTTCGGAGTCGTGTCGGCCACGAACGTCGAAACCTGCGCCGCCGTCGGGATGCGGCCGGTCAGATCGAGGTAAACGCGGCGGATAAACTCATAGTCGGTGGTCCGCGCGGCCGGCGTTACATTATTTTCCTTGAAGGATTGCCAGACGTAATAGTCGATCAGGTTGGTCTTCTTGTCGCCGGGCATGTGCGGCGGCGGCGCGCCATGCACCAACGGGGCGCCCGAGCTTCCAAGCATGGCCGTGACTTGCGCCGTCAGGTCCGCGCGCAGATGACCGCTGGAACCGCGCAAAAAATGCTCGCGCTGCGGGCCGAAAAACGTGCATTCGGCGTGCGCGGTAACGGATGCGCCGGAATCCTGGGCCTTGATCATCCACCAGCCGCCGCCCGCGGCTGCCAGTCCAACAAACACCGCCAGGAATCGTTGTTTCATCCCCGTTGCCCTCGTGTAGCCATTATGCGTAAATTAACACGCATTGGCAATGAGAGTTGCGAGGGGTAAGGCGCTTTGGAGAACGGGTTCAGGCCAAATCGCCGTTACTTGACAAAAATCGTAGTACCTGAAGGACTACTGGCCGAGCCCACGGTCAGGGAAACGGGCGAGGCGCCGGTCGAAGCGTTGGCGGGAACGATCGCTTCCACGACCAACAACCCCGCGACCCCGCCTGGTACCGACCCGGCATATACCACTGTCGCGGGCTGGCCGCCGATCGACAAGGAAACTTGCGCGACGGGCGTCCGCAAAAATTCACCGGTAATCAACCCATCTACCCCTGCCGGATCGGTCTGGCCTTCGCCGGTGGCATACAGCAGAACCGGCGTGCCGCGCGCGGCAGCATTTGAAGTTCCATTCACCGAACCATCGGAATTGATGGCAACTACCTCGCCGGTACCGCTTTCATTTAACGTAAATAAGCCGGGCGCGGTCGCCGCGACATTCACGGTGAAGGCGCTGGTTGGGGTTCCATTGCGGGTGACCACCACGCTCGCCGTGCTCGATCCGGCGACTTCGTATGGCACGATCACGCTGGTGGCCGAGGCCGATGCGTAAAGCATTGGGGCGGGGGTCCCATTAAAAGTCACGCTGGTGCCGCCCTGAATTGGAATGCTGGTGCCGATTGCGCCGCTACTGGGTATCGATGCCGCCGCAAGTGGCACCGGGCCAATGCTGAATCCGTTCAGGACGACGATTTCACCCGGAGCGATGGTATTGCCGGACATGCTGGCCGCATTCACGATACTGGTGATCTGCGCCGGCGGGGTAATCGCCGCAAACAAGCCATGGCTGGCATTATTTGGATTAATATTGGCCACGATGTACAAAGTGTTCGCGTCGGCGGACCGGCCGTTCCCGAACAAAATCCCCCACAGCCCGTTATTGACGATCGGGTTGCCCTTGGAATCCTGAAGCGCGCCGAGCGATGCGCCGGTGGTCAGGTTGAACGCGTTAATTTTCCCGTCTCCAAAGTTGCCCACCAGCAGCGCTCCTCCAAATGCGCCCCAATTTGCCGGCGCGATCGCGACTCCCCAGGGAGAATTCAGCGGCCCATTGGAGACGATCCTTTGCAGGAGATTGCCGTTGGCGTCGAAGACGTCCACAAATCCGTTGCCCGCGCCGGCAACGCTATTCACTTTATTTGGCGAGAGTTTCGCGTAGGTGACATACACCTTGCCGTTGAGCGTCCAGACGTTGTAGGGATTGAACCCGCCCGGCAGATTGGGGTCCTTGAATCCGCCCGCGACGGTGGTCGGGTTAAAACTCGCATCGAAGACATCGATATTGCCGGAGCTGAAGTTTGCCGCGTAAAGCAACGGCGTCGCGCCGGCGGGACTGGTTGCGATGCCGGTATAAACCGCGCCTGAGCTCGAATTGTTCACGACAATAACGGCTTTGGTCCCCGCGCCTGAGTTCCAGGCGGAAATTGTTCCATCTTCAGTCGCAAAAATAAACGACGCGGGTTTTCCGTTCGGCGCCGGAAGGGTCCAGTTTGTCCCATTCCCGGCGACTTGGCCGGTCGGTACGCCCTGGCCGGTTCCGTTGGCGGCGGGAATGGTCACGACCAGGGTCGATGGCGTTCCTGCGCCGGCGTAGACGGTAGTGTTCCCCTTGTCGTGATTCGAGACCCAAAACGGGCTCGTGGCGGTTTGCGAAATCCCCCACGGATTCAAGAGGTTCGGATCGGTGAAGGCGGCCATGCCGGGGACGTCCGAAACGAGATTGGTTTGCACGTAGACGTTGTTGTTCTGCGCCGGCGCGGTTACGGCGGCGAGCGCGGCGAAACCGATGAGTGTGAGCTTGCTTCGACGTGCGGTCATGATCGTTTCCTCTCCGGCAAGATTATATCGATTATAAAGACGCGTTCCTTTTTTGATTAGAAGGATTGTTACTTTTGTGGCAAGCGCGGTTCGGACCCTGGATTTTCCCGCAGCGCATGCTTTCGGTCTGCTGTGGTCGTAGGATAGACATATGCCTAACGAAACGACCGCCGCGGGACCACGCCCTTTGCCGAATCGATGGATCTCCGGACCTTCGGCGGTGTTCGCCGTGGGAATTTTGATTACCGCCGCGGCGTTTGGCCAGGGCAGGTGCCGTGATGGGTACGGCACTCCGGCGTGTCCGTTAAGTGAGAGCGTCGCCACGGCGCCGATCGATCCCGTCATTGCTCCTACCGGTTGGAAAACCGTGGCTCTCGACCACATCACTTTTGAAATGCCCGATTATCGCAAGGAGGCTGCCTTCTACATTTCGCTGATGGGATGGAAGCTTCGCGGCGACGACGGCAGCCAGGCCATTCTCGACATCGCTCCCTGGGGTTCGGCGATCTTTAAACAAGCCCCCGGCCTGAAAGCCGCCGTGGTCACAAATTTCTGCTTCGTGATCGAGCCGTGGAACGCCAATACCGTCGAGAAGGAGCTTCAGCGGCGCGGTTTGTCGCCGGTGGCCGACAACGACGGCAAGGGTTTTGAAAGCTTCCACGTCAAGGATCCGGATGGATTTGATTTACAGATCAGCAACGGCAAAGGACTCGCGGGCCTTCGTCGAACTCCCGCCAATGCAGCGCTGGCCGCGGCTCCGCCGTTCGAGCCCACCGGATGGAAGACAGTCTGGCTCGACCACTTCTCCTATAACGCCGCGAATTACAAAGAAAGCGCGTCCTTTTATGAAAACCTGCTGGGGTGGAAACAAACCTATGACGAAGGCAGCCAGAATGAGCTGATGATCGGGGACGCCGGCGACATTATTATCCGCGGAGGCAATCCGAATGATCCGAACTTCGGAAAGGCAGCGGAAGCGCGCTCCCGCCGAGCGCGAATTGATCACATCTCCTTCGGAATCGCGCCCTGGGACACGGATGGAGTAAAAGCCGAGCTGGAAAAACGCGGGCTTCCCGCGCGGGTCGATACTTCGACGCATGACGAAATTCATGTCGCGGCCTTCAAAAGTTATCACACGATCACGCCGAATGGATACAATCTGCAAATCAGCTTTGTCACGCATGAGAACCGGCTGGCTCTGTCGAATGCGGTCCGGCCGAAGCATGGCGGCGGTCACTGATGGCTTGCCGCAGAGTAACCCTTACCTTTGCGGATGCCAGAGCGTGCCCACCCGATCATTTCGTGGATTACCTGCCTGTGGCTATGAAATATACGCCAACTCTGGCAGGTTGTTTCATCCGCGATCCACTCCACCGGCAATCTCAATAGGGAGGCAGTTAGTGGTAAAGCACCATCACCAAAACTGCCGGCTAGAAGCTGGTTTTGATTGCGCCCTTCTTCGCGGCTTGGACCAGATGATCGGCAGCCCGGAAGGCTAGCGCCTGGATGGTCATGGTCGGATGGTTGCGGCCGCCGGTTACGAAGACGCTGCCGTCGACGATGAACAGATTCGGCACGTCGTGCGCCTTTTGATATTTATCCACCACCGACGTTTTCGGGTCGTTGCCCATGCGGCAGGTGCCGCGATTGTGCGCGCCGCCGCGCGTGTCGCCAACCGGAGGCGCCCAGACTCGGGTTGCTCCGGCGGCCTGCAAGACTTCGATCGATTTCTGGCGGAAAAATTCCATGTTCTTGATGTCGTCGGGATGACTCGTTGACGTGATCCGCATCGCCGGAAGGCCCCATTCGTCCTTCACGTCGGGGTCGAGATCGACGCGATTGGTTTCAAGCGGCATCTGCGTGACGTAGCACTGAATGGTCATGCGATGATTTGCCTCTTCCTTCAGCGCTTTCTTGTACGCCGCGCCCCAATGTGGCGTTCCCGGCGATAATCCGTTCAAGCCGAGCTCGAAGGGGGTCTGATAGCCGCGGGCGGTCATGCGGCCGCCGCCGTAGTGGCCGCGCTTGGGGTCCGAGGGGACAAAATCGACGATCGCGGCGCCGGATACGACTCCCTTATATTCATTCAGCGGGTGCTCGAAAAGTCCAGTGGCGGTGACGCCGTTGCCGTACATCACGTATTTGCCGACCAGGCCGCTCGAATTGGCGAGGCCGTCGGGAAACCGCCCCGATTTCGACAGCAGCAGGAGCCGCGCGGATTCCGAGGCGTTGGCCGATAAGACCACGACTTTCGCGCGCTGCCGCACTTCCTTTTTTTCCGCGTCGAAATAAATGACGCCGGTGCAGCGTCCGGCGCCATCGGTGGTAATTTCACGCACGTAGCTGCGGGCGCGAATCTCGCACCGGCCGGTGTTCACGGCAAGCGGCAGCATCGTCACCGCGGAGCTGGAACGCGCCCGCACCTGGCATCCGTAGCCGGAACAGATCCCGCAATTCACGCACGCGGCGCGCCCCATGTAGGGGCGCGTGATGATGGCGAGCGGTCCGGGAACGCAGGTCAATCCGAGCTTTTGCGCGGCGGTCATCATCAACGCCCCGGAGCTTTTGAGCGGCACCGGAGGCACGGGATAATCCTTCGACATCGGCGCGAGAAAGGGCGAGTCGATTTTCCGGCCGCTGATGCCCATTTCCCATTCGGCCTGGACATAATAAGGCTCCAACTCTTCATAGGTGATGGGCCAGTCCGCCATGCCGGTGCCGGAAGGGATGGTCGGGTCCGTGGTGGCTTCCTTGAATTCGTAGGGCAGATGGCGCCAGCTTGATCCGCCGTAGGTGACGGTGCCGCCGCCGACCACGCAGCCGTAGGTGTGATTGCCCGGCTTGGCTTTTTCCCGATCGTTGCGGCGAAACGTGTTGCGCTGGCGATTGGGGTCGCTCATCAACTGCTGGTCCTCGGGCAGATGGAGCTGGATCCATTCGTCCTTGTTGTATTCGTGCTCGCGGCCGTATTTTCCCCAGCCTCCCTGCTCGAGGACGACCACCGAAAATCCCGCGGTGGCAAGCTGCTTGGCCATAATGCCGCCGCCGGCGCCGGAACCGATGACGACGAAATCGACTTCTGAATTGAGCGGGAATTTTTTCATGGCGGCGCCTCCTTCAGGCCTTATGCTCGTTTTCGTACTGAGCGTCGTAATAGCCGAACGGAGGCTTAAAATTCAGCGAATCGTCATAGGCGATCAGCTTCCATCCGACCTTGTTGTAATTGCCGCCGTGCGACGGGCGCGAGAGAAATCCCATCACCGTGTGATTCCGGACGACGGTGAAGAACGGCGTCCTTTCCATGGCGGTCAGGGTCTTGATCTGCTGTTCGGAGGTGAGCGCGGAAAATTTCGCGGCGCCGGGATAAAGCTCCTGAACCTTTTTCCGCAGATCCTCCAGGCCGGCAGTGTAGACGGCCTGCTTGGATTTATCGAATCCGCTGAGCGCGCGGTCGATAAAGATCACGCAGTGAGCCTCGCGCGCGCCGGGGTCTTCATCGGAGGGGATAATTTGCGCGGTGATGGCCTCGATCTCGGCCGCCTGCGCTTCATTGAAGAACGACAGCTTCGCGTGACCGGTTCTGGCGGCCTGCTGGGCCTGATCCTGCGCGGCGAGAATTTCCGGCAGATTGGCCGCGACCCAGGCCGCGTTCAGTCCGGTGGCGGAACTGATGAGAAATGCGCGTCGTGATTTTTCGCTCATGCTTGCTCCTTCCGAAAATCGCCAGAATCATTCTATCCGAGTTGGAGCGCGGCGGCGCGTGAAATCTTAAGAATACGGCGAGGTCCGAGAAAACAGGCGGAGCAGGCTTGGCTAGCTGGAGGCGGCTAGAAGACGCGGCGCTTCAGGCGCTCGACGGTGAACTTGGCAGTGTCGGCGACGGCCATCACGGCCATCACGCCGGCTTGCACCGGATCGGTGACCACCAGATCGGCGGCCTCAGGGACGCTGCCGGCCATGTTCAGGCTCACTACCAGCAATCCCGAGGCGCGGACTTCGCGGACGGCGTGCTCGATCTCGCCGCCCATGAGCGATCCGGCCAGAACCAGCGCCTTGACGCGCGGCAGCCGGGCGCTGGCGCGAACCGCAGCGGCCAGCGTCTGCTCGCCTACCAGCGGGATCGTGTCCACCGAGATGTGCTCGCCGCGAATGTTGTGGCGATCCGCTTCAGTGATGGCGCCGAGCGCGACCTGGCCGACTTGAGCTCCGCCGCCCATGATGATAATCCGCTTGCCGTAGACGCTTTCCATGGTTTCGACCTGCGCCAGACGGCGAACCACGCCGAGCTGCCCCAGATCGACGATCAGCGACGCAGGACCGTCAGGAAGATCGAGCTCGAAGAAAATACGGCTCTCGCCGCCGTGATCCGCGCTGGCGACGCTGAGGATGTTGCCGCCATGCCGCGCGATGACGCCGGTGAGCTCATGCAGAACGCCAGGCGAGGAGTCGGCGTGAACTTCGATGGCCGCTTTCATTCTTAACAGAATAGCGGGCTGTTCGTAATGCAGGAACCTCTACGCCAGCGCAAGCTCAACAGGAATGGCCGTCCAAATCCGGCGCGGGGAATTACAGGAGCGCGGTTTCTTCGATCAGCTTTCCTTCCGCGAACCGGGAATAACCCAGCGGGCGCGCATCGATCAGATCGGTAGTTCCGCGCAGAATCAAATCCGCGAGAATCTTGCCCGTCGCCGGGGAGTGCATCACGCCGTGGCCGCTGAAGCCGGCCGCGACGTAAAATCCCGGCACGTCGGGAACGGCGCCCAACACGGGATGATGATCCGGCGTCATCTCATACAGCCCGGCCCAGCCGCGCGACGGATTCACTTCGGCTTCTTCCAGCACCGGAAACCGGCTCACGCCGCGAGTGAGAATTTTTTCGATGAACGCGCGGTCGAAGCTGGTGTTAAACCCCGGTCTTTCCGCGGGATCGTTCCAGGCCATCAGCAGGCCCAGGCCTTCCGGACGAAAATGAAAGCCGGTGGACATATCGATGGTCATCGGCGCGGCGTGCGAAATTTTTTCGAACGGTTCGGTGGGCACCAGCATGCGCCGCAGCGGTTCGACCGGCAGATCGATTCCCGCCATCTTGGCCACCTGCGCCGACCACGCGCCCGCCGCGTTCACCACGGTTCGCGTCGCCACCTTGCCCCGCGGCGTGGCCACTGCGGCCACGCCCTGGGCATCGCATTCGATCGCCGTGACCGGCGTTTCGCGCATCACCACCGCGCCCTGATCGAGGGCGCGCAGCGTGAATCCGGTCATGACGCTGTAGGGATCGACAAAACCATCGGTGGAGCAAAATGTTCCGCCCAAAATATCGTCGGCGCGGACCTGTGGAACCATGTCCACGATTTCCGCGGTGCTCACCACTCGCGCCGTCTTGAGTCCGGCCGCCACCTGCCGCTCGTAATTGGCGCGGAGATAGTCCATCTGCCGCGGATTGGTCGCCATGAACAGGTACCCCTGCGCGCGATAGCCGGAGGGATGGCCCATTCTCTCTTCAAAATCGCGAAAAAAAGAGATCGAATACAGCGACATGCGAATGCTCGATTCGGTGGAAAATTGAGCCCGCACGCCGCCCATGCTTTTCCCGGTCGAGCCTTTGCCCTGATGAGCTTCGCGCTCAAGCACCAGGACATTGCGGCAGCCCGCGCTGGTCAGGTGATAAGCGATGCTCGAGCCAACGATGCCGCCGCCAATAATCACTACGTCCGCACTGGAGATCACTTGAACAGTCTACCCCGCCGCCACTGAGGTAAATGCCCGATATCATTCCCTTCCGCGCGCCGCTAAACTGGCATTACATGGCGATTCATCGCTGTCTTGACTGCAATTCGACCATCAAGGACAGCGAAAAACGCTGCTGGGCGTGCGGCTCCGAGATTAAACCTCGGGATACCGCGCCGAAATTGAGCGCGCGATTCGCGAGCGCGATCAATTTTTTTTTCATTCTTTCCCTGGTGGTCACGGCGGCATCGATGTTCACGGACCTGATGCCTCCGTTTCTGCGCTGCGCAACCGTGAGCGGCGTGCTGTTTCTGGTCCGAAGCTCGGCCGGGGAGATGGCGCAAAAGAAAAGAAAAAGCTGAACGCCGCCGCTTTCGCAATAAAAAAGCCATGCCGGATTTAATCCCGGCATGGCCTTACTCAACGAGGGGATGGTTTTTAGTGTTGCAGCAGCGACAGCACCTGCTGTGGAGCGGAGTTGGCTTGCGCCAGCGCGGCGATGCCGGCCTGCAACTCGATCTGCGCTTTGGTCAGGTTCGCCGAAGCCGTCGCCATATCCACATCGCGGATGCCGGATTCGGCGGCCTGGGTGTTGGTTAACTGCGAGTTCGCCAGGTTGGTGGCGTAGCTCATCAGGTTCTCGCCGCGTCCCACGGCCGCTTGCGCGTCGCCCAGCGTCTGCACCGATTTGGCGAGCTGGTTGACGGCATTGGTCGCCGAAGCCACGGTGCTGATATCGGCCGTGATTTTGTTGCCGACCACGGTCGCAGTCTGCGTGGCCCCCTGGCTCTGCACTCCGGTGCCATCGGCCGTGGAGCCGACCGCAACGTTAAAGCTTTGGGTGCTGAGGAAGTTGATCTTCTGCACGCCGCCGACATTGTCCTTCACCGCCGTGATCCCTTCGAGCACGCCGATGTTGGATTTTTGCAGGGCTTGATTGATCGCCGCGATCGCCGAGTCGATGTTCTGGCCCGAGCTGGAAGTTCCGTTGTTCTGCAACTGCACCGTCAGCGACTGCGTGGCGCCGGTCGAATCGACCGCGGAAACGGTGATGCTCTGTTTGTCGTTGCCGTTGGTCAGGCCGGTGAAGCCGAGGTCGCCGGTTTGATAGGCGCCGCCCGCGTTCATCGCCGAAAACGCGGCGCTCGATGTGGTGTTGCCCGCCCCGTACTGCGCACCCGTAATCCCGAAGCCGAGATTGCCGGTTCCGTAAGCGTTGAGCTGGAACTGCGTCCCGTTGTTGGAGGAGATCACCAGTTTCCCGCCGCTGCTGGTGGCCGACAAGCCCGCGCTCTGAAGCGCCGAGCTGCCGGCGATCGCCGAGTTGATGGCGCTCATCACGCTGGTCAGGGATCTCGCATTGCCGGCGGTGGCGGTCGCGGTGCCGAACAGCGGCGCAACTCCGGTGCCCGAGACCGCCACGGATGACGTACTGCCGGTGGAGGCCGAAGTAATCTGAAGGAACTGCTGCGATCCCGACGTCACCAGCGACGCGGTGCCGGTGCTGCCGAGCGCGGTATTGATCTGGCTGATCACCTGCGCCGCCGTCGTGTCGGTGTGCGAGATGGTAACCGCCGTCGGACTGGAGGCGCCGTCAATCGTCACGTTCAGCGTTAAGTCCGTGCCGCCCAGGCTCAGCGTGCCGCTTAAATCGGCGTTGCCGACCACTTTGCCGGAAGTTGCATCGCCGCCCGCCAAACTGATGCTGATCGGGCTGGTGCCGGCGCTGCCGTTGATCGAAAATTCCAGATTTGCGGTGCCGGTGGCCGTGGTGGGATCGTAGGCCGCGCCCGCCGTGATCGTGCTGTACTGAACCGCGCCGCCGCTGCCCGCCTGGAAGGAGCCGAGACCCAGAAAATTCGCCGTGTCGCCGGACGCCTTCACCGAGAACTGCTGGCCGGTCGAATCGCTGAACACCAGCGCGGATCCGGCCGTGGCCGTGGTCAGGCTGATGCCCGCCGCTTTAAGCGCGGCGTTGCTGTTGATCGCGCTCTGAATCGACGCCAGGGAAGAGCCCGAAGCCAGGCTGATCGAAACCGGGCTGGCCAATCCTCCGCCGCTGAACTGGAGCGTGGTGGCGGTTCCCAGCGTGCCGCTGCTTGCCGTATTTGCGCCGCCGGTCACCGTCGAAGTGATCGAGGCTCCGTCCGGCGAGCTGGCCGATGTGGTATTGCCCATCAAGGCATTCGCCATCACGTCGCCGGCCTGGACCTGGAACGCCGTGCTGCTCGAGTTGAAAGCGATATGCTGGCCGCCGTTGGCATCGGTAACCACGCTCGCCGTAATGCCCGCGTTTTGGAACGCCGTAGCGGCCGCCGTAGCGCCGTTGCCTGCCGTTTGGATCGCATTGTTGATTGCAGCGACCAGCGTGTTGGTATCGCTCACTCCCGCCAGATTGACGCTGACTGCAACCTGATTGCCGCCGAAGCCGGGACCGGAGAAGGTAAACGTCGTCGTATTGTTCGGCTGCGCGTTGTTGCTGTCGTTGAGGATCGCCTGGACGCTGGTCGGCTGGCCCGCGCTCAGATCGACGCCGCTGGTTTTGACCGCCTGCACGCCTTCGAGACCGAGGCTCTGCGCGTCCACGGTGGCGCCGGAGAGATTCACGCTCACCGTGCCGTTTTCGGTCGCGGTCACGCCGCCCGAATCGAGGCCGCCGCCGATGAAAACTCCAAGGTTCTTCGCAAGCGATCCGCCGGTGTTTAACCCGATGGCTTGCGCCTGGCGGTTGACTTCCTGAATCACGCTCTGAAATTCGGTGTTCAGCACGTTGCGGTCGCCGCTGAACGATCCCGACGCCGATTCGGTGGCCAGCGTGCGGGCGCGATCGAGAAGCTGCGAAATGTTGCTCAAACCGCCATCGGCGATCTGCAACTGGCTCTGCGCATCGCTGGCGTTCTGGACGCCCTGCGTCAGCACCGCTTCATTGGACCGGTCCGCGTTGGCGATCGCCAATCCCGCGGCATCCACGCCGGAGTTGACAATGCGCAGGCCCGACGTCACCTGTTGGATGGTTTGGTTTTGAAATGCCTCTGTTTGCCGCAAGTAATTCTGCGCCTGTAGAGACGACACGTTGGTGTTGATTGAAAGCACGGTTTCTTCTCTCCTTGAATTCGTTCGGCCGCTCCACGGCCTTACCGGGAATCCTTTCCCGGATTTTCTTTCAAGAACCTTATCGGAGCCGGATCGCGCGTTTTGAGAAGAAATTACTTTCCACGAAAACCGTCGAGCAGCCGGTCCATTCCATCGGGCGTAAGCTGGCTCGCCGCCAGCCGGTTCTGTTCGCCCGTAAGATGAATCTCCTTGCGCAGCACCGTCACCTGCTTGGGCGCGCGAATCCCCAACTTGACCTGCGACGGCGTGCAGTCGAGAATCTCGATCTCCACGCCCTCGCCGATCATCAGCGCCTCGCCAGGCCGGCGCCGGATCACCAGCATGCCGTCTCCTTCACGATCGGATGCCGGTGCGAGTAGCGCCGATCCATTCTCACCGCCTGCACCGCGCGCCGCGATCGCGGATCGATCACCACCGGCGCCAGTAAATTCGCGGTCAGCGGGCCGTCGTTGGGCGCCGAGAGAATCGCCAGCGCGATCAAATCCTCCGCCGCGCCCGATCCGAGCAGGCGCAGATCATCCGCTGTGAGCGCCAATTCATATTGCGGATCGATCGCGCGGACCGGCGCCGCGGGAAAGCACAAATCCGGCGAATCGAGGCTCTGCAAAAACAGAATCGGCGCGATGCTCGCCCGCTCGATCAGGACGAACTGCCGCCGCGCCTCGAATCCCGGCAAGCCCGCTGGAAATTCGATCGCCGCCGCAGGATCGTATTCGAAAAGCCCGAATTGCCGCGTTAGAATCCGCGCCATCCGGCTGCGTCCTTGCACCCCGATGGCCATCGCGGTTCGGTGTTCGCGAAGTCCTCTAAATTGGGGTTACGAGCGCTGCGCCGCGGCGTCATCTTTCCCAAAATGGGAGTCTCTTCTGCCGGGTTGGAACTCCGGAAGATACAAAATGAGATCCCGCCCGCCGCAGCGATATGTGTTGAACAATTGCTTGATTCCGGCCCGGGATGCACTGAAATTCTGCTCAAAGGCTCTTGACTCTGGAGGTAACTCCAGATTGTATTCTGAGCATGGAGACGAAAAGGCAAGCGAACGTGGCGGCGAGAATAGGCCAAGTGGCGCAGGAAACCGGCTTGAGCGTCGACGCTATCCGGTTCTATGAAAAACAGGGACTCTTAGCGAGTCCGGCCCGGACCGAAGGCGGATTCCGCGTGTTTGGCGAAGGCGAGATCACTGCGCTCAAACTGATTCAGAATGCCCAAGGACTGGGCTTCTCACTGGAGGAGATTCGCGAACTGCTGCTTCTACAGCGGGATCGCGTAACAGCCTGTGAGCACGTTCAACAATTGCTCGAGCAAAAGATCGCGCAAGTGCGCCGCAAGATTTTGGAGTTGCAAGCGCTCGAAAAAGGGCTGAACCGCTCACTGCGGGAATGCAAGCGAAACCTGCGGCAAGGAGCTAAGGAGCATGAAGCATGTCCGGTGCTTCAGGAATTGAACCGCACTCGCCGTCGGAAGGGAGTTCCATCATGAAGATCGAAATTTTGTACTTTGACGGGTGCCCGCATCATCGCCCTGCTGTGGAGCAGGTCAAGGAAGCTCTGCGCCAGGAGGGTCTTAACGCCGAGTTGGTCGAGATCAACGTGACCGGCGCGGCCCGGGCTCAGGAGCTGAAGTTTTTGGGGTCGCCCACAATCCGCGTGAACGGCCAGGACATTGAGCCGGCGGCTCGTTCGTCCACGAGCTTTGGCTTGATGTGCCGGACTTATATGGATGGAGGGCGCCAGACGGGTGTTCCCCCGCTGAAGCTGATCCGCGAGGCGCTTCGTAATGCAGCCGGCAACGGCCAGGGCGATGAAATCTGCTGCGCAGAGCGCCCGGCTCGGTCCACATCAGAAACCGCCCCGCGGCGAAGTTTGCTGATGGTCTCGGCTGTGGCGGCCGCGATCGCTGCTTCGTTGTGCTGCATCCTGCCGATTTTGGCTGCCATTACAGGATTGGGGGCGATTGCGGCAGGCGCCGCGTTTGAGAAATGGCGTCCGTACCTGCTCGGCGTGACGGGTCTGCTTCTGGCGGCTGGATTGATCTTTGCCTGGCGCGATCGGAAGAGAAGCTGCGCGCCCGGAAGCCTGTGCGCGGCGAAACCGATCAGCCGTTGGAACTGGATTACGCTGGGACTGGCGGCGGTTCTCGCAGTGGGGCTGGCTGCGTTCCCCTATTACTCAGGCGCCGTGGCCAGGATGGCGCTCGGAGCGCCCAGCCCTGCTCGATCCGCCGGGGCTGGCCATGTCTCTCAAGCCGCTTTCCAAATTCCAGATCTGGACTGCCCCGCTTGCGCCGTCAGCCTTTCTTCGGCGCTTCGCAAGCTCCCTGGAGTCCTGGACGTGAGCTCGGATGTCGATGCGCACAGGGCTGTTGTGACCTACGATCCCACGGCGCTAAACGCGAGGGCATTAGAGGACGTCATAGCGGGCGCGGGTTTTCATCCATCACTGGAGCCGCGCTCTTAAAGACTTGAATGAATAGGAGGAAAACGATGAAATCCAATTGGAAAATCACTCCGGTTGTCATCATGGCCGTGGTGGCTACGGCCTTTGCGGTTTCTGCGCAAGAACACAAAGGCCAGCATGCAAACGAAGCCTCAAAGCCGCCGGAGATCTTCTGCTCCCATATGAAGACCGGACAGCTTTGCCCGGGCAACGCCAGCATGTTTCAGCTAACGGACGCGCAGAAACAGCAATATCGAGAAGCGCTCAGCAATTACAACAAAGCCGTGGATGCGGCCCAGAAGCAGTTTCTTTCCGATCTCAAGGACAAGGTTCATCTCTCGGAAGCAGAACTGGCGCTGGCTGAGAGTTGGTTCGCGCAGGGTTTAAACCCGGAAATCAACAGAATCCTGGCAGCCCGGCAACAGGCGAAAAGCGATCCCAAAAATCACTGAGGGCGCTGATCTCTGTCGCAGGCTGCTCGAACGAATTCTTGTGAGCAGGGCGTGTCCTCTCAAGACGCGCCCTGGCGGAACGGCCGAGGAAAAGGGCTATGAGTTGGAAAGAGCACTTGGACAAGCTCGGCATCGCCGGGTCGTTTGTGGCCGCCGCTTGCTGCATGGGACTGCCCGCCATTGTGTCGATTTTGGCCGCGCTGGGACTGGGCTTTCTCATCAATGACGCTATCCTGCGTCCGCTGATGATCGCATTTCTGGCCGTTACGTTCATAGGACTGCTGTTTGGCTTTCGAGTCCACCGGCGGCTTTGGCCTCTGGTCATTGCCGCTGGAAGCGGTGTGATTGCGTATCTGTTCACTTTTGTACGCCACACCGCGGCGCTGGCTTATCTTGGCATCGCCGGCCTGATCGTGGCCAGCGTTCTCAACGTGCTGATGCGCCGGCGGTGCGCTCCGGCATGCAAGCCCTAGTCGAAAGCGCGTAGGAGGGGGCCTCATGGCGAATCAGGCGCAGTTCACGCTTCGAGTGGAAGGCATGACGTGCGACAACTGCGCGCGGCATGTAACGGAGGCTTTGCGGAGCGTGGCGGGAGTGACCGACGTTCGCGTCGGTTCATGGAAATCCGGCCAGGCTGCCGTAGTGGCCGCCTCGGAAGTGGACGGTAAGAGCTTAGAGGCCGCCGTGGAAAAGGCGGGCTATCACGCGGTGGTAACGGAAAAGCGTCCGCTCGACGTCGGGCGTCGCATACCCTCCTCCGGCGAGTCATTTGATTTGATGACCATTGGCGGCGGCTCGGCGGCTTTTGCCGCAGCGATCAAAGCCGCGGAACTGGGCGCCCGCGTGGCGATTATCGAAAAAGGAACGATTGGGGGAACCTGCGTCAACGTGGGTTGTGTGCCTTCAAAGACGCTCATTAAAGCAGCCGAGCTGTGCTATCACTCAGCGTATCCGAATTTTCAAGGGCTGACGGCCTGCCCTCCGCCTTCGGATTGGCGACGCGTGGTCCAACAGAAAGACGAACTCGTGGCCACGCTGCGCCAAGACAAGTATGTGCATGTGGCCGAACAATATGCCAACATCACGATTCTCAAAGGCGATGCTCGTTTAACCGGCGGGCGGAGTCTGGAGATAAACGGGCATCGATACACGCCCGGCAAAATTCTCCTTGCCACCGGCTCGCATCCCTGGACCCCGCCGATACCCGGGCTTGCCGAGATTCCTTATTTAGACAGCACAGCCGCGCTCAGCGTGCCGGAGTTGCCGGAATCGATGATTGTGATTGGGGCGGGATCCGTGGGCCTCGAGCTGGCCCAGTTGTTTGGTCGCTTTGGCGTACGCGTCATGGTCTTCGAAACGCAGCCACATCTGGCGGCGGCGGCTGAGCCAGAAATCGGGACGGCGTTGACGCGGTACCTGGAGGGGGAAAAGATCCGGGCGTGTGTGAATGCGGTGATCGAGCGGATTGACCGCAAGAGCGATCAGTACGAAGTGCGCGCGATACTGGACGGCCACCTGGAGGTGTGCACGGCTAAGCAGCTGCTTGTCGCGACAGGTCGGCGGCCGAACACCGACGGGCTGGGCTTGGAGTTGGCAGGCATTCAAACTGGCGCACACGGCGAGATTGTCGTCGACGAGTATCTGCAAACTAGCAATTCGGATGTCTACGCCGCAGGCGATTGCATCGGCAACCCGATGTATGTGTATGTCGCAGCTTATGCGGGCGGATTGGCTGCTGAGAACGCTTTAACCGGCGCGGGACGCTTGTATGATCTCTCCGCCTTACCCTCCGTGACCTTCACTGATCCGCAAATGGCAAGCGTGGGGCTCACGGAAAGTCAAGCCCGAGCGCAAGGACTGAAGATCAAGACCGCGGTGCTCAACCTGAAGGATGTTCCACGTGCACAGGCCTCGCGCGACACGCGCGGGCTGATCAAGTTGATTGTCGAGGAGGAGACTCAACGCCTGCTCGGCGCCCATGTTCTTGCTGCCGACGCAGGAGAAGTGATTCAGGAAGCGACGCTCGCGATTCGATTCGGGCTCACGTTCAAAGATATTACGCACACTTTCCATCCTTATCTGACTATGGTGGAGGGTATCAAATTGGCCGCTCTCACTTTCGAAAAGGATGTCGCCAAGCTTTCTTGCTGCGCTGCGTGAACGTCGTTGCGCTTGCCGAGCGCAGATGAAGATAGAGCGCACGCTGCGCAGGTCCGGGTGATCGATCAGCGGATAACGACTGGCACATACGTCCACTCCCACGGCGGCTGGCGAATGCCGAAAAAGTACCGACCAGGTGCAAGCCCATGGAGATCCAATTTTGCTCGGCTTAAAGAAGGGCGATGCCGTCAAGGTCGTCGTGAAATCGACCGAGGTGATGATCCAAAAGGGTTGAAGGATGAAATGCTCCGCGCAACCTCCGCCTGTACGATCCGCGGACTTTCGTCCACCGCGACGATGAGATCTGGCGTATGGTCTGTAGGTGCTGCCCACGCCCTTCCATACCCAGCGAATGCTATTCTGGAGGGGATTCCTCTTCGAAAGCGAGGTGATTGGGATTGGCGGAAGTCCATATTCAGGACGGAGAAACGCTTGAGAGCGCGCTACGCCGGTTTAAGCGCAAGGTCCAGCAGGAAGACATCATTAAAGAGATCAAGCGCCACTCGTTCTATTTAAAACCTGGCGAGAAGAAGAGAACCAAAGAAGCGTTGGCTCGCAAGCGCAATCGCAAAAAGCGCACTCGCGACACGGAATGAGCGTTTCAGGGGCGGGACGCACCCCCGCCCCTACGCCGCGGCCTTAACGCGCGCCGCTTAATGCCGGCCCCGGTTTTTCACACAGTAAATCGATAAATTCCTGCGCCGCTTTGCGGAACTTTTTCTTCCTTCGATGAATAATTCCCAGCGGCCGGTACAACTCCGAGGCGCCGATCGGGATCGCCACCAGCCGCCCCTGCGCCAGTTCCTCCATCATGATGCGCGCGGGCATGATGCTCACTCCCACGCGATGCGCCACGGCTTCCTTGATCATTTGCAGATTATCGAAGTGCAGGATCTGGTTCACCTCCACGCCGTGCTCGCGCAAAAAACGGTCGATCTCGCGCTGGATGGGTAAATCCTCGTCGAAGCCGACGAACTCGATGCCGTTCAATTCGCCTAGCGGAACAGGCCCGCGCCCGGCCAGAGGATGATAGGGCGACGCCGCCAGAACCATCTCCTCGCGGCGCCAGGGAATCACTTTGATTTCCCGCGTCGCCTCGGGATAACTCACCAGGCCGATATCGGCCTCATCGGCCAGCACGGCTTCATAGACTTTTTCCGGTCGCAGATATTCGACCTCCAAACTCGCCTCCGGATGGCGAACCGAAAATTCCTGTTCCAAATCCACCATCTCGCCCAAGCCGACCGAATAAATCGAGGCGACGCGCACTTTGGCGTCCGTCTCCTCGCGGATTCGCGCCAACTCCGAGAGAAAATCCTCGCGGCGGCGCAAGACGTCGCGGCAGAATTGGGCGTAAATCTGCCCGGCCGGGGTTAAGGCCAGCGGACGGCGGGAGCGGTCGAGCAAATCCGTCCCAAAGGATTTTTCCAGATCCTGAATCTGCTGCGTCGCGGCCGACTGGCTGATTCCATTCAAAGCGGCGGCGCGGCTGATGCTGCGCGTCTGCGCAACATCGCGGAACAGCTTATGATTTTCGTGGGCCACAATATGTGATCTCAACCATATTACATTAGCATTACTAATAATGCAAGCTAATAAAATCCATTGACCTAATACTCAAAATCCTCTACCATGGACCATGGCTTTCCCCGCGCAGGGTTTGTATCACCCGGCTAACGAACACGATGCCTGCGGCATGGGTTTTATCGTGAACCTGTCCGGGGCGCGATCCCAGGAGATCATCCGCAAAGGGCTGGAAATTCTGATAAACCTGACGCATCGCGGGGCCTGCGGATGCGATCCGGAGACGGGCGACGGGGCCGGCATTCTGATCCAGATCCCGCACGAATTTTTCGCGCGCGAGCTCCCGTTCGCGTTGCCCAATCGCGGCCGCTACGGCGCCGGGATGCTGTTTCTGCCGGTGGATGCGCGCGAGCGATTGGTCTGCGAAGGAATGGTAGAGGCCGCAGCGCGCGAGCAAGGGTTGAAAGTGCTGGGCTGGCGCGACACTCCCGTGCGCGTCGATGCCATCGGCCGCCAGGCGCGCGCGACGCAGCCGTATATCGAGCAGCTTTTTCTGGCCGGAGAAGAGAGCTGGTGCACGGATGAGCTGGAGCGCAGGCTGTATGTGACGCGCCGCGCCGCCGAGGCCGCAATCGCGCGGTCGCAAATTCATCAGAAAGAATTTTTCTACATCCCCTCGCTCTCCGCGCGAACGATTGTTTACAAGGGCCTGCTGCTTGCTCCCCAGATCGCCGAATTTTACGGCGATCTTTCCGATCCGGAGACGCGCAGCGCGTTCTGTCTGGTTCACCAGCGTTTTTCGACCAATACGTTTCCAAGCTGGCAGCTCGCGCATCCGTATCGAATGCTGTGCCACAACGGCGAGATCAACACGGTTCGCGGCAATATCAACTGGATGAACGCGCGCCAGTCCGTTCTCGAATCGGATCTGTTCGGCGCCGATATCCGGAAGATTTTCCCGGTGATCACTCCGGCGGGCAGCGACACCGCGGCGCTCGATAACACGGTGGAGATGCTGACGCTGGCCGGGCGGAGCTTGCCGCACGTGATCGCGATGCTGATCCCGGAGGCGTGGGATCACGATTCCACGATGAGTCCGGAAAAGCGCGCGTTTTACGAATATCACGCCTCCCTGATGGAGCCCTGGGACGGTCCGGCGGCGGTGGCCTTCACCGATGGCAAATGGATCGGCGCAACGCTCGATCGCATGGGACTGCGCCCGGCGCGCTATCTGGTGACCGAAGACGATCATCTGATTCTCGCCTCGGAAACGGGCGTGCTGCCGGTAGCGCCGGAAAACGTCCGCTATAAGGGGCGGCTTCAGCCCGGAAAAATGCTGCTGGTGAATCTGGAAGAAGGCCGCATCGTTCCCGATGAGGAGATCAAGCATCAGCTCGCGGCGCGGCGCCCTTACGCGGAATGGCTGAAGGAAAACACGATCATGCTGGATGATCTGCCGCAGCCGCCGCGGGTCTACGGCTTCGATCCGAAAACCATCGTGGCGCGGCAGCGCGCCTTCGGCTACACCGAGGAAGATCTGAGAATGATTCTGGCGCCGATGGCGGCAAACGGCGAGGAGCCCATCGGCTCAATGGGCGTCGACACGCCGCTCGCCTGTTTGTCGGACCGCCCGCAGCCGCTGTTTCATTACTTCAAGCAGCTCTTCGCGCAGGTGACCAATCCGGCGGTCGATCCGATTCGCGAGGACATGATGATGTCCCTCACCAGCTACATCGGTACCGAGCGCAACATCCTGGAAGAAACGCCAAAACATTGCCACACCCTGAAGCTGCTGCATCCGATTCTGACCAATCTCGATCTCGAAAAACTGCGGCGCCTGAGCTGGGGCGATTTTCTCGCCACCACGCTTCCGGCGATTTTCCGCGCCTCCGACGGGGAGCGGGAACTGGAACGCTCGCTCGACGCGCTGTGCCGCCGCGCCTCGCTCGCCATCCGCGACGGGTATCGTTTACTGATCCTCTCCGATCGCGGTTTGGACGCCGAATACGCGCCGATTCCGAGCCTGCTCGCTTTGACCGCGGTCCACAATCATCTGGTTCGGGAAGAAACGCGCACGCAGGTGGCGCTGATCGTCGAATCGGGCGAGCCGCGCGAGGTGATGCACTTCGCGCTGCTGATCGGCTATGGCGCAAGCGCGGTGAATCCGTATTTGGCGATCGAAACGCTGGAGGATCTGGCGCAGCGCGATCAATTGGGCGGCGTGGGGTTCGAAACGGCACTCAAGAATTTCAAGAAGGCGATCAACAAGGGACTGCTCAAGGTCTTTTCGAAGATGGGCATTTCCACGTTGCAAAGCTATCGCGGCGCGCAATGTTTTGAAGCGGTCGGGCTGAACCAGGCGCTGGTGGACCGCTATTTCACCGGCACCGCGTCGCGCATCGAGGGCATCGGCCTGGACGTGATCGCGCAAGAAGCGCGCATGAAGCACGAGCACGCGTTGCTGCCCCCGCGCGCCTCGGAAAAGGACCTGGAGCCCGGCGGCGATTATCAATATCGCGTGAGCGGCGAGTATCATCTGTTGAATCCGCTCACCGTGAGCAAGCTCCAGCACGCGGTGCGCGCCAACAACGCCCAGACCTTTCAGGAATACAGCGATCTGATCGATCAACAGAATCGCCAGCTCTGCACCCTGCGCGGATTAATGGAATTGAAACCGGCCGCGCATCCGGCGCCGATCGAGGAAGTGGAGCCGGCGGCGGAGATCGTGAAGCGATTCCGCACCGGCGCGATGTCGTTCGGCTCCATCAGCAAGGAAGCGCATGAAACGCTGGCCATCGCGATGAACACCATCGGCGGGCAATCGAACACCGGCGAAGGCGGCGAGGACGAGGAACGATTCCGGGATCTGCGCCGCAGCGCGGTCAAACAAGTCGCTTCCGGGCGCTTCGGCGTCACCGCGCATTATTTGGTCAACGCCGACGAATTGCAGATCAAGGTGGCGCAGGGAGCCAAGCCCGGCGAGGGCGGCCAGCTTCCCGGACACAAAGTGGACGAGGTGATCGCGCGCGTGCGCCACGCCATTGCCGGCGTGCAGCTCATTTCGCCCCCGCCGCATCACGATATTTATTCGATCGAGGATCTGGCGCAGCTCATTTACGACCTGAAGAACGTCAACCCGCGCGCCAGAATTTCCGTAAAGCTGGTGGCCGAAGCCGGCGTCGGCACCGTGGCCGCGGGAGTCGCCAAGGCGCACGCCGACGTGATTCTCATCAGCGGCCACGACGGCGGAACCGGGGCTTCGCCGCTGACCTCGATCCGCCACGCGGGCATTCCCTGGGAACTGGGCCTGGCCGAAACGCAGCAGGTGCTGGTGCTGAACGATCTGCGCGGACGCGTGGTGCTTCAGACCGACGGAAAATTGCAGACCGGCCGCGACGTGGTGATCGCGGCGCTGCTGGGGGCTGAGGAGTTCGGCTTTTCCACCGCTCCGTTGATCGCCATGGGCTGCGTGATGATGCGCAAGTGCCATCTGAACACCTGCCCGGTGGGAATCGCCACGCAGGATCCGGTGCTGCGGAAGCGTTTCGCGGGCGCGCCGGAGCACGTGATTCATTACTTCTTCTTTGTCGCCGAACAGGTCCGCCGCTGGATGGCGGAGCTGGGCTTCCGGCGGATGGATGAGATGATCGGCGAAGCCGATCGCATCGAGATGCGCGCGGCGATCGAGCATTGGAAGGCTCGCGGGCTCGATTTTTCGCAGATCCTGTATCATCCCCGAGCGCCGGCGCGCGTGCTGCGGCGATGCGGCGCCGCTTCGGGCGTCAGACAGGACCACGGCATCGAGCGCGCCTTCGACGTCCCGCTGCTCAAAACCATTGACGAGGCTCCGGCGGAGCTCGAGATGGCGGTGCGCAACGTCGATCGAAGCGTGGGCGCGATGCTTTCCGGCGAAATCGCGCGCCGCTACGGATCGCCCGGCCTGGAGCCCGATACGATCCGCCTGAAGTTGCACGGCTCGGCCGGCCAGAGCTTTGCAGCGTTTCTGGCGCGCGGCCTCACGCTGGAGCTGGAAGGCGATGCCAACGATTACACCGGCAAGGGATTATCGGGCGGACGGCTGATCGTTTATCCGCCCCGGGCCTCGCGCTTCGCTCCGGAAGAAAACGTTCTGGTGGGAAATGTCGTGCTGTACGGCGCCACCTCCGGAGAGGCGTTTTTCAACGGCCGCGCGGGCGAGCGGTTCGCGGTGCGCAATTCCGGCGCGATTGCGGTTGTCGAGGGGCTCGGCGATCACGGCTGCGAGTATATGACCAACGGGCTGGTGATCGTGCTGGGAGAAACGGGCCGGAACTTCGCGGCGGGCATGACCGGCGGGATCGCCTACGTGCTCGACCCGGAGGCGAAATTCAGAACGTCGCGCTGCAATTTAGGGAGCGTCGATCTGGAGCTTCTTGAAGACAGCGACATCGAGGATCTGCGCTATTGGATCGCGCGCCACGCCGAAGAAACGGGCAGCCCCCTGGCCAATCGCATTCTGGACGATTGGGCCGCGGCGGCGGCGCGGTTCGTCAAAGTTTTTCCACGCGAGTACAAGCGCGTGCTGCGCTCGCGCCTCACAGCCGGAGCCGCGCATGGGTAAGGCGACTGGCTTTCTCGAATACGAGCGCGAAACTCCGGCGCGCCGTCCGGTTGGCGAGCGGGTCAATGACTGGTTCGAAATTTATCGGGAATTTCCCGCGGAAAAAGTCCGGGCGCAAGGCGCGCGCTGCATGGATTGCGGCATCCCGTTCTGCCACGCCGGATGCCCGCTCAATAACGCCATTCCCGATTGGAACGAGCTGGCGCATCGCGACCGCTGGCGCGACGCGATTCGCGCCCTGCACGCCACCAATAATTTTCCGGAGTTCACCGGGCGCATCTGTCCGGCGCCATGCGAAGCCGCCTGCGTGCTGGGGATCCACGCCAAGCCGGTCGCCATCAAGGCAATCGAGTGCTCGATCGTGGATCGCGCTTTCGAGCAAGGCTGGATCCGGCCGGAACCGGCGTTGAAAAAATCCGGCAAGCGCGTGGCGGTGATCGGATCGGGACCGGCGGGACTCGCGGCGGCGCAGCAATTGGCGCGCGCCGGCCACGCCGTCACGGTGTTTGAAAAGAACGATCGGCTCGGCGGCTTATTGCGCTACGGCATTCCCGATTTCAAGCTGGAAAAACGCTGGATCGACCGGCGGATCGAGCAGATGCGCGCCGAAGGCGTCGCATTCCTGACCAATCAGGCCGGCAGCGCGAGCGCGCTGCGGCGCGAGTTCGACGCGGTGCTGCTGGCCATCGGAGCCGAGGTCCCGCGGGACCTGAAAATTCCCGGCCGCGATTTGCAAGGCATCCATTTCGCCATGGAATTTTTGACGCAGCAGAATCGCGTGAACGCCGGCGACGCGGTGGAGAATCAGATTCTGGCCACGGGCAAGCGCGTGGTGATCATCGGCGGCGGCGATACCGGCGCGGATTGTTTGGGCACCTGTCACCGGCAGAAAGCGGCATCGGTGCACCAGTTCGAGATCATGCCTCCGCCGCCGGCCGATCGCGCCGATTCGACGCCCTGGCCGCTGTGGCCGCTGCAATTGCGCGCCGAAAGCTCGCACGAGGAAGGCGGAGTGCGCCAATGGTCCACCACGACGACGCGATTCTCCGGAGACGGATCGGTGCGGCGCGTGCATTATGTTCGCACCGGCGATTCGAGCGGAGCGGAATTCGCGATGGAGGCGGACCTGGTGCTGCTGGCAATCGGATTCGCGGGTCCGGAGCGGACCGCGGTGCGCCACGATGCTCGCGGCAATATCGCGGCGGAAAATTATCACACGTCGGAGCCGGGAATTTTCGCGGCCGGCGACGCGCGGCGCGGACAATCCCTGGTGGTGTGGGCGATCGCGGAAGGCCGCCAGGCCGCGTCAGCGATCAATGAATTTTTGCTGCAACATTGAGAAACCGCGATATTCACGATATTTAAGATCACGATGTTAAAATAAGTCCCGCGTTTACACGATAAACCAGGTACGCCGAGGCGTATACACCATCTCGCCCTGCCTCGTTCGGCCGTGAGGGGCGGCGAAAAATGCCCATTGACAGCATCCGAGAACACCCTTAACATCTAGGATGTGCCGCCTCTAAGCAACTCGCCTGAAAACGCGGATCGTTACCGCCCAATGATTTTCTTGCTGGATGATACCGATGCGCGCGCTATTAACCCTCCCCAGGAAATCTTTCGCCGGCTTCGCCGTGACCGGCGGCGGATTTTCCGGATGTATGCGGCTGAATTTCGCCGCGAATCGATTCAGGTGATCGAGCAGCGTCTGGCCGCCATCGGGCGAAACGGGGAATGGGACGAGATCGGCCCCGCGCTGGCGCGCGCCGGAAAGCTCGCCGCGATCTGGTTATCTCTTTATAAAGCCTGGGTTTTGCATGGCTTGCACGCGCAAAATGCGCCGGCCATTGTCAGCGAAAGCCTTCGGGGTTACCAGCAGCTCCTCGCTCCAAATCCCGTTTAAGCCTCTCGACATCGAGCAGCGCCTGTTCACGCCGGATAAGATTTTCGCGCTCTTCGGCGGAAAGCGGCGGGGGCTGCGCGGGGATTTTTTCGCCGGCCGGGCTAAGTCGAACGATCCAAGCGGCATAACACGCGATTGCGATCACCAGAATCGCGAATCCCGCACTGCGCCGCAGGATCCATTCCAGGTTCATTAAGCCGAAAATAAGCGCATTTAGCCCCAAATAAGCAGCCAAAATGACGCTATGGGCGATGGTATTCGGCCGCAGCCGGATTCGAAACGGATAAAAAACCGCTACCGACAGTATTGCAACAATGGCCAGCGCCATTCCCACGTCCCGCTGGGCTAACGTATAGGCGGCCTGGGTGAGAGATCGATGAAGCGGCTGGCGGACGTCCACCCCCAGCGTCGCCAGCACCACAAGCGCCGCCAAAACGCAAATTCCGCGCAGAAATATCCTGGCCCATTTGCCCAAATCGGGAATTTGCGAGCGGGCTCGCGCGTAGGATTCAAAAACCACGAAACCCTGCAATAAAAGAAGCAAAATTCCGGACCAGGACCAGACCTCCTCGTAAAATTTTGTATTTATTCGTACAAATCGGAGGGCGGCAAGATCGCGCGCGAACAGAAATAGAAGATAAACGGTAAACCAGCGGAAGGAGCGAACGAGGCCGGCCAACATCAATCGTACGGCGAGCGCACCTTCCAGAACCACGGAAAGATAAGTCAGCGCAACCATGTCCGGGCAGTCGTTCTAACTGCCCGGATTGTCGCATACATCGCGCCGGAGTGTCTACGACAAGTACTGCACGGTTGGCCTACATCCCTACGCCGCCAGGTTGTTGGTGCAGGGATTGCAGTCGGGCGGCGGAAGATCCCGCTGCGCGATCGAGTTGTTGGTGCAGGGATTGCAGTCGGGCGGCGGAAGATCCCGCTGCGCGATCGAGTTGTTGGTGCAGGGATTGCAGTCGGGCGGCGGGAGATCCCGCTGCGCGATCGA
>JAJPHS010000115.1 GCA_021325175.1 Terriglobia bacterium
AAATCCAAATCCACTTCCAGCCGCGGGCGCGCAAGCGCCGGCACGCGGCGGTCATCCACTTCTTCTTCCCGATCCCGTGCGGCTTCCTCGCAACGGGCGGCGGGCAGCCGGGCCTCGGGTCGGTCCACTCCTGCGGCCACCCCAACGACAGCGGAAAAATCGACCCGCGGCAAGAGCTCAGCGGCTTCGCGATCTAAACGCCGCACCACCATAACCGCGGATCATGACCAGATCCGGCGCTGGGCGGAGGAACGCGGCGGGCAGCCGGCGCGCGTGAAAGGCACGGGCCGGGGCAAGGACGACATCGGAATGATCCGGCTGGAGTTTCCAGGCGCTCCCAACGCGAAAGAGTCGTCTCTTGAGCCGATCAGCTGGGAAGAGTGGTTCGACGAGTTCGAGAAAAAAAACCTCGCGCTGCTTTACGAAGAGACCACCGCGGCCGGCGAAAAGAGCAATTTTAATAAGCTGGTAAGCCGCGAGCGCGCGGTCGAAAACCCGATGTAACGTCTATAATCGGGTTATAGCCATCCTTTCCCGGCCGATGACGTTCGAGCAGTTTGCCAAACTTCCGAACCGGAGAGGTTCCGCTACGAGTTCCATCACGGAGAGTTCGTAATGTCGACGTACCCGAAGTTGCGGCATACGCCCGCGCAATACGCGCTGCTCCAGTTGCAGCGGATTCCGCTATTTTTCGTCGAAGAAAGCGCGTCCATCCCAGCCGATGCGATTTTCGCGTAACCTCTAAAGTTGGCCGACCAAAAATTGCAAATCATTCCCTTGGGCGGATTAGGCGAGTTCGGGATGAACTCGATGGCGATCCGCTATGGCGACGATATCCTGGTGCTCGACGCCGGCATGATGTTTCCCGACGCGGAGCTGTTGGGGGTGGACATCGTTACGCCGGATTTCAGCTATCTTCAGGAAAATGCGGCGTGCGTCCGCGCCCTGATTCTGACGCACGGGCACGAGGATCACATCGGCGGAGTGCCGTTTTTATTGAGTGAACTCGATGTGCCGGTGTACGGCACGCCATTTACGCTGGCGCTGGTGGAGCGCCGCCTGGAAGAGCATCAGATGCTCGACCGCGCGCGTCTGAATCGCGTAAAACCGGGCCAAAAACTCGAAATCGGGCCGTTTTCGATCGAATTTATTCACGTTACGCACTCGATTGTGCAGTGCGTGGCGGTGGCGATCACCACCCCGCTTGGTGTCATCATCCACACCGGGGATTTCAAGGTGGATCCGACGCCGACCGACAACGAGCTGTTCGATCTGCATACCCTGGCCGCATACGGAAAGCGTGGCGTGCTGCTGCTGCTCTCCGATTCAACCAACGTGGACCGTCCCGGATACACGGAAAGCGAGCGCGCCGTGGCGCCGCGGCTGGAAGATTTGTTCGTGCGCGCGCCGCGGCGGCTGGTGATTGCGTGCTTCAGCTCCTCTATCCATCGTTTGCAGCAGATTATCGATCTGGCGGATGAATATGGGCGCAAGGTGGCCTTCATCGGCCGCAGCATGCTTGCGACCACGGAGATCGCGCACGATCTGGGGCTGCTGACGATTCCCAACGGAATTCTGCTGCGGCCGCAGGACGTCATGCAATCGGTTCCGAACAAAGTGGTCGCGATTGTGTCGGGAACGCAGGGCGAGCCGATGTCGGCGATGTCGCGCGTGGCCGTCGACAATCACAAATCGCTATCCATCGAACCGGGCGACACGGTGGCCTTGAGCGCGCGAATTATTCCCGGAAACGAAAAAGCGATTTACCGCATGATGAATCATCTGGCGCGGCGCGGCGCGGATGTGATTTACGGCTCGACCAATCCGCCGATCCACGTTTCCGGGCATGGAAGCTCGGAAGAACTGCGCTTGGTGCTGAATCTGGTCCGGCCGAAATATTTTGTTCCGATTCACGGCGAATACCGGCAGCTCGCCAAGCACGCGCAGCTTGCGCAGCACTTGAGTCATTGGGGGCTGGAAGGAACGTTCGTGCTCGAATCGGGCGAGACGCTGGAGATCGACGCGGCGGGAGCGCGCAAGGGCGCGCCGGTCACGGTGGGTCGCGTGTGTATCGATTCCGGGACGCTCGACGAAGTGGTGGAGGACATGGTGATTCGCGACCGCCGCCATTTGTCCGAGGACGGGTTCGTGCTGCCGATCATTGCCATCAACAAACATACGGGGCGAAGCGAAACGCTGCCGGAAATCGTGAGTCGCGGGTTCATGTCGATGGAAGAAAGCTCGGAGGTGCTGAGCGAGGCGCGGCAGGTTGTGCTGAGGACGCTCGAATCATCGACAGCGGAGGAGCGCGGCGACTGGGGAGTGATGCAGGAAAAAATCCGCGCGGATCTGAAGAGATTTCTGCTGAAACAGACGTCCCGAAGACCGCTGATCATGCCGGTGATTCTGGAGATTTAGCCGCAAGAGCCGGCGCTAAAACTAAAGCGATGGAGCAAATCGCGCTGAGCTGGGGGCCGGAGCCCAATCTCTACACCGTAAGCGAGCTGGTCGAACTGATGCGCGGCTTGCTCGCACGCAATTTCACCGATATCTGGGTTTCCGGGGAAATCTCCGGAACGCGCGTTCCGCCGAGCGGGCATTATTACTTCACGCTGAAGGACCAGAACGCGCAACTGAAGTGCGTCTGTTACAAGATGACGGCGCGATACCTGCGCTTCAAGCCGCAAGACGGCATCGCGGTGCTGGCGCGCGGGCGCATCGATGTGTATGAAGCCCGCGGCGAAGTGCAGTTCCTGGTGGAGGCGATCGAGCCGCAGGGGCATGGCGCGCTGCAACTGGCGTTCGAGCAGTTGAAGAAAAAACTGGCAGCGGAGGGATTATTCGAAGCGTCACGAAAACGCCCGCTGCCCGCGCTGCCGGAGCGGATCGGGATCGTGACCTCGCCGTCCGGCGCGGCGATTCAGGACATTTTAAATATTCTGAAGCGGCGATTCCCGGGCCGCCACGTGCGAATTTATCCCGCGCAAGTGCAAGGCGAGGGATCGGCGGAACAGGTGGCGGCGGGCATCGAATATTTCAGCCGGTCCGGATGGGCGGAGGTGTTGATTGTGGCCCGCGGCGGCGGATCGCTCGAGGATCTCTGGACGTTCAACGAAGAACGCGTCGCGCGGGCGATCGCGGCGTCGACGATTCCGGTGATCTCGGCGGTGGGCCACGAGACGGATTTCACCATCGCCGATTTCGTGGCTGATTTGCGCGCGCCGACGCCTTCGGCCGCGGCGGAGCTGGTGATCTGCACGCGGCAGAGCATTGAAGATCGCATGATGGCGGCGGAAAAAAAATTGACTCAGGCCGCGCGGCTGACCATCGCGCTGGCGGGGCGGAAGTGGCACATGCTGGCGATTGATCGCGCGCGGCTGCATCGCGCCATCGGCAAGCAGATGCAGCGCGTGGATGAGATGGATTATCGGCTGCGCGACCGCTGGCGGGCCGTGTTCGAGTCGCGGCGGCGCGCGCTCGATTCATTTTCGGCCAGGCTGCGGCAGCAGGATGCGCGGATGCGCCTGGCGCGCGACCGGAAGCGGCTGGAGTCGTGTGAAGCGGCGGCGATGCAAGCGATGCGGCTGCGGCTGAGCCAGGCGCGGGCGTCGATCCAGCGCATGGAGGCGCACCTGACGCAGCTCAGCCCGCTCGGCGTATTGCGGCGCGGCTACGCGATTGTGAAGCACGGGGAAAAAGTCGTCAGATCGCCCGGCGAAGCGCCGGCCGGCGCCATGGTTTCGATCCGTTTGCGCGGCGGGCTGGTGGAAGGGCAAGTACGCGAACGAAAGTTTCTCTACTATTCGGGCGAAGAGATCAAATCCGGCGATCAAATCCGGTACGCAAATGAACCAGGTCGGGTTGAGTTCATCGCCATGGCCGGCGATGCGCGTGAGGCGCCGGCGGGCAGCGGGATCATGATCGCGACCAAAGCCGGAGGACACGTTTTCCTCACCGCGCCGGATGAGGAGAAGGATCTGCATCTCATCTCACGGTCCTCGTAGGCTCCGATCTCTTATCTGAACCGGACCTGAAACCCGATGCAGCCCGGGCATGTTGAGGCGGGCATCAAACCCAGGTTCATCATACTCGACGTGCTGGAAATCGTGGAAAAATCTCTGCTCGCCAATGAGGTCGTATATTTTATTGATAACCTCACTTCCCGCCCTCGCATGAATAGACGCATGTGAAGCTACCGGATTTGACCCTGGGCAACTGTTCACGGCCCTCGACGGCATCCCACGAACCGCTCTGCGCTTTCGATGCGGCTCCCATCCGGCGAACACAGAAGAGATGCTGCGTCCAGAGGTTGAAACTAGGCGAATTTCCGCTACCTGCCTGCCGACCGCACCGGCAGCCCGCCATCAGATTAGTCCTCCTATGACGGTAAAGTATGCCTTTTTTTAGCGGTGTCAAGGGGAAATTCACGGTAAAATTGTAAAAATAGGCGCGACGGCATCTTAAGTTACGCTGTACGACCCGTGCCGAGCGGGTGTCCATCGCATCGATTCTAGACCTAGGATCGTGAGTTGGGATGGAGGTCCTTCTCGTCGTCAGACGCCGCGAAGGAAATGATGCCGGTTTTATTCCAGGCGGTAATTCGGGGCTTCCTTCGTGATGATCACGTCGTGCACGTGACTCTCCCGCAGCCCGGCCGACGTGACGCGCACGAATTTTGCCCGATCGCGAAGATCCGCGATCGTCGCGCAGCCGCAGTAGCCCATGCCCGCGCGCAATCCTCCGACGAGTTGAAATACCATCTCCGCCAGCATGCCTTTGTAGGGCACGCGTCCTTCGATTCCTTCCGGCACCAGCTTGCCGCTTTCGGCCTGGGGATAGCGGTCCGAGCCCGCGGTCATCGCGCCCATCGAGCCCATGCCGCGATAGCTCTTGAACGTGCGGCCCTGATAGAGAATCGTTTCGCCAGGGCTCTCTTCAGTGCCGGCGAAGAGGCTGCCGATCATCACGCTATCGGCGCCGGCCGCGATCGCCTTGGTGATGTCGCCGGAAAATTTGATGCCGCCATCGGCGATCAGCGGGATTCCCGATCCGCGCGAAGCCTTGGCGCACTCAGCAATCGCCGTGATCTGCGGGACGCCCGCGCCGCTGACCACGCGCGTGGTGCAGATCGATCCGGGACCGATGCCCACTTTAATTCCATCCACGCCCAGCGAGATGAGATCGCGCGCGGCCTCAAACGTAGCGACGTTGCCCGCGATTAACTGCACCTCCGGCAGCTCGCGCTTCACCGCCTTGACCGCCTCCATGACGCCGCGGCTGTGGCCGTGCGCCGAATCGACCGCCAGCACGTCGACTTTTTTCCGGACCAATTCTTTGGCGCGCTCCAGAAAATCGCCGCCCGATCCGATCGCGGCGCCCACGCGCAAACGCCCCTGTTCATCCTTGGCCGCGTTCGGGTATTTCAATTTTTTCTGAATATCCTTTACCGTGATCAGGCCCTTCAGGTTGTACTGATCATCGACCACCAGAAGTTTTTCGACGCGATGCCGGTGCAGAATCGCTTCGGCCTCTTCAAGCGTGGTGCCGACGGCCACGGTGATGAGATTTTCCTTGGTCATCACCTTTTCGATCGGCAGATCGAAACGCGTTTCAAAGCGCAGGTCGCGATTGGTCAAGATGCCGACGAGCCGGCCGTTTTTCGTCACCGGAACGCCGGAAATCCGGTAGCGCTTCATCACGTTCAGCGCGTCGGCGATTTTCTGTTCGGGCTCTACCGTCACCGGATCGACGATCATGCCGCTTTCCGAGCGCTTCACCCGATCCACTTCTTCGGCCTGCCGCTCAATCGACATATTCCGATGCACGAACCCGATGCCGCCCTGCTGGGCGAGCGCGATGGCCAGGTGCGATTCGGTCACCGTATCCATGGCGGAGCTGACAATCGGAATGTTCAGCGCGATGCGGCGCGTCAGGCAGGTGCGCGTATCGGTCTGGGCCGGAACGACGTCGCTTTGCGCCGGGACAAGAAGGACGTCGTCGAAAGTAAGCCCTTCTGGAATTGTTTCTGGGACCATTCTTTATGATACACAGGCGTTCTGATAAACTAAAAATTCCCTTTTATGATCCCAGCAACACAACTGCGCCCGGGTATGGTGATCAAGTTCAACAACGATCTCTACTCCGTCTTTAAAATGGAGCACCGCACGCCCGGCAATCTGCGCGGCTTCGTTCAGGCCAAGATGCGCAATCTCAAGACCGGCACGATGATCGAGCACCGCTTCAGCTCGGAAGACCGCGTGGAGCGCGCTTCGCTGGACGAGCACGAGATGGAATATCT
>JAJPHS010000007.1 GCA_021325175.1 Terriglobia bacterium
ACTCTTCGCTGGTCGCCATCAGGTGCGCTTTCAGTTCATCTTGCGTGTTCGTCTCCATCAAACACTCTCCTTTGGTTTGTGAGAGCCACGCCGAGTCTGATTTTAATAGGATTGGTCGGGCTCGGTGGGTCGTAATCATCGTCAAGGGCGACTGGTCACCGATGGCCAGCCGCACCATGACGATATCATGAAAAAAAGCTCATGACAATAGCCGATTCGGCAGGCGCCGAGTAGTAGCCGCCGCGCCGCCCCACCTCCCGGAAACCCATGCTCCAATAGAGGTTAATCGCCGCGGCGTTGGATTCCCGCACCTCCAGAAACCAGCTTCCGCGGAAACGTGAAATTTCATCGCGCATCAGTTTTTTCGCAATACCGCGCCGGCGCATTTCCGGCTCCACCGCCAGGCTCAGGATCTCCCGTTCGCCCGGCGCGGTCTGGCGCGAGACCAGGAAGCCGCAAACCCGCCCGTCGATTAACGCGACGCGGCAATCGTGCTCCAGATATTTTTCCGGCGGCCATCCGAAGCTGCCCTGAATCGCCGCGATCGCGGGCAGATCGCCGGGCGCCGCCGGACGCAGGACAACCTCGGTCGTTTTCATGCTCGACGAACTTCCAGGTGCTTTCGAACCGCCATCCATAACACCGCCGCACCCGCCAGCGGCAGCGCGCACAAACTTAGAAAAACGGCGTGAAAGCCGGCGTGATCGACCATTGCGCCGATGGCCAGCGAAAACGGCGCCTGCATCAATCCGTACGCCGAGGTCAGCGCGGCCACGCCGAGGGCAGCGCGCCCCGGGCCAAACAGATCGATCGGCAGCGCATAAAGATTGGTGGTCGCGCCCAGCGACCAAAACGCGCTGATGCTGACCGCAGCCGTCGCCCAATGGACGCCGGGCATCCACGGGATCGCCGCGGTGGAAATCAGCGAGGCGACGGCGAAAAACCAGCACGCCCGCATTCGCGCCGCGAGCACGTCCAGCCCGCCGCGAATCCAGTGAAACGCCATCCATCCGCCAGCGAATCCGCCGAAGGTCCCGAGCACCGGTGGAATCCAGGCGAATCGCGCGTTGGCTTCCTGCTGCGTCAGCTTCCACTGCTCGGCGTAATAGAGCGTGGTCCAGTTGGTCCAGAGCGTGTACAGCGACATCATCAAAATCGTCGAAACGATCAATCCCCAAAGCCTTGGGTCGCGCAGAATGTCGCGAATCGGCAGCGTCGATTTCTTGACTTTTTCCGGATGCGCCGGGATTTTTTTCGCGGTCCACAGCCAGAGCGGAACCCAAACAAATCCCAGCGCGCCGCACAGCACGAACGCCGATCGCCATCCATAAGCCGGCGTCATCCACGCGGCGATCAGCGGCGCGGCGGTCAAACCGAGGCTGATGCCGATCTGGTTGAAGGCCGTTCCCAGGGCGAGCTCGCGCGGCTCCAGATAGATTCCGTTCGCTTTTCCAAAGCACGGGATGCCGGCCGCTTCGGCGATTCCCAGCGCCGTCCGCGACGCCAGCACGCCGCGAACGCTGCGCGCCAGCCCGGTGGACGCGCCGGCAATGGACCACGCCAGCACCGCGATGCTCGCCCCGGTGTTCAATCCCACGCGATCGATGAACCACCCGGCGATGGGCGCGATGGTCGCGTACAAAAGCGAGAAGACCGACACGATTTTTCCATAATCCTGATTGTTCAGGTGAAATTCGGCTTTAAGCGATGGAGCGACGGCGGCCAGAAGCTGCCGGTCCAGATAATTCAGGGCGGAGCAAAAAAGAAAAACGGTGATGGCGATCCAGCGCGGGCGAACGCGCGGCATCAGGGAAATTCCACCATCGCGGCGTCACCCACCGTGTTGTATTTCGCGTCGGCTCTTACGTTGTAAATGACGCGGATTTTCTTTGCCGGGCGCGCCGCTCCGCAGGCGAACTTCACTCCTTCCGCGCTGTGCACGGTGAGGCGATTCGGATCGCGGATCAGCAGCCGGATCGTGCCGCCGCCATCGATGTCGATGGTCAGCCGCATCGGACCGCCGGCCAGGCAATCCACCCGCGCGAGCGTTCCCGATAATTTTTCGCCGGGCGGATCGTCCCACCATTCAACCGGCCTTTCGCCGGGACGGACACCGCCGAGCTTCTGATTCGCCGCTGCCTCCGCCGCGTGGACCTCCGCGGCCGCCGCATCCTTGATGCGCTGCAATTCGGCCGCCTGCTCATCGGCGATGCGTTTCTTTTCGGCCGCTTCGTAAGCGGCGCGCTCGGCATCCATATCCAGGCGCGTTTTTTCGATGCGCGCCCGTTCGGCCTGGGTGGGCGCGGCGCGCATCGCCGCCGCCCAGGATTTATCGGCGTCGGCGTAAAGATGCGCCTCCATTTGCGCCTTGGCGAGTTCCTGCCAGTACGCCGGATTGCGCGGCTCGAGCGTGGTCGCGTCTTTTAAATCCTTGACCTTCGCCGCAGGATCGGTTTCAAGCGCGGCCAGCTTCACATGCGGCTCCGCCCATCGTGGATTGGCCTTGATGGCCAGCTCCAGCGAAGGGCGGGTGTTTTTGGCCGCCAGCCCTCGCGGGCTGTCCGGCGGAAAATCCTTGCCCCCGGCGGCGAGTTCCGTCATGAGCTGGCTGATCGCTTCTTTACTCACCGGCTTCTCGATGAAATCGGTATTGGGATTGAGCGCCTCGCCATCGACCGGGGCGGCCTCGAAATTTCCCGCGCGCAGATAATCGTCGATTTTCTGATCGAGCTGCTTGGGCGTGAGGCCGTAGGCGTTGCGCGCGGCCAGTGAAAGGTCGCCCAGACCTTGCAGATTGTTCAGATATACGCGAATTTTTCCGCTGTAATCGGGATGCGTCGCCAGGAGCTGAATTTTGGCCCACTCATGCAATCGCTCCGGCGGAAGCTGCCCGGCCGGAAGCGGCGCGCCGAGCAGGACCTTGGTGCCCTTCACATCGATGGTCGAAAACAGATCGCACAGCGCGGTCTCAACCACGGGCGGCATGCGTCCGGAGTTATCGTCGATCAGAGTGCGCGCCAGCTCGCGCAGAAAATCGCCCGGCAGAAGCTTGTCCGCGCTCCAGGCCGCGAGCATCGCCGATCCGCCCGCGATCATCGGCTGATTTGGCGCGTGCGCGGCATACTCTTTCGCGCTTGAAAAAAGCACCAGATCGATCGGCCACACGGTTTTGAGTTGTTTTTCCTGAGGGCCGCCGACGCCCAGGCTATCCTGCCCCAGCAGCACGCCGAGGGCGTGGCGAAGCTGCTCCATCTCATTCAACCGCTCGCGCGCCGGTTTGTCGCCGGCATCGCTCACCACGCGAAAAGGTCCGAAATTGTATTCCACCCAGCCCGCACGGGCGCAGGAAGCGGCCAGCAGGGCGAGAATCATGCGGTACATCCATTTCCTATGATGCGTCTTTTGCAGGGGAGATGTGGATGTCTACTTGATCTTCTCGTCGCGCTCTACCTTGCCGTCGCGGATGTGGATCACGCGATGCGCGTGCATGGCGATGTCGTGCTCGTGGGTCACCAGGACGATGGTGTTGCCCTGCCGGTGCAGACGCTCGAAAAGGGCCATGATCTCATTGCCGGTGGCGGTATCGAGCGCGCCGGTAGGCTCGTCGGCGAGCAGAATCGAGGGATCGTTCACCAGAGCGCGCGCGATGGCGACGCGCTGGCGCTGGCCGCCTGAAAGCTCGCTTGGCTTGTGCAGCATGCGCTGCTCCAGATCCACGGCGCGAAGGGCGGTTTTGGCTTTTTCCTCGCGCGCCTGCTTGGAGATGCCGGCGTAGATCAGCGGCAGCTCCACGTTGTGCAGCGCGGTGGCGCGCGCCAGCAGGTTGAAAGTCTGGAACACGAATCCGATCTCTTTGTTCCGGATTCGCGCCAGTTGATCGTCGTCCATGTCGCTGACCAGATTGCCCGCCAGGTAATATTGCCCGGAGGTCGGCGTATCCAGGCAACCGATCAGGTTCATCAGCGTCGACTTCCCCGACCCCGACGGACCCATGATGGCTACGTATTCGCCTTTGCGAATTTCAATATCGATGCCGGAGACGGCGTGAATGGTCTGGTCGCCCATTACGTATGTTTTATACAAATCCCACGTCCGGATGATCACGCCATCGCGCTTGAGCTGCTCGCCGCGTTCGACTTTATCGAGAACCGCCGCCTGTGCCATCGTTAATTTGTCAGGACCACGTCCGGCGGGCGGTTATCGACCTTCACCCGCGCTCCGTTGCGTATGGTGCGGATCACTTTGTAGCTGCCGATAATGATCGGCTGATTTTCCTCGACGCCGCTGAGCACTTCGATATCGGTGGCGCCGGTGATTCCCGTTTCCACCTGGTGAAACTCCGCCTTGCCGTCCTTGATGACAAAGACGCCTTGTAGCTCTTCGTTGTTTTTGGCGCGCTCGGCGGGCGTTTCCGTGGAGGCCATCACGCCGTTGGGCTGCGTCTCGAGATCAATGCGCTTGCGCACGGTCAGCGCCTGAATGGGAATCGACAAAACGTTCCGCCGTGTAGCGGTCACGATCTTGGCCGAGCAGGAAAGCCCGGGCCGGATATCGTCCGGCGGCGAGTCGAGCGCGATAACCACCTTAAAATCCTTCGCCTCCTGGCTCGACGTCGCGCTTTGCGAGGCCGCCAGGCCGCTCGAACGCAGAATCGCCGTATTGCCGATGTCCGTCACCTTGCCCGTGAACGTCTTATTCGGCATGGCGTCGATGGTGATGTTCGCCGTCTGGCCCAGATGCACGTTGACGATGTCGGTTTCATCCACCTTAACTTCGGCCGTAATCAGTGACATATCGGCGATGGTCATAATCGTGGACGCGGCGGAATTTTGCACGCCCGGCACCACCGTTTCGCCGACGCGCACGGGTAAATCCGTCACCACGCCATCGAGCGGCGCGAGAGCGTCGTATTTGGCCAGCACATCCTCGATTCGCGTCAGGGCCGCCTGCGCCTGCGCCACGCGCCGCTGGTAGGAAGCAAGCTGCGCCGCCGTCTGCTGCCGCTGGACTTTCATCTGTTCGAGCCGGGCCTCGTTTTCGTGGACACTCGCTGTCGCCGAAGCGTAGTCGGCTTTCTTCTGATCGTATTCCTGCTTGGCGATCAGGTTGTATTGAAGCATTTTTTCGGCGTTATCCATGAGCATTTTTGCACGCGCCTGCTCGGTGCGGAAACGTTCCAGCGTCGCCTGCTGCGTTTTGATGCTCTCATCGGCGGCGGCGAGCGCTTCTTCGGCTGCGTTGGAATCCGCCTGCGCCGAGGCCACCCCCGCCTTCTGCGCCTGTACGTCGGCCTGCGCCTGAACATGCTCGATCCGCGCGACCACCTGATTCTTGCGCACCCGGTCGCCTTCTTTTACCAGCAGCTCCACGATGCGGCCCTGCGCGTTCGCTCCGATATTGATGTAATTGCGAGGCTTAATTTCGCCCGATGCGGTCACCACCGCGGTCAGATCGGCGCGCTCGACGCTGCCGCTCTGCACCGTGACCAAATCGCGCTGGCTATATCGTATGCCCCCGTAAATGCCGCCGGCGATCAGCAGGGGCACAAGAATAACGAGCGTGACCTTCCACTTTCGTTTCACAGGTGGGATGTCTCCGTGAGTCTATGACGAAAATTACGGGAACAAAGTTCCGTAACCGGTATTCTTAATTGTATCCTGGTATCCTGCCGCGGCCGGCCGCTTTTCGCGATTACCGGTCGCGCTTGGCCGGCTCGATCTGGACCAGATCCCCGCGCGTCGAGGCCAGCCACTGCTTCGGCAGCTTTGACCCGTAGATCATCCGCTCGATTACCGGCATCGCCCGCCGCACCCATTTGCCGTGCAGCAGCAGGCTTCCGGCGGCGAGCAGCGGATGCGGGATCACGGTGCAACAGCGCGCGCACATATCGATCTCGCCCGCTCGTCCGGCCGCGTGCAGCCGCCGCAGCCGCTGCATCTCTTCCGAATTAAAAATCTCCTCCAGCGAGCTTTCGCGCAGATCGCCGGCCGGCGCACCGTCGAGATTGTAGCTTTGGCAGCACGGAAAAACGCGGCCGTCGTGCTTCACGTACATCGCGCCGCGCCATAAATAATGACACGGGCGCGATCCGCCGCGGTTTCCCTCCGGCTGCACCAGATTGGTTTCGTCTTCCTTCACGCGAACCTGATCGACGCCCTCAATCGCGCTCCAGAAGCGGCGAAATTCCTCGACTTCGTGCGCGTTTCCCGGCATCCGCACCATCTGCACCACCACCTGCATCCTCGATCCGCGCTCTTTCTTCATGCGCGCGAAGCGCACGAAATTATCGCGGACCTTTTCAAAGCGCGCGCCCTTGCGGTACCGCTCGAACGTTTCTTTGGACGCGCCGTCGAAGCTCAGGGTAATGTGGGCCAGCGGCGTCTCAAGCAGCCGCGCGGCCGTTTTTTCGTCGAGAAATGTTCCGTTGGTGGAAAGCAGCGTGGCGATGCCGTGCCGCTCGCAATGTTCGATGCGATCGAAAATTTTGCGATCCATGAACGGCTCGCCCAGCCCGATCAGCATCATGTGCTCGCCGGTGCGCGCGGCGCCCGCCACCAGGCGCTCGAAAATCTCCTCGGTCATGTCCTGCTTGGGTTGCTTGTGCGTTTCGCGCGGGCACATGGGGCAGTAGAGATTGCATTTTGCCGTGGTTTCGACGATGTATTCGACCGGCAGCGCGGGCACCCGCTCGGCGCGGCGCAGATAGCTGTAAAGGAGCTTGGCGCGATTCCAGAAGCGCACGAGAACCATCTTCGCATGGCGCCAAACCGAGAGGATTTCGGTCCGCCGCGCTTACGGCTGAATCGAGGGAGCGTAATATCCGTGGCGGGCGCGCACGATCAGGTCCTTGCGGCCCTTGACCTTCACTTCCACCGGATGATACTGGCCGTCCGTCTTGAGCGGATCGGGCCGGTACAGCACGTTGTACTGATGCCGCAACTCATTGGCGATATTTTCAAACGATTGCGCCAGATCCTGCGCCTTGAACGGGAAAAAGGCCTGGCCGCCGGTCTGCTCGGCGAAATATTTCAACACCTTGTCGCCGTCCATTTCCTGGCCGGTGCGGTTGGTCGAAATGCAATAAATCACGGTGTCGGATTTATGCGCCATCTCCAGGGCCTGATCGCGCGTGTAGCGGCTGTTGTTGTCGTCGCCGTCGCTTAAAATCACCATGGCGCGGCGAAATTTGTAGCGCGGCTGATCCTGCACCAGCTTGTCGCGGCAGGCATAGAAAATGGCGTCGTAAAGCGCCGTGCCGCCGCCGGGGCGCAGGTTCTGGATCGCCCGGTTGATCGCGCCGGCGTCGTCGGTGAGATCGGCCACCAGTTCGGCGGAGGTGTCGAAGCTCACCACGATGGCCTTATCTTCCTTGGGGCGAAGCACGGCGTTGATGAAATCGGTGGCCGCTTCCTGCTGGAACCGGAATCGGTCCCGGATACTGTTGCTGGTATCGATCAGGATCGCCAGGCGCAGCGGAAGATCGGTTTCGGCGGTGAACTCGGTAATGATCTGCGGCTTTTTCGACTCGATGATCTGAAAATCGTTCTGGGTGAGATCGGTGACGAACCGGCCTTTTTTGTCAGTCACCGTGAATAGCAACTGGACGCGCGTAACCTCGACGGAGATCCGCGGCTCATCGGCTTCGGAAGCGGGCCGCGGCGGCCCCTGCGCCAGGAGCGCGGAACCGGCGGCGATCAGAAATACGGCGATCCTCATCGGGAAGCTACCTAAAATTATACGGGAGCCGCCAGGCGCCAGGAAAAACCCGATTCACTACGCTTTGGAACTCGATTACGTCCGCCAAGGGCGCGATTTGTGAATAGGATCGGGTTTTTCATCCCGTTCTGATCTTTTTTCGCTTCCGCGCGGGTTCTGCGGACAGCGAGAATTGAAGCTTCTTTTCGACTGCGTCCACCCGATCCAGGCGAACGCGGACTTTATCGCCGATCGAAAATGCCCGGCGCGTCCGCTGGCCGATAATTTTGCGATTGTTTTCCCGGTATGCGAAGCGATCGCCGGGAAGCGAATCGAGCGGGACCAGCCCTTCGATGAACAGATCAGCCAGCTCGACGAAAAAGCCGAAGCGCGTGGTGGAAATGATCAAGGCGTCGAACTCGTCGCCGACTCGATCGATCATAAATTTTACTTTTTTCCACTCCACCAGTTCGCGTTCGGCTTCGGCGGCGCGACGCTCCGTTTCCGAGGACCAATCGGCGATGGCGCGCATGGGCGCGTCGTAAACCTTGCCGTTCAGGTGCGCGGCGAGAACGCGATGGACGATCAGGTCCGGATAACGGCGGATCGGCGACGTGAAGTGCGTATAGCTGCGCGCCGCCAGAGCGAAGTGGCCGAGATTCTGATCGCTGTAGCGCGCCTGCTTGAGCGAGCGCAGCAT
>JAJPHS010000156.1 GCA_021325175.1 Terriglobia bacterium
ATCCGGATCTCAAAGGGCACGCGCTGGTTGAAGCCTTCGAGAAAATCGAGCCGGCGCTGATCCAGCCGACCGTGATTTACGAATATCCGGTGGAGGTTTCGCCGCTGTCGAAAAATAATGAACGCGATCCGGCCTTTGTCGATCGCTTTGAAATTTACGCGGCGGGGATGGAGATCGGCAACGCGTACACGGAGCTGAACGATCCGCGCGAGCAGTGCCGGCGCTTTGAGATGCAGCTTGCCATGCGCGATGCTGGAGATGAAGAGGCGCATCAGATGGACGAGGATTATCTGCGCGCGATGTCCTACGGGATGCCGCCCACCGGCGGCGAAGGAATCGGCATCGACCGGTTGGCGATGGTTCTGACCAATTCCAGGTCGATTCGCGATGTCATTCTGTTTCCGCTGCTGCGCGCCGAAGGGGAGATCGGAATGGCCGCGCGGCTGAGGCAGGGCTCGGAAGCCGCCGGCCCGGAGCCGGAATAGTATCGCGCGCATCCTATGCCGTTCGAATTTTTCGTCGCGACCCGATACCTTCGGGCCAAACGCAAACAGGTCGTTATTTCCGTCATCACGGTCATCTCCGTCATCGGAGTTGCGGCCGGCGTGATGGCGCTGGTGATCGCCGTGGCGATTACCAATGGATTCAGCGCGACGCTGCAAAAAAATCTGCTGGGGGCGACGGCGGCGGTTTCGATCGAGGAAAAAGAAGCCGGCAACGGCATCGAAAACTGGGAGCAGATCGCGGCGAAACTGGCGCGCCTGCCGCACGTGACCAGCGCGACGCCGAGCCTTTACGATCCGGCCTACATTGCCGGTCCGGTCCGCAGCACGGGAGCGATTATAAAGGGAATTTCGCTTGCGCCGGGTACGCCGATTCCGGATGCGCTACAGCATCTAAAAGCTGGTTCGCTCCAGCCGCTGCGCGATTCCAGCGGATTGCCGGGCATTGTTTTGGGCGCGCGGCTGGCGGCTTACACCGGCGCGGTGGTGAACAAGCCGCTCACGCTGATGATCCCGCAAGGTTATCTTGGGCCGGCGGGTTGGCAGCCGTCGTTTAAGCGTTTTCTGGTCGCCGGAATTTTTGAGACGGGTTTTTACGACGTCGATAATAACTGGGCATTCACGTCCTTGAGCGTGGCGCAAAAAACGTTCGGCTTTGAGGATGTCGTCAACGCGATCGAATTGCGCCTTGACGATATTTATAAAGCTCCCGAGGTCGAGCGGGAGGCGGAAAAAGTGATTGGGCCCAGGCTGGAGGCCATCACCTGGGAAGAGCAGAACCATCAGATCCTGAACGCGCTCAAAACGGAGCGCATTGTGACCGTTATCACGATCGGCCTGATTCAGATTGTCGCGGCGCTGAATATCCTGATCACGCTGGTGATGATGGTGATGGAAAAGCATCGGGATATTGCCCTGCTGATGTCGATGGGGGCGCGGGCGGGGCAAATCCGCAAGATTTTCGTTCTGGAAGGCGCGCTGATTGGCGTGGTGGGGACGGCGGTCGGGCTGACCGCCGGGTATATATTTTGTTATTTTGCCAACGCTTATCGGCTATTTCCGCTCGATGAGAGCGTTTATTCGCTGGCCTACGTGCCGTTCGATTCGCGCTGGATCGACGGGGTATGGATCGCGGCGGCGGCGCTCGCCGTCAGCCTGATCGCGACGCTTTATCCGGCCCGCAGCGCCACCCGCATCGTGCCGGTGGAAGCGCTGCGCTACGAATAGCATTGTAATATTTAAGGATCCGGCGCACGGATGGACAGCCGCGCCTGTCTCTGTTGACAAAATCCAACGATTTGGCATACGCTATGCAGCAGGTTTGTTGATTTCCGGTTTCGGGTTTGACCGGAGAACAATTCCTAAAGGATTTTTCCGAAAGGTTAGGGGTTATGAAAAAGTACGCTTGGCTGCTGCTCGTGTGCGCGCTGCTATTTCTGGCGCCGCGCCGGTCAACGGCTCAGTTGACCGCAACGGCGACGCTTCAGGGCACGGTGACGGATAAAACCGGGGGTGTGATTCCCGGAGCCGAAGTCAAGATTACAAACCGGGAAACGGGCGCGACCCGTACCGACAAAACCGCCGGCAACGGCAGCTACGTTTTCAATCTGCTGCCCGCGGGCCACTACGACGTGACCGTCACGATGCCGGGATTTGCCACAGGCGTTTACTCCAACGTCGAATTATTCGTTTCCCGCACGACCACCGTCGACGCGACGCTTTCGCCCAGCCAGCAGACGCAGACGGTGACGGTCGAATCGACGGGCGCGGCGCTGGTCGATTTGCAGAAAACCGACGTCAGCCTGCCAATCACGCCGAGCGATGTCGAAAATCTTCCGCTGAACGGACGCGATTTCGTGAATATGGCGATTCTGGCGCCGGGCGCGCGGCCGGTGAACTCCTACGATCCGACCAAGGCGCGCATCGGGGTATTCGCGACCAACGGATCGGGAGGCCGCAATGTCAACGTCACGGTGAACGGCGTCGACGATCATGACAACACGGTGGGCGGCCCGGTGATGCAGCTTCCGCTCGAAGCGGTCCAGGAATTCAATATTTCGACGCAGCGATTCTCGGCGGCTAACGGGCGCAGCGAGGGTGCGGCGGTGAACCTGATCACCAAGTCCGGCACCAATGAGTTTCATGGCTCTTTGTTTTTCCAGGATCGCGATCAGGCCTTCGACACGCTGAATTATTTCGAGCAGACTGCCCATGGCGGCACGGGACAGAAAGCGCCGTTCAGCCGGCAGCAGTTCGGCGGATCGATTGGCGGTCCCGTCAAAAAAGACAAAACTTTTTTGTTTTTCGCAATTGAGCGTTCGCGCGAGCAGACCAGCATCAATACCAATCCCGCGGCTTACGCCGACGCTCAGGCTCTGACGAAAGTCAGCCTGCCGTACGGCATTCAGGTCGATCCGGTGCAAACGATCGCGACGCCTTATTACGACTGGCGCTATAACGGACGCCTTGATCATGAGTTGAACGAGAAGAACCGCCTTTCGTTGAGCTACTCCAATCAGAACAATCGCGGGCTGAACGACCAGGCTTCCGGCAACAGCGACGGCTTCCAGACCAATTTCACCACCAATCAGCTCATTATTGCCAATGCGACACTGAACTCGGTGATCTCGCCGACGATGGTGAACTCGTTCACGGCGGGCTATCAGTATTGGAACAATTTGATTGACGCCAATCAGTTCGTGCCGAACCTGTCCTTCCCGAATCTTTCGGCCGGAACCAATCCGAACGTGCCGCAGGAGAGCTATCAGGCCAAGTGGCAGTTCAAGGACGATTACGCGATCAATCACGGGGCGCACTCGCTGAAGTTCGGCATTGATTATCTTTATGAGCCGAAGCTCGGCGGCTTCTTCATCACCGATCCGACCCCGTCGATCAGCTTCTTTGACGATCCGACCAAAATTCTGTCTGATCCGGTCGATTATCCGCAGGGTCTGGCGACTCCCGGCGCGGTGCAAGCGATTACGGTTCCCAACACCGGGGACGCTTATTTCGCCGAACACGCCAAGTCGATCGGTTTGTACGTCCAGGACGACTGGAAGGTCACGCGCCGGCTGACGTTGAATATCGGGATGCGGTGGGACAAGGACTACGATTTGAACGGTGGCGCGCAGCAGGCGACCAGCAAGACGTATCTCGAACTGAAGGCGATCGGCAGCCCCTATGCTTACAGGCTGCCGCAGAATGAGAATCGCGACTTCAGCCCGCGGTTCGGTTTGGCATATGACTTAACGGGATCCGGAAAGCACGTGCTCCGGGCGGGCTACGGCCTGTACTACGGCCAGACGTTCCAGAACATTCCGTTGTTCATGGAACAGCAAGCCAATCCGACGGTCTTTACGACGATCAATTACACCAGCCCTGGTCCGGGAAGCCCGTCGGCGGCGGTTTTGCCCAACGGCGAGCTGCTTTCGGCCTGGCGATTTGGGATTGATCCGCTGCCGCCGATTCCTCCGGGCACCTCGCAGTTGCCCACCGGGTCCACCGGGTTCATTATGGACCCGAATTATCGCAATCCGTACAGCGAACAGTGGAACGCGGGCTATAGCTGGCAGGCGACCAGCGATTCGGTGATCGAGATTGAATACATTCACGAGCTGGGGTTGCACGAAAATGAGCGCATTATCATCAACCCGCAGATCAACGGCGTGCGGAACACGACGGCCGCTTTTAAGGCGGCCGGTCTGCCGGTGCTTGGCCAGATTCGCGATGCGATGTCCAATGGGCGCAGCCGCTACGATGGCATGAACGTTTCCTATCGCAAGCGGCTGACGCGCAATTTTTCGATCAATGCGGCTTACGTGCTGTCCAAAGCGCGGGCCTACAACGGGAGCGCGGCGTCTTACGCCAACTCCCCCACGGACGAGTTGAACTGGTTTGCGCCGCACGACTACGGTCCGACGCCTTCCGATGAGCGGCACCGCATCACTTTCAGCGGCTTGTTCAATTTGCCGTTCGGGATCACCGCCTCGCCGATCATGCAGTGGGCGACCGGGCGTCCGTACAATGCGACGCAAGGCATCAGCGACGTTTACGGATGGGGCGGCGGCCAGGGCGCGACGCACGCGATCGTTCTGAACAGCGATCCGACCAATCTGACCGCGACCAAATCCTACACCGCGGCGCAGCTTGTGGCGTGCCTGAACGCGAATACGTGCCATCAACTGCCGTATGATTATCTGCGTGGCGAGGACTTTTTCCAGCTCGATGCGCGCTTCGGCAAGGTGTTCCGGCTCGGCGAAAAACCGAGGCTGGAGATTTTTTTCCAGGCCTTCGATCTCACCAATCGGGCAAATTTCGGGACATCGTATTCGGGGAACATCAAGGCGGCGAATTTCATGCAGCCGACCAATTTCATTGCCGCTTCCGGGGCGATCGTTCCCAAGTCGTTCGCCGGGGAGTTCGGCGCGCGGTTCAGTTTCTAAAAACGGCAACTCCAACTGACGGGCCGGCGGTTCCTCGCCGGCCTTTCTTTATTTTTTATTTTTTACACTTCTGAATATGCCCACGCTGATCGCGGCGCCTACGCGCATTCCCGTTCCCGGCGGAAAGCTGATCGACGAATACATCGGACGGGTGAATTCCCGGGATGCGGCCGTCTCCATCGCGCACATGCGCAGTCCGGCGGGCTGGTCCGAGCCTGGACAGCGGCCCGAGTTTGATGAGTTTACAATCGTGCTCCAGGGGTCCGTCATGGTCGAATGCGAAAAGGGGATAATAGAGGTGCCGGCCGGCCAGGCGGTGATTACGCGGCGCGGCGAATGGATTCGCTACAGCACGCCGGGCGGCGCGGAATATATTGCGGTTTGCGCGCCCGCGTTTTCGCCCGAAACGGTACATCGGGACTCATGAAGCTGCGATTTCATTCCAATACTTTGCGTTTCCGGCTGAGCCAGTCCGATGTGGCGCGGCTGGCCGAGACGGGGCGGGTGGAAGAGTCGATCTCGTTTCCGGGGCGCGAATTGGCGTACGCGATCGAGCTGGGGGCTTCGCCGGAGATGATCACGTCCTTTGATGGCGCGCGGATTCGGATCGAGGTACCGCGCGAGCGGGCCAGGAGCTGGATCGAAAGCAATCAGGAAGGAATCGAAACGCTTGGCGGATCACCGAAGATCATCATCGAGAAAGATTTTCAGTGCCTGCACAAGGAAGGCGCCGAGCAGGTGGATGCGTTCCCGAACCCCTTGATGGACAAGTTTTAAGTTGCTGATGAATCCCGCCATCCGGCGATAGGAGATGCGGGCTATTCCGGGGCCCGGATGGGCACCAGTAACTGGCGGGCGCCCGACCACGTCGTTTCCATCGACGTTTAAAAAATTTAATAAATTGCAGATACCGTGCCTGGGCTGGATTGACAGTACCGTTTCGGAATCTTTATGATGAGGTGTTATTCACACTCACTAAGAGCATTCTGGCTCGTCCTGAGTAATTCTATATGATCAAAGTCGAAGGGCTTACCAAGCGATACGCCCGTAAAATCGCAGTCGACAATATCTCTTTTGAGGTCGAAAAGGGCCAGATTGTCGGCTTTCTCGGCCCCAACGGAGCAGGCAAAACGACCACCATGCGCGTTTTGACCTGTTTTCTGCCGCCCACCGCGGGCAAAGCCTCGGTGGCGGGGTTCGACGTGCTTGAACAGCCGCTCGAAGTAAAACGGCGGATCGGCTATCTGCCGGAAACGCCGCCGGTTTATCCGGAAATGGAGGTTCACGAGTACCTGGAATTCGTGGGCCGGATCAAGGGCGTACCCAAGGAACAACTGGCGAAACGTATCGCCGAGGTTTCCGAGGCCTGCGCGGTCAGCGATGTTCGAAAGACACTGATCGGGAAGCTTTCCAAAGGCTACAGGCAGCGCGTCGGGCTGGCGCAGGCGATCATTCACAATCCCGACGTTTTGATTCTCGATGAGCCGACGGCCGGCCTCGATCCGCACCAGATCATCGAAACGCGCGATTTGATTAAGGGTCTGGCCGCGCGCGGCGACCACACGATTATCCTTTCGACGCATATTCTTCCCGAGGTGGAGCAAACCTGCGAGCGCGTGATCATTATCGCCAAGGGAAAACTGGTGGCGATGGACACGGTCGCGAATCTTACCAGCCGATTGCGAGGCGCCGAGACGGTGGCGGTGGAGGTGGTGGCCGGGGAAAGCGAGGCCGCGGCGGTTCAGAGGAAGCTGGAGCAGGTTGCCGGGGTAAGCCGCGTGCTGGCAAACCAGCATCGCGAGGGCAAACTGAGTTTTACCGTGGAGAGCCTGGAGGGCCGGACCATCCGCCCGGGTTTGGCTCGCGCGGTGATCGAATCGGGATGGAATTTGAATGAATTGCACGCGGTGGGTCTGAGCCTGGAAGAGATCTTCCTGCAACTGACCGCATCGCCGGAGGACGCCAAGCAGGAGGAGGCGATTGCCGCCGCCGCAGCGCCCGTTGGAGAATCACAATGAACACCTTCACCGTCGCCCGCAAGGAGCTGAACAGCTATTTCCGTTCCCCCATCGCATACGGCGTGATGGCGTTTTTCGCCCTGATCGCCGGATATTTTTTCTATGTCGCGGTCGTGTTTTTCGTCCGGCGCGGCATGGAGAGCGCGATGATGGGGCAGAGCTTTCCCATGGACATGGGCGAGATGATTATTCGCCCGCTGTTTTCCAATATCAGCGTGATCGGGTTGTTCCTGATCCCGATGATCACCATGCGTTTGTTCGCCGAGGAGAAGCGCACCGGCACGATCGAGCTGCTGCTGACTTCGCCGATCAGCGATCTTGAAATTATTCTCGGCAAGTGGCTGGGCGCGATGGTCCTGTATATGGCGATGCTGGCGATTTCCGCGCTGAGCTTATCAGTGCTATTCGTCTACGGGCATCCGGACTGGAAGCCAATTCTGGTGGGATATCTGGGGCTGCTGTTGCAAGGCGGCTGCCTGCTCGCCATCGGGACGTTTATCTCCAACTGCACCAAGAACCAGATCGTGGCCGGCGTAGCCGGATTCGCGATCATGCTGCTGCTATGGGTGCTCGATTGGGCGTCGTCGTTCGGGACGACGGTGGCCGATAAGGTGATCAGCTACCTTTCCGTGCTCCAGCACTTCGACACGTTTTCACGCGGGGTGCTCGATACCAAGGACATTGTGTTTTACTTGTCGGTGATTTTTGTGGGATTGTTTTTGACGGCGCGCTCGATGGAGTCGCTGCGGTGGAGAGCGTAGTATGAACAGCGGATGGATGAAAGCCCGGCAAACAAAGTTCACGGCGTACACGGTTCTTTATGTGGCCATCGTGATCGCGGTGGTGAGCGGCGTGAATTTTCTGGCCAACCGGTATAACAAAAGCTACGATGCGACTTCGAGCAAGAAGTACACGCTTTCCGATCAGACGCAAAAGATCGCGAAAAACCTGAAGCAGGACGTGACGATCAGCTATTGGGATCAGCCGAC
>JAJPHS010000085.1 GCA_021325175.1 Terriglobia bacterium
CGCGATGGCTTGCCGATCCCTGTGTCATGCCGCCAGGCCTCCCGCCCTCGACACAACCTATCAGCCAAGCTCAACCCCAGTCATGCATGCTTACCGGAAACTCACTTTGGACCGGCCATCCATAGCCCCAGTCACATGCCGAAGTATCGCGGAAGATCGGCGCTGTACGAGAAGGTGCGCGAGGACATCGGGTGGAAGGCATGTTGAGTCGGCGCTCCGGTTGTGTCCCCGCAGAGCCGTACCCTCCGCTCAGGTAATTGCATCTTATACCTGACCACTGGAGCCGGCAGCGAATTTACACTCGGCTATTGACACGGGCTCCGCTCGACCTTATCTATGACAACGAGCAGCGCTCTTGTAATGGCTTCCTGATCTTGACTCATCGCCGCCAAGATCGCAGACTGGCGGTGGTTGCTTCAAGTATACTAGTACGCTTAAAAAGCCTGGCTGGAGGTGATGCCGTTGGCCTGGAGCGCGACCATCATCTTTTCGAGCGCGGATTTGTGAATCTGCGAGACGCGGCTTTCATTGATTCCCAGCACGCCGCCGATCTCTTTCATCGTCATTTCGTTGCTGTAGTACAACAGCACCACTTTCCGATACCGCTCCGGCAGCGTCTTCATCGCTTCCCCCAGCACGTTTTTTAATTGCTCCCGCGCGCAGATCGAATCGGGCTGCGATTCCGGCTTGCCGGGAAAATCGGGAGCCGGCAGATCTTCGTTTTCGTTGCTGCGCGTGGAAGCGGAAATCAGACCGACATTGCGCAGATCGAGCATCATGTTGCGCCAGCGCTCCACATCCATGCCGAGTTTGGCGGCGACTTCCGCCTCGGTGGGATTACGTTGCAGCGACGCCGCCAGATCGCGCGTGGCGGCTTCCACCTGCTTGTGCCGGCGGCGCATGTCGCGCGACGCCCAATCGAGCTGGCGCAGGCTGTCGAGGATGGCGCCCTTGATCCGATGCTTGGCGTAGCTTGAAAAAACCACCTGTTTTTCGGGATTAAACTTATTCGCCGCGTCGAAAAGGCCGAGAATTCCGGCGTGAACCAGGTCGTCCAGATCGACGTGAACCGGCAGATTTTCGTGGACTCGCACAGCGATCGCCTTCACCAACGGAAGATGCTCCAGCACCACGCGGTCGCGGCGCGCGAGCTTGGCGGCCTGCTGCGCGGCGGGATTCACCGGCGGTTTCTGCTGGGCCGGCGCGTGCAGCGCCGGCGCCACGCCCATCGGCTTCACCGGCGTTGGCCGGCTGCTCTTTATAGGAAGCGCGCGAAGGACCGGCGCGGCAGCCGTCTTGCATTTCGTCATCGTCATCATCTCGGCTCTCCTCATCTAACGTTTCTCCAGAGATGCACGCCCCGCGCCAATCGGCTAATCTGGCGGAATCGCCGCTTTCCGCCGATGGAACTAGCGTCGCTTGCAGCGGGCCTTCTACTTTGGAATCAGAGAGAAACCTTAGATCGTGGACCCCGGCCTATCAGCTCCGAGCGCGGCCGGACCCCACCATCGACACTCCGCAATTCCGAATTGGGACCAAGTCCCACCCACTCTCTCCCAGACTGAAACGTTGGTGGCTGTTCCGGGAAAGCGAACAGCACAACTGCTGGTAATTAGCAGGTTAATCGGATTGCAGCGAGACGTATCTCGAAGCTTTACCTTAGATGAGATCTAATAATCTTCTCAGGCGGGATATGCCGGTCGCTTATTCCAACTGGCGCTTTAAAACCACAAGGTAGGTCCGGAGCGCGAAATACCCTAGAATAATCCACGTTCCGATGCGAATTTTTCCATCGAGCGTAAATCCGGCCAGCAGCGCAAGCGCCGCATAGCACGCCATCGCCGCCGCAAATTTAAGATTCATAAAGCTTATTTCACTGGCATATTATAGCCGAAGGCCATCTGGAGCCGGATCTGATCGCCCTTATACTCAGCCGGCAAGGGGGGAAAGGGGTAAGATGCGCTGACCGCGGCGACCGCGGCCCGATCGAGCGAATCGGTGCCCGTCCCTTCAGCGATCACCAATTTGGGAACACCGCCGTTGCGATCGATTGCAAACTGGATCAAAACCCGGCCGCGCCGTCCCATTCGGGCGCTTTCCGGAATAATCGCCAGCCAATTCCGCCGCACGGCCAGAAGAACCTGCATCATGTAAGGCTTGAAATCGACTCCTTTTGCGTCGCTTAAAAGCTGCAAATTGCTGCCGACCCGGCCCGGAACGGCATTTTGAGCGTCGCCTTGAAACGTGGCCGAGCTGTCGCCCAGATCGCCGACGACGGTGCCGTTCGCGCCGGGATTCAGCGCATTCGATCGCGCGCGGCCGTTCTGATTCGGGACCGCGACCGGATCGACAGGCACCGACGCCACGTCTTCGAATGCCAGTCTCGGCTTGGCGGGGGGGTGCGGCACCGGCACGGCGACCGGCGGCTGCGGCAGAGCGGTTGCTGTCGGCGGCGGAGGCGCCTGCGCAACTTCGATTTTTGGCGGTTCGATCAGCGGCGGCGGGATCTTGGGCGGCGGCGTTTGCACCGCGGGTCCGGGCGCCGGCGCGGGGGCTTTCAGGCGAGGCGCCTGGCGCTCGGGAGCCTGCCGGATGCTGTTTACGTCAAGCTCGCGGCTTACCTTGCCCTTGTTTGGCTCTTTCTGCGTCGGCTCGTAATATCGCGGCATCACCAGGTGGACAGCTTTATGAAAATCGTCGGCGATTATCCGGTGTTGCGGACGCCGCTCGCCCTCCGGCGCGAAGACGAAAAACGCGAAAATCGCCGCGTTAATGAGAATCGATGCGGCGGCGTCGCCCAAAAGCCGGCCCGGCCGCAGCGGTTCGCGCCACGGCGGAAGCAGGTTAACTTCGCTGGAATCGGCGGATGTCACCGGCATTGGCATGCGCGTAAGATCAATCGTAACGACGCTTTATCGCCGACGAAAGTTGCTATGCCGAACGTCTAATGTGCGGCCAACGTCTGCTTCACGATACGGGCGTGCTCTTCAATTTTAGCAAGAATGCCGCAAGCCACCTGTAGAGCTAAAAGCCCCTGCCGCCCGGAAGTGCGCGGCTCGCGGCGCTGCTGAATGGCGGCGAAAAACTCCTCCAGTTCCAGGCGCAGCGGCTCGTCTTTGGCGACCGGAAGCGATTCGAAACCGATTTTCATGGGAGGGTCCACTCGAAAGCGCACCGCGTCCTGGCGGCCGTAATCGAGCGAAATATATTCGTGCGGCTGGAACAGGCGGAGCTTGCGGACGCGCTCGGTCGAGACGCGGCTGGCGGTGAGGTTGGCGACGCATCCGCCGGGAAATTGCAGCCGGACATTGGCGATATCCACTTTTGGAGACAGAATCGAAATGCCGGCGGCGCGAATTTCTTCGGGCATCAAGCCGGTGATCGCCAGAACAACGTCGATGTCATGAATCATCAGATCGAGCACCACGTCTACATCCAGACTGCGGGGGCTGAACTCGCTCAAACGATGAATTTCGAAAAAAAGAGGCTTGGTCAAGACTTTTTCGAGAGCCAGAATTGCGGGATTAAATCGTTCGAGATGCCCGGCTTGCAGGATTTTCTGATGCTTTTCCGCGGCCTCGACCAGCCGCAAGCCGGATTCGGGCTCATCGGCGATCGGCTTCTCGACCAAAACGTCCAGCCCCAGCTCGATCAGGCGGCATCCGATTCGGGCGTGCGTTGTGGTGGGCGTGGCGATGACGGCGGCATCCGACTTTTCGGCGGCTTCTTCAAGTGAAGAGAAGATCCGGCAGTCGAAATCGCGCGCGGCGGTTTCCGCTCGCGACTGATCGGTATCAAGCACGCCGGAAAGCCGCGCATGCGCCGATTGGTGAATGACTCGCAGGTGATTGCGCCCGAAGGCGCCGGCTCCGATAACAGCGATTCTGGGTTGGGACACTGAGTCTATTAGAACCCTGAATCGAGCGGTCGCGCCATGGGCTGCCGCCGACCTTGACAAGGACCGGCGCCAGGCGCCACCTCCGGCGCGACGAGGCGGCGGGCTTCAGGTAAATGATTGAAGATTCACTTACTTCAGCAGCGAAAAATCCCCGGCGCCGCCCACTATACTTTAATGGCTCTTTTTCGCACCCGCTCGGCGGCGCTGTTCGGCATCGACGCGCACCTGATTGATGTGGAGGTCGATATGTACCCGGGCGTTTCGCGGGACATCATCACGGTAGGGCTGCCGGATATCGCGGTGAAAGAGAGCCGGGAGCGGATCAAATCCGCGCTGATCAATTCCGGTTTTGGGTATCCGGCCAAGAGCGTCACGATCAATCTCGCCCCGGCCAATGTTCGCAAGGAGGGGGCTGGATTCGATCTGCCGATGGCGCTCGGAATCCTGGGTGCGATGGGGATGGTCGCGAGCGCGGAGCAGCATCTGTTCGTCGGCGAGCTTTCGCTTGATGGAAGCGTGCGGCCCGTTCGCGGCGCGCTCTCGATCGCCGCCTGCGCGCGCAAGCGCGGCATCAGGAATGTGCTGGTGCCTGCCGACAACGCCGCGGAGGCTGCCGTGGCCGATGGAATCGACGTGTTCGGCATCCGTCACCTGCGTGATGCGGTGGCGTTCCTGAAGGAACCGGCCGCTTTTCAACCTCAGCCCCGAAGCACGGCCGCGCCGGTGGCGGCCACCGCGGAATCGCTGGACTTTAAGGACGTGCGCGGCCAGCTCAGCGCAAAGCGGGCCTTGGAAGTGGCGGCGGCGGGCGGCCACAATGTGCTTCTGATCGGGCCGCCGGGATCGGGAAAAACGATGCTCGCCAAGCGATTCGCGGATATTCTGCCGCCGCTGACTTTCGCCGAGGCGCTTGAAACCACGCAGATCCACAGCGTCGCGGGCGTGCTGCCGAAGGGCGCCGGACTGGTGCAGAAGCGTCCGTTCCGCGCGCCGCACCACTCGGTTTCCGACGCCGGCCTCATCGGCGGCGGAGCCGGAACGCCGCGGCCCGGCGAGGTGAGCCTCGCTCATAACGGCGTGCTGTTTCTCGACGAATTGCCGGAATTTCCGCGCAACGTGCTGGAGCAGTTGCGGCAGCCGCTCGAAGAAGGGATGGTGACCATCGCGCGAGCGCAAGTGACACTTTCCTTTCCCGCGGATACACTCCTGGTGGGCGCGATGAATCCGTGCCAGTGTGGATTTTTCTCGGACCCGACACGCGATTGCCGATGCACCGGCGCGATGATCCAGCGATATCTCGGCCGGATCAGCGGTCCGCTGCTGGATCGAATCGATCTGCACGTCGAGGTTCCCGCTGTGCCGTATCGCGAGCTGCGCGGAAAAAATGAAGGCGTCAGCTCCGCCGAGATCCGCGGGCGCGTGGAGCGGGCGCGGGCGATCCAGCAGGCGCGCGGCTACTATAATGCGCGGATTCCGGTGCGCGAGCTTCGAAAATTATGCGCGCTTGACGACGCCGGAGAGCGGACGCTCGAAATGGCGGTCCGGCGACTGGGTTTGTCGGCGCGCGCGCACGATCGAATTCTGAAAGTCGCGCGAACCATTGCGGACCTCGATGAAGCCGGGCCGATCAACGCCAAACATCTCGCCGAGGCGGTTCAGTACCGGAGTCTCGATCGAAACTATTGGCAGTGATCGCGGCGGGCGTCTTCACCAGCGCCCGGATGCTGCGCTTAAAGCCGGCTGGCTCCGCCGGCAAAATCCCGCCCTCCAAACCCGGTGCGTGCTACAATCGTCGTTTCCCCCGGCACCACCATGGAACGCGCCGGCCGTCTCATCGCCAAACTGAAACTGCCACCCGATATGGCCGATCCACAGGCGCGCGCGCGCGCCGCCTGGAATCTTGCCGCGGGAAAGAAGATCGGCGCGCACACGCTCGCCGCCGCGTTGGTTCGCGATACCCTGGTCGTCGAAGTGGAAGATATCATCTGGCAGCGCCAGCTCGCCTCGCTCGAACATTTTTTGTTGCGCAATCTGGCGGAAGCGCTGGGCGAGCCGCTGGTGAAAAAGATCGATTTTCGCCCGATGCCGAAGCGGCGCGCGCCCCACCGCGCCGAAACCGCCAGGCCCTCGAGCGAAACCGTAAAGGATCCGGTGCTCGATCTCGTCTACCGGCAAAAGAAATTTCACGCGTGAAACTCACTGAAGAACAAGTCCGCAACGTCGCCGATCTGGCCAACCTGGCGCTGACCGATGCCGAAATCGGGCGCATGAGGCGCGATCTCGAAGACATTTTGACCTACATCGAAAAGCTCAACGAGCTGGACACCTCCGGCGTCGAGCCGATGGCGCAGGTTCTTTACCCGGCCGGAGAAACGGCGACGCTTCGCGAGGATCGGGAACGCCCCCCGCTCGGCGTACCGGCCGCGCTCAAAAACGCGCCCGCCGCCGGCGCCGGATATTTCAAGGTGCCGAAAGTGATCGAGCGATGAACCTGGGCGAACGGTCGATCGACTCGATTCGCGCGGATCTGCTGGCCCGAAAATATTCCGCGCGCGAGCTCGCCCTGGAAGCTTTGGCCTACGCGCAGGCCGAAAACCCGAAGACCAACGCCTACCTGACTTTCTCGCCGGAGCGCGCGCTGGCCGCGGCGCTTGAAGTGGACAAGAAAATTTTCGCCGGCGAAGAGCTGGGGCCGCTCGCCGGCGTGCCGATCGCCATTAAGGACGTCATCGTCACGCGCGACGTGCGCACCACCTGCGGCTCGAAGCTGCTGGAGCACTACATCCCTCCCTATGACGCCACCGCCATCCAGCGCATCGAAAACGCCGGCGGCGTTATCATCGGCAAAACGAACTGCGACGAATTCGCCATGGGATCGTCGAACGAAAACTCGGCGTTCGGCCCGGTGCGCAATCCTATCGCGCCGGACCGGGTGCCGGGTGGATCGAGCGGCGGATCGGCGGCGGCTGTCGCGCAAGGAACCGCCGTGCTCGCGCTCGGCTCCGATACCGGGGGTTCGATCCGGCAGCCCGCTTCGTTTTGCGGCGTCACCGGCGTCACGCCGACCTACGGACGCGTTTCGCGATACGGCCTGACGGCCTTCGCCAGCTCTCTCGATCACATCGGCCCGTTCGCCAAATCGGTGCGCGATTGCGCGGCGTTGCTCCAGGTGATCGCCGGCCGCGATGAAATGGACGCGACCAGCGCGTTCGCCCCGGTGCCGGATTATACGGCCGCGCTCGGCGGCGGCATCCGCGGCATGAAGATCGGCCTGCCGCGCGAATTTTTCGAAAATCTGGAAAGCGAAACCGGCGATCTGATCCACGCCGCCGTGGATGTTCTGAAGAAACTCGGCTGCGAGGTGCGCGATATCCGACTGCCGCACACGCCCTATGCGATCGCGACGTACTACATCATCGCCACCGCCGAAGCCAGCTCCAATCTCGCGCGATATGACGGCGTGCGCTACACCACGCGCTCCAAATCCGCGCGGACGCTTTCGGAAATGTACCGTCTCACGCGCGATGAGGGATTCGGCGCCGAGTGCAAGCGCCGCATCATGCTCGGAACCTACGTCCTCAGCGCCGGCTATTACGACGCCTATTACCTGAAAGCGCAAAAGGTCCGGAGCCTCATCGCGCGCGACTACGCCGAAGCCTTCGAGCAGGTGGACGCGATCGCCGGACCGGTCTCGCCGTTCCCCGCCTTCCGGCTGGGGGAAAAGGTGAACGATCCGGTGGCCATGTATCTTTCCGATATTTTCACCATCACCGGCGATCTGGCGGGAATCCCGTGCATGAGCGTGCCCTGCGGCGCAACCCGCCTCGGTTTGCCGGTCGGATTACAGATTCTCACGCGTCACTTCGACGAAATTTCAATGTTTCGTGTTGCGGACGCTTACCAGCGTGCATCTAATTGAACACATCTGAGCAGATCAAAGGAGAAAACATGGCGTTTACCGTACCCGCATTGCCTTATGAATTTGACGCGCTCGAGCCGTATATTGACGCGAAAACGATGGAAATTCATCATGACAAGCACCATGGAGCGTATGTCGCGAATTTGAACAAGGCGCTCGAATCGGCGCCGCACCTTCAGGGCAAGACGCTTGAGGAATTGCTCGCCAATAACTGCGCGATCGTGCCGGAAGCGATCCGCACCGCGGTTCGCAACAACGGCGGCGGTCACGCCAATCACACCATGTTCTGGACCATCATGGGCAGGCAGAAGGGCGGCAATCCGGTGGGCAATCTGGCCCGCGCGATCAACGGATCCTTCGGGAGTTTCGACGCCTTCAAGGAAAAATTCTCAGCCGCGGCCGCGGGAAGATTCGGGTCCGGCTGGGCCTGGCTGGTGAAAAGCGGCGACCAGCTCGATATCACGTCGACCGCAAATCAGGACTCGCTGCTGATGGAAGGAAAATTCGCCGTCATCGGCCTCGATGTCTGGGAGCACGCCTATTATCTGAAGTATCAGAACCGCCGTCCCGAATATATTGCGGCGTGGTGGAACGTGGTCGATTGGGAAGCGGCCGAGAACAGGTTCAACTCGGGCAGGGGCGTGTAGCCGCCCGGCATTCACGCCGGCAGTAAAACGGCGAATGCCGCGCTTTACCGGAGGCGGCCGGACAAATTCGCTATTTCGAGCGGCTGGTCTCGCTCGCCAGCCTGCTCGCCAGCGGACGATCCTGACCCGCGTATTTGTTCCCCGCCTTCTTCCGGTACGGCACCGCCACCGGCGAGGAAAGCTGCTCGAAAGTAAACGAACAGATCCGCATTCCCGGATATAACGCGACCGGCATCCGCCCCAGATTGCTCAATTCCAGCGTCGCCTTGCCGGCCCAACCCGGATCGAACAGGCCCGCGGTCCCATGCACGATGATTCCGATTCTTCCGAGGCTCGATCGCCCCTCCAGCCGTCCCAACACATCGTCATCCAGTTCCAGCGTCTCTTGCGTGATCGCCAGCGCGAATTCGTGCGGCTGAAGAATGAACGGCTCCTCCGGCGGCACGGTAATGGTCCGCATCAGGTCCTGAATCGCGGTGCGATCCCTCAGATCGATGAACGGATGCCGGCTATGCTCAAACACGCTGAACTCGTTGCCCAGCCGGAAATCCACCGAGCAGCTTCCCAACTGCTCCGGCGGCAGCTCCGGCGTGATCCGGATCTTGCCCTGCTCGATGTAGCGCCGGATATCAATGTCGGAAAGAACCATAGGTTTTGAGATTAGCAATATTCGCAAGGTTCGATACGATGGAAGCGCATGCCCGTCGATCCTCGCGCAGGCGAGCCTGCTCAGGCTCGCGACCTTATAAATATCCCGCGGCTGGTCACCGCGTATTTCGCCGAGCGTCCCGCGCGCCCGGTCGTGTTCGGAACCTCCGGACATCGCGGATCGCCGCTAGAGGGCGCCTTCAACGAATGGCACATCCTGGCCATCACCCAGGCCATCTGCGAGAATCGCCGGCAAAACGGCATCGGCGGTCCGCTGTACCTCGGATTCGATACTCACGCCTTATCCGAGGCGGCGTTTGCCAGCGCCCTGGAAGTGCTCGCGGCAAACGAGGTGGAGGTTCGGATCGCGCCCGGCGGCGAGTACACGCCGACCCCCGCCGTTTCCCACGCGATCCTCGCTCATAATCGCGGGCGCGAAAAAAATCGCGCCGACGGCATCGTCATCACTCCCTCGCACAACCCCCCGGAGGATGGCGGATTCAAATACAATCCTCCCCACGGCGGCCCCGCCGATAGCAAGACCACCGCCTGTATTCAAAACCGCGCGAATGAAATCCTCAAATGCGAGCTGGCCGGAGTGCGGCGCGTCCCGTTCGCTCGCGCGCTCAAATCGCCCACAACGAAGGAGCATGATTTTATTGCGCAATACACCGGCGGCCTGCGCGACGTCATCGACATGGATGCGATCCGCGGCGTGAATTTCGGCATCGATCCGCTGGGCGGCGCCGGCGTGCATTACTGGGGGCCGATCGCCGAAAAATACAAGCTCAAAATAACCGTGGTCAACGACAACGTCGATCCGGCGTTCCGCTTCATGACTCTCGATTGGGACGGCCGCATTCGCATGGACCCGTCCTCGCCCTACGCCATGCGCGCGCTGGTGGCGATGAAGGATAAATTCGACGTGGCCGCCGCCTGCGACACCGATCACGATCGCCACGGGATCGTGACGCGCCGCGGCCTGATGCCACCTAATCATTATTTATCGGTGTGCGTCGATTATCTGTACCGCAACCGTCCGGGATGGAGCGCGTCCGCCGCGGCGGGCAAAACCGTCGTTTCCAGCAGCATGATCGATCGCGTCGCCGCCGGGCTCGGGCGCAAGCTGTTCGAGGTTCCGGTCGGATTTAAATTTTTCGTCGACGGCCTGCTCTCCGGCTCGATCGCCTTCGGCGGCGAGGAAAGCGCCGGCGCTTCGTTTCTCGATCGCCGCGGCGCGCCGTGGAGCACGGATAAAGATGGAATCATCGCCGCGCTGCTCGCCGCCGAGATCACCGCGCGCGCGGGCAGGGATCCGGCGGATTACTACGAATCGCTGTGCGAAAAATACGGCGCGCCGGTTTATGAGCGGATCGATGCTCCGGCAAATGCAACCCAACGCGAAGCGCTCGCGAAATTGTCGCCATCCGATATCGCGGTGAAAGACCTGGCCGGAGAAAAGATCCAGCGGATTCTCACCCACGCGCCCGGCGATGGAAATCCGATCGGCGGCGTGAAGGTGGTTGCCGAAAACGGCTGGTTCGCGGCCCGGCCTTCGGGCACCGAGGACGTCTATAAAATCTACGCCGAAAGCTTTCGCGGCGTGGATCACCTGACGAAAATTCAGTGCGAGGCGCGCGAGATCGTGGCGAAAGTTTTGCGGGAGCGCGCGCGGTAATGCGCGCCGCCGTCACACCGCGGTCCGGCGCAGCCGCAGGCTGTTGAACACGACCGTAAGCGAGCTCGCCGCCATCGCCGCGCTGGCGATCACCGGATTCAAAAATCCGAGCGCCGCGGCGGGAATCGCGACCACGTTGTAGCCGAACGCCCAGAACAGGTTCTGTTTCATAATCCGCGAAGCGGCGCGAGAGAGCCGGATCGCCCGCGCAATCCCCGCCAGATCCGGCCGCAACAGAGTTACATCGCCGGCATCGATGGCGATGCCCGTTCCCGACCCCATGGCGAATCCGCAATCGGCTTGCGCCAGCGCCGGCGCGTCGTTGATTCCGTCGCCCGCCATCGCCACCACGCGGCCCGCGGCTTTGAGCCGTTTGATCTCCGTGACTTTTCCCTCCGGCAAAACGCCGGCCACGACGCGCTCGATCCCAACCTCAGCGGCAACCGCCTGCGCCGCCTCCGGACGATCGCCGGTGAGCAAAACGCAGTCCAGGCCAAGCTGCCGGAATTCGCGCACCGCCTCTTTCGCTCCCGCCCGGATCGGATCGCTCACTTCAAACACGCCGGCGGGGACGCCATCGATCGAGACCACAATTCCACCGCTGCCGCTCGCCACACGCACGCGCTTCCCTTCAACCGTCGCCTCGACGCCCTCACCGGCGATCGCCAGAAATTCCGACGGCTCCGGCGCTTCGATGCCGCGCGAGGCGGCATATTCCAGGATGCTGCGCGCCAGCGGATGCTCGCTGCGCCGTTCCGCTCCGGCCGCAAGGCGCAGCGCGTCGTCGCCGATGCGCGCCTCAACGACGCGCGGCCGGCCCTCGGTCACCGTTCCGGTCTTATCGAGAACCAACGTATCGATCCGCCGCAGTTTCTCGAGCACCTCGCCGCCCTTAATCAGCAATCCGAGCTTTGCCGCGCGGCCCGTCGCCACCATGATCGCCGCGGGCACGGCCAATCCCATCGCGCAGGGACAGGCGATGATCAGAACCGAAATGGCGATGGCCGCTGCCTTGGCCAGTGCCGCTCCGGCGATCAGCCATCCACCGAGCGTCGCCAACGCCAGCAACACTACCACCGGAACGAAAATGCCGCTGATCCGGTCCGCGAGCTGCTGCGTCGGCGCGCGCGTGGCCTGCGCCTGACGCATCAACTCGACGATTCGCGCCAGCACGCTCGATTCGCCGAGCGAGGTGGCGCGATAACGAAAGCTCCCGGTGGTGTTCACCGTTCCGCCGATCACGGAATCGCCCGCGCCCTTCTTCACCGGCATCGGCTCGCCGGTGACCATCGATTCGTCGATGTAGCTGGACCCGTCGGCAATCTCCCCGTCCACGGGAATTTTTTCTCCGGGCCGCACCACGATCAGATCGCCGCGAGCTACCGAAGTTACCGGCACGTCCACTTCACGGCCTTCTCGCGACACACGCGCCACCGCGGGCTGCAACCGGACCAGCTCGCGCAGCGCGCTGGTGGTCTGCCGCCGGGCCCGGGCTTCGAGCGCACGGCCGGTGAGGATAAACGCGACAATCCACACCGCGGATTCGTAATAGACATCGCTGACGTGGAAGGCCGCCGGCGCAAACGTCGCCGCCAGCGAATACACAAACGCCCCCATGGTCCCAAGCGCGACCAGCGTATTCATATCCGCCGAGGCGTGCCGCGCCGCGCTCCAGGCGGCGGCGTAGATGCGCCCACCCGCCCAGATCATCACAAATAACGCAATCGCCAGCAAAACGTAATGCGCCGGCGCGGTGCGCAGCATCGAAAACGCCATCGACGCCCCGCCCAACGCCAGGCTCACGATCGCCTTGCGCGCCAGCTCCCGCGCTTCCCTGCTCTGTTCGGCTTCGCGATCGGCGCCGGATTTTTCGAGCTCGGCGCCGTAGCCGCTCTCGCGGATGGCATCAATCAGCGCGTCCGGCTGCGTGTTCTTCGGATCGAACGCCACCCGCGCTTCCGCGGTCATCAGATTGACCGTGGCTTGCTTGACGCCGGGCGTTTGTTCGAGCGCGCGCCGCACGTGCGCCTGGCACGCCGCGCAGCTCATTCCCTCTACGTGAATATTTATGGTTTCGATCATGCGCGGGGTTGAAAGCCGGCCTGGCGAATCGCCTCGACCGCCTCCGATTCGCGCCCGGCCGGAACCGAAACGTCGGCGTATCCGACCTGCACCTCGTCCACGATCACCCCGGGAGTTTTCTCCAGCGCTTTCCGGACGCGGCGCACGCACGCCTCGCAATGCATTCCATCGATTTGAATTCGCATAATTACCTTACCGGCGCATAGCGCATGGCTTCCAGGCGCGCGATCCGCTCCTCGGTGGAGGGATGGGTGGAGAACAGCTTCATCAATCCGCCGCGGCCAAAGGGGTTCAGGATAAACAGGTGCGCGGTCGAAGGCGAAGCGTCCGTCATCGGATTGCGAGCGATGCCAATTTCGAGTTTGCGCAGCGCCGAGATCAGCCCGTCGGGCGAATGCGTGTATTTGGCCGACGCCGCGTCGGCACTGAATTCACGCGTGCGGGAAATCGCCATCTGGATCAGCAGCGCCGCCAGCGGAGCGACGATCATCATCAGCAAGCCTGCCCAGGCGTTGCCGCGTTCCTCCTCGTCGTTTCCGCGAGGGCCAAACCAGAATGCCATGCGCGCCAGAAACGTCAGCGCCGAGGCCAGCGTGGCGGCCACCGAGCTGATCAGAATATCGCGATGCAGCACATGGCCCAGCTCGTGCGCCACCACGCCTTCCAGCTCCCGATCATTCATCAGGCGCAAAATACCCGCGGTAAACGCGACCGAGGCGTGATGCGGATTGCGGCCCGTGGCGAAGGCGTTCGGAGAATCCTCAGGAATCAGCCACAGCTTCGGCATCGGCAGCCCCATGTTCCGGGTGAGATTATAAACCAACGGATAAACGCGGGCGTACACCTCGGCGTTTTCCTCCGGCGTCACCGGCTGCGCATTGTAGCTCATCAGGGCGAGACGCTCGGAAAAAAAATAGCTGAAAAAATTCATGGCCACTGCCATCGCCAGTCCCCATTCAAGCCCGGTGCGCCCACCGAGCATTTCTCCGGCAAAAAGCAGCAATCCGCTCAGCACGCCGAGCAAAAGTACGGTTTTTACGGCGTTCATGTAATCTCCTCTTCAATCTTACAGACGAAAAAAGGGGACGGCGGATTCTCCGTCCCCAAAACAACCGGCCGATCAGTTGTTGCTGAACTGCACCTTGATCTGGCGCGGTTTCGCCACTTCCTTTTTGGGCAGCGTGACCGTCAGGACGCCGTTTTTGTAATCGGCCTTGACGTTTTCCGGGTCCACGGTATCCGGCAGCGCAAAGACACGCTCAAACGTGCCGTAGGACCGCTCCACGCGATGCCAGCCGCCGCTGCCATCCTTGGAATCCTCGAACTTCCGCTCGCCGCGGAGCATGAGTGTGCCATTTTCCATGCGGACATCGATGTCCTTCATATCGATATCCGGGATGTCGGCCTTTAAAATCAACTCGTTCTCCGTCTCTTTGATATCCACCGGCGGTACCCAGGGGCGGGCGCCCGGCTCGGAAAACAGACGACTGACGGTGTCCTGGAAGAGACGAAGACCAGGGGTATCGAATTCCGGAACTTGAGAGTATTTGATCACAGCCATTGTGGCGTTTCCTCCTGTGGTTTTATCTACTCACAAAACAATAATATAATATGCGCGTTATATTGTCAAGTATTTTAAAAGTCTAGTACGCACCCACCCGCAAAGCGTAAAAAAAGCTCGCGCCCTATTCAGGCGGCGAGCTCTCAGATAGTTTGTAAGTCTTTTATTTTCCGCCGTATCCGGCGGGCAGAACCTTGTGCGGATCAACCCGGATCACCAGATAGACGATCTGCGGGCTGGAGATCTCGCTGAACCAGTGCGGCGTATTCGGGGGAATGATCACGACGTCGCCGGGGCCGACCTTACGGCTGACGCCGTTATCGATGGCTCCGCCGGACGTGCTGGGACCATTCAGCACCTTCACCACCTGGCTGGTATCGGGCACTTCGCGAGGATTTTCGATGGTCCCGCCGGTCACGAGCACGCCGTTACCCTCGATAAAATGATAGATCTCGGTTATCTGGCTGTGCTCGATTCCGTTGGGAGTCTGCTTGCCTTCGGTCCTGGCGCGGTGGACCACGCCGATGCCGACGTTGTATTCACCGTTAATACTCACCACGCGAATCGCCTGATCGCTGACCGCGGCCGAGGCGGTCTTCTTCACGGTCGCCTGGATTTCGGCGTTGCTGACGTCGGTTGCCTGGCCGCGCGGCTCGTGCTGCGACTGCGCCCACGCGGCCCCGATGGCGAAAATCAGCAGGAAAACGCGCTTCATATTTATTTATATTTACAGCGGGCTCTTCGCCGTTTTCGGCCAGAGTATGCCCTGGTCGAGCTTGTTCACCGGACCCATCCCTTTATAAACGAACTTCTGGATGCGCTGGCCGCGGTAAGTCTCCGTCGTGAAAATGTTGCCTTTGGAATCCGTGGCAATGCTGTGCACCGCGTAGAATTCGCCAGGCTGGCGCCCGCCGTCGCCGAAGCTGGTCAGCACGTCGAGCGAATCGCGGTCGAGAATATGGACCTTTTCGTTGGTGCCGTCCGCCAGGTAGATGTATTTCTGCTGCGGATCCTTGGAGAACGCAATGTCCCAGGTGGATCCATCGCCGAGAGTGTTCTTATAAAGGATTTTCTCCTTCACATAAGTACCGTCGGTCTTGAACACCTGGATGCGGTCGTTGGGGCGGTCGCAGACGTAGAGCAGACCGTCGTTGGAAAGCGCGACCGAGTGGACCGGCGTGCGGAACTGCTGCGCGGGCGGCTCATTTGGATCGTACGGTTTCGGCGGAAAGCCGAAATAGGCGTCGTCCGGCTTGTGGCCGTAGGCGCCCCAATAGCGCTTAAACTGGCCGGAATCGGCGTCGAAGACGATGACGCGGCGATTGCCGTAGCCGTCGGCGACGTAAACCTCGTTGGTCTTGGGGTCCACCAGGATCTTGGCCGGTAGGCCCAGATTGTTGGTGTCGTTGCTGCCGTGGCTTTGCCCGGCTTTGCCGATCTGCATCAGAAATTTGCCATCCTGAGTGAATTTGATGATCATGCTGTCGTGATAAAGAGGCGGGTCGCCGGGGCCGCGCCGCCCGCCGCCCTTCTTATCGCCGCCCTTGCCCGCGCCGCCCGCGAAGCCGACCTCATCCGGCGGCATGTTCTTACGCGCGCCGTTGCCCCCGATCCAGACGTTGCCTTTATAATCGACCGTGATGCCGTGGTTCTGCGCCGGCCACACGTATCCGTCGCCATCCTCGCCGCCCCAGCTCTTGAGCAGATTTCCTTCTTCATCGAACTCGAGCACGGGAGGCGCGGGCGCGCAGCATTCCGCCTCCACTACGCCGCGCTTGCGCTTGGCGCCGGGGGGATTGGGCGCCGCGTAATCTTCCATTGCCTCCAGGCTGCCCTGCCGGTGGATGATCCAGATATGATCCTGCGCGTCGACGGAAACGCCGATCACGTTGCCCATCACCCAATGGTTCGGCAGGGGCTTGGGCCACATCGGATCGACTTCAAAGCGGGGCGCCTGGGTCCCGCCGGCGGCGCTCACCGTCGAGCGATGATCAAGCAGTGTTGTTCCGGCTCCGAGCGCCACCAGCACGGCGCCGAACGTAGCGCCAATTCGGAGATTGCGATTCATACTTCCTCCCTGAGGTTTCTCGACACGCGTTATTCTACAGACAATGGCAGCAATTATATCCCATTCCTCGCGGCGTATCCAGTGGATGGCGGCAGCCCTGGTTCTGGCCTGCTCGGCGTGGGCTCACGATATTCCCAACGATGTCGCGGTGCAGATGTTCGTCAAACCCGACCCCGGCGTGCTTCACGTACTGGTGCGGGTGCCGCTGGTGGCCATGCGCGATATCAATTTTCCCGAGCGTCCGGACGGCTACCTGGATCTGGCCCGAACGCCTCCGCTGCTTGCCGGCGCGGCGAAGTTGTGGATCTCCGATTTCATGGATTTTTACGAAAACGGAACGCCGCTGGCCAAGCGCCCCGCGATCGCGGCCACACAGCTTTCCCTGCTCTCGGATCGATCCTTTTCCTCCTACCAGCAGGCCATGGCGCACCTGCATGGCCCACCCCTGCCGGAATCGACTGACGTGGTCTGGAACCAGACCCTGATGGATGTGCAGTTCGATTATCCGATTCACGACCAAAACGCGCGATTCTCGATCGATCCGAAACTCGGACGCCTGGGCCTGCGCGTGGTAACCGGGCTGCGATTCGTGACCCCTTCCGGCGCGGTGCGGGCTTTCGAATTTATCGGCGACCCGGGAATGGTGCATCTCGATCCGCGCTGGTATCAGGCCGCCGGCCGGTTCGTGGTAATGGGATTCGAGCATATTCTGGACGGCACGGATCATCTGCTGTTCCTGTTTTGCCTGGTGATTCCGTTCCGGAAATTCCGCGCGCTGTTTCCGATCGTGACGGCCTTCACCGTGGCGCACTCGATTACGCTGATTGCCTCGGCCTACAATCTGGCGCCCGGCGCACTGTGGTTTCCGCCGCTGATTGAAACCGGCATCGCGGCCTCGATCGTCTACATGGCTCTCGAAAACATCGCTGGCCAAAGCACGGTGCATCGCCGCTGGATCATCGCATTCTGCTTCGGGCTGGTGCACGGCTTCGGATTCTCCTTCGCGCTGCGCCAAACCATGCAGTTCGCCGGATCGCATATGCTGACGTCATTGTTGTCGTTTAATTTCGGGGTTGAGCTGGGGCAGTTGCTGGTTCTGCTTCTGATGATCCCGGCGCTGGATCTGTTTTTCCGCTACGCGGTCGCCGAGCGGATGGGGACCATAATTTTATCGGCTCTGGTGGCGCACACCGGCTGGCACTGGATGATGGACCGCTGGGATACCTTCCGCAGATTCAATATCGAGTGGCCGGAATGGACGCCGGCATTTCTGGTGACGGTGCTGCATTGGGCGATGGCGATTGTTGCGGTCGCCGGGGCGCTGTGGCTGGTTTCGGCACTCGTGGCGCGCCGCCGCGCCGATGAGGCGCGCCAGGAGAATTCGCCCGCGCCGCAGGCCGCGATAGAATAGCTCTCATGAACTATTACGGAGCTAAAGAACTTGCGGCAAGCTTTCGGACCGTCCGCAAAAACACGATTACGATTGCGGAAGAGATCGACGAGAAGCATTACGTATTTCGCGCCACGCCGCAGACGCGCAGCATCGCCGAAACGCTGCTGCACATCACGCTGGCGCCGGGGATACAGGAGCATGTCCAGGGCAAGAAGCTGGCGACGCTTGAAGGCTTCAACTTCGCCGAACTTTTCCTGCCAATGCTGGAAACGGAGAAAAAGCCGCATACCAAGGCTCAGATTCTTGAAGGCCTGAAGGATCGGGGCGAGCGTTTCGCGCGCTTCCTGGAGGGTCTCACGGATGAGTTTTTGGGCGAGCGCGTCACCATGCCCTCCGGAATGACGCCGGCTTCGAAGACGCGATTCGAAATGCTGCTGGGCGTCAAGGAGCACGAGATGCATCATCGCGGCCAGTTAATGCTGCTGGAGCGAATGGTGGGAGTCGTTCCGCACCTGACGCGCCAGATGGAAGCTCGCATGGCCGAGATGATGAAGCAAAAGGCCGGCGCGTAGCGGTTCGGCACGAGAAGACCGCCGGGGCGGGATTCACCCGCCGCGGCGCTTCATCCTCAGACTATCCTTGCGACGATAATGCCGGCAGGTAGTAACTCGTCCTCACCCGTACCTTGACTTTGCCCGCGCCAACCACGGTTACGGAGATGGCGCGCTGCTGCGCGCCTTCGTTCAGGCGCACCGGACGATAGCCGATCATATAGCGGCTTCGAATATCGGCGGCGATCTGGCGGCAAGTGGCGGAGGTTTCCGAAACCTCCTTGGGAAAGAACGCCTGGCCTCCGCTGATTCGCGCCAGATTTTTCAGCAGCCCCGGATTTTGGTCCGCGTCATCGGGGTCGAAGATTCCGACAGCATAAATGGTCGCCGGAGATTCGCGCGCGGCGGCGATCACGTCCTGAAGGTTGTGGCGGCTCGCATTATCGCCTCCGTCGCTGATGATCACTAACGTCTTTCGCCCCTCGCGCGCGGATTTCAGATGCACCAGCGATTCATAGACGGCGTCATACAAAGCCGTCCTGCCTTCCATGCGGATGTCCAGAAGGGCGGCTCGCAAAACCGGATAATCGCTGCTGAACGGGATATCCGGCGGGAGGCGAAAGTGCACGGCATCGTTGAAATCGACCACCGAAATTTGATCCAGCGGATTGCTTTCGTGAACGAAAGCGAGACCGCCGCTCAATACTTCCGATCGCTTGGGGATCATGCTTTCGCTGCTATCGATGGCTAAAACCGCGGCGGCAGGCATATCTTCGCTCGAAAACTGCGTAATCGCTTGCAGCTTGCCGTTGTCGAAAACGCGAAACTGATCCTTGGTAAGACCGCGGATATTCTCGCCTTTTTGATTGCTCACGCCGACGTCCAGTAAAACCAGTTCCGAGTTCGTAGTGAACGTGTAGCCAGACTGGCCCTGCCCGGCAAGCAGGGCGGCCGAGGCGGCGATCGTGAGAATCAGACGCATCAGCAGCTTGAGACGAACGAGGCGAAGCTATCGGAGCGCCTCGCCTCCTACAATTTAACGCGCCGAACCCGCAGATGGAAGGCGGCCGCCGCTCCAAGCGAGCTCAAGCAGTCCAATCCGTCCGATGAGCAAAGCATTGCTGGCAGTGTGCGGCAGCTCAGATGGCGCAAACCGCCGAGGCCGGGCCGGTCAGGCGAATTTCACGGCACACAGCTCCGTCAGCGAGATCGATTGCAAAACGCCCCGGCTACCTGGTCGCGGCCGGAACCACGATCAAAGGCTGCGAGGTAGGTTGATCTGCTCCTGCCTCATTTTCAAGCGTCACGGCAAAGGCGCCGGTGTTGCCAACATCCAACTCTCCGGTGCGGAGGTGCATCGCCGTTCCGTCGGCGCGGGATTGGAAGGTCCCGGCAGGCACCGGTTTGCCGGTCTTTGGAATCACCCACATCTCATAGCGTTTCCCCACCGGGGCCGGCGGCAGATTGGAGGCGATCAACAGCACGCCTTGTTCGGGATTCCAAAACACTCTTCCCCGTGGCGGCTGTGGCTGCCCGTTTCCAAAGGCGGCATCCCGGGTAAAGGGATTGTTCAAAATCGCGAAGGCCTGGGTAAGGCGGAGAACTTCAGCCTGCTGCTGCCGCAGTTCGCTCCGCAGACGAGAGGAATCCGCGGCGTACTGCCAGTCGAGATAACCCAAATAAGCCGCGCCCGCCAGCGAAAGCGCCGCCGCCGCGGCCCATAACGCAGCCCATCGCATGGGGCGCTGCTCTACGCCTGCCGAAGCCAGAATACGGCGCCGCAAAGCTTCCGGAGGATCGTGTTGCGGAGCCGCGCCCCCGATTAACGCTGCCATCTCCATTGCTTCCTTTACGCCTCGCCTACAGGTCTTGCATCCGCGATTCAGATGATCCCGAATCTCGCTGCGCTCCGGCTCTTCCACCAGACCCAGCGCGAACAGTTCGTAATGGTCCTGAAGCTGCTCGCAGTTCATGAAACCACCACTTCCGCCCGCAGGCGCTTCAGCGCGCTGCGCGCCCAGGTCTTCACGGTCCCAAGCGGCTGCCCCATCCGCTCGGCAATCTCAGATTGCGAAAGACCTTCAAAGTAAGCCAGATCCAAAACTTCCCGTTGCTGTGGCGAAAGCTTTCCAATGGCCGCCTGGATGCGCCCGATATTCTCCGATCGTAAAAGTTCCGGCTCTATTTCCTGATAAATCGCAGGATTCTCTATATCCTCAAGATCGGGTCCGATCCGTTCACGCGCGGCGCTCGATCGCAGATAATCTAGCGCATTGTGACGCGCTACGGTGAGCAGCCACGGACCAATCGATCCCTTTTGTGGATCTAAGCTCCAGGCACGCGTCCACGCCCGCAAAAATGTTTCCTGAACCAAATCTTCGGTAATGCCGGTATCGCGGACCACCCGCAAAATCAAAGAATAGACGATCCGCCCATAGCGGCGATAAAGTTCGTCGAGCGCCCTCGGATCACGATGCTGCAAACGGTCGATAAGTTCAGCGCCGCTTAGCGAAAGCATTTAGAAAAATAATCTTCCACTTATGAAAGATACCCGGATTATACGATCCTTTTGACCGCGTTTGCGCGAAGATTCGATGCCATCACTGCGGCGGCAGCCCGCCGGAGCAGGCAAGGGAAACGGATGCCTGATTGGCGAGAGCGGTGGCGAAAGAGTACGCAACCAGGCCCGAACCAGGCGCAAGAAAGGGTGTCAGCGCCGCAACGGCCGACGCCGGGCCGGTGTAGACCGCGCCCAGACCGTCATTTTGTTCGTAGCAAAAATTATTCGCCGGATTGGTGTTTGAGATGACCCGGCCCAGAACGCGGTGCTCGGCTTCGACGCCGAGAATGGACGCCGCCACTTCCCCGTAATATTGCATCTGGTCCGTGGTGTAGGCAAAATCCTGAAAATTGGTGTAACCGGCCACGCCCCCGCCTTTCAATAACGCGCTCATATACGCGAAGGACCTCACCGCCAGCAGATACGCGCCGATGAAAGCGCTTTCGAGCGTGTCCAGCAGCGAGAGAAAAGCCGGCGCCGTGGCGAAGGCCGCCTTCGGCAGATAGAAGGTTTGCACCGGATCGTTTGCCGGCGCTGAAATGCCCAGCAGGGACCGCAGAAGATTCGCGTGCGCGATCTCTTCGGACAACGCGGCTTGAAGATAGTTCACATTGCCCGCATTTCCGGCCGCGGTTACGTTGGTGGCGCTGCCGCCGGGCCCGGCAAGACTGGGGTCCTGAATACAGGCGCCGATCAATCCGTTGTAATAAAATGTCGTCGCCAGATCTTCCGCAATCAGCGCGGCGGTGAAGATTTGCGTTGGCGTATCGAACTTGAATTGGCCAATCGGCGCCTGCGCGCGCAAAGGAGTTACGGTGGCGATTCCAGTTCCTGCGGCTGCTGCCCCGGCGATTCCGGCACAGCGCAGAAACGATCTGCGGTTTGCGATCTTATTCTGAAACATAGTCTCCTCTAAGACCTGCCCTAAATGGCGCAGCCTTGTCGGTGGAAGATACGGTTAAAAGCGGAATTTGGATTTAGGTTTCTTCAATGAAGGAATCTGACACCGCCGCCGCCGATTCCGCTACTGGTGTATTGTGGGTCAAGGCTTATGCCGTTTCGGGCCGGCGACGTCATCGCGGATTACGAGATCCTTGAAGTGCTCGGGCAAGGCGGCATGGGCGCCGTCTATCGCGTGCGCAACCGCCTGACCGACCGGCAGGAAGCGATGAAGCAGGTCCTGCCGCACATGGCCGAAAATCCCGAAGCCGCGGATCGTTTTTTGCGCGAGATCCGGATTCAAGCGAGCCTTCATCACCCCAATATCGCGGCGCTGCACACGGCAATGCACGTTGAGCAGGGCATCTTCATGATCATGGAACTGGTCGACGGCCACAGCGTCGAGGCGATGCTGCGCGGCGGACCGCTGCCGCTCGATCAGGCAATCCGCATCGCCGACGATGTGCTGGGCGCGCTGATGTATGCCCACGGCCGCGGCGTCGTGCATCGCGATATCAAGCCGGCGAACATCCTGATCACCTCGCGCGGCATGCCGAAACTGACCGACTTCGGAATCGCTCGGGGAAGCGGCAAACAGACGATCACCCGCAGCGGCGTGACCCTCGGATCGGTTCATTACATGTCTCCGGAGCAGGTGATGTCGCAGCCGGCGGATGAGCGCAGCGATCTGTACTCGCTCGGCGTGACCTTGTACGAGATGCTTACCGGCGCGCGGCCGTTCGACGGGGAAAGCGAATACACGATCATGAGCGCGCACGTGAGCCGGGCGCCTCGCGCGCCGAACGAGATGGTTCCCGCGATTCCGATGGAAATTTCGAATGTGATTTTGCGGGCTCTGGCCAAGGCTCCCCAGGATCGTTTTCAAACGGCGGCCGAATTTCAGGCGGCGCTGCGCGAAGCGCTGCTCGGCGGCGCCGCGAAAAGCGAATTGCCGCCGCTGCTCAGCCAGGACGAGATCGCGCGCGCAGAGGCGGCCCTGAGCGAGATCATGGGGCCGATCGCGAAAACCCTGGTCGGCAGGCAATCCGGCCAGCGCCTGCCGCTGGCGGAATTTTGCCGGCGTTTAGCGGATCAGATTCCGAACGAGATCGATCGCGCGCGATTCCTGCGCACCGCCGGAATGGGTTCGCCCGCTGCCGCGGCGCCGCCCACCGGAACCGGAAACAAAATCGACGAGGCGAAGATCGCCGCCGCGCGAAGGGCTTTGGCGGTTTATCTCGGTCCGATCGCCGCGGTGGTGGTTTCAAGAGCGGCGAAGGAAGCGCGATCGATGGACGACTTTCTCGCGGCCATGTCGCGGGAGATCGCCAACGAGCGGGACCGGCAGGCGTTTTTGAAGTCGTGCCCCCGCTGATTACGGATCGCCGAGCATCTTCATCGCCGCCACCAGACTGCGCCGCATGCGGTTAAACGATTCCGCCAGATCCGCCACTTCGTCCTTGCCGGTCACCGGCAACTCCGGCGTGTCCAGATCCCCCAGGCTGATGCGATTCGCCATTTGCGAAAGCCGCGCCGCCGGACGCGCAATCAGCGTGTACAAGGCGACATTCAGAACAACCAGGCTGAGCGCGAACACGATCATCAGCGACGCGAGCAGCGAGCGAAAGTGCGTCTCGGCCAGCTTGAACGGCACCGACATCGGCACCGAGATAATCTGCGCGCCCACCACCTCGCCCTGCTTCCAGCCAAAGCCGTTATCGGAGCCATACACGGCGACCAACGCTTGCGGGGCGGCGGAGGCCAGCCCGTGGCACTCCAGGCAAGCCGCGTCGGCGCGGATCGGCTGCGCCAGATAAAGCGAGGGACCGGTGGCCGCCTGCCGCTCTCCGCTGAGCAGCGTCAGGCCCGGCGATCTGCGGAATGCGTTGATCACGTCGGCTTCCCAATCGACGGCGCGATCGCGCGGGTTGCTGGGGTTAAGCGCGGCTTCCTTGTAATCGTAATCGGGAAACGCGCGGCGCAAGTATCTAAAATTTTCGGTAGCCGCGAAGGCGGGAACGGTTTGCGGCAGAAAAACGTTTTCCCGCTTTTCGACAGGCAGAAGCAGCGCTTTCAACTGGAGATTGGTGTAATCGCGCACGGAACGCGCGGCCTCCATCATCAGATGCGCCTGGTTGAGCACCTCCGCGCGCGCGCCGTCCTGAAGCAGCCGGTAAGAAGACCAGCAGATGATCGCCGCGCCGGCGCCGAACACCGCCGCGAAGATGGCGCTGAACTTGAGCAATAACCGCATGGTTAGAAAAAACTCCCTACTTCAGGCGAATCAGCAGCAGGATCGCCGCAATCACCGCCGCGGCCGCAACGCCGATCGCGATCCACAGGCGTGTTTTCTTTCCGGAGCCCGCCGGTAAAATCGCGGCGCTCAGATCCTCGGCAAAAGCCGAGCAGGTGGGATAGCGCTCCTCCCGCTTTTTGGCGAGCGCTCGCGCAAACACCGCGTCCACTTCGGCCGGCAAATTTTTCCGCAGCGAGCTGAGCGGGGCCGGCTGCTCATCGGCGATCTGATACAGGATCGCCGCCAGTGACTCTGCCGCGAACGGACGTCTTCCGGCGAGCAACTCATAGGCGATCACCGCCAGCGAAAACTGATCGCTGCGGCCATCCACCCCAACACCCCGGATCTGCTCCGGCGACATATAGTGCGGCGATCCGACCGCCGTGCCCACGGTCGTCAGCTCCGCGCGCTCGCCGTGGAGAATCTTCACCGCGCCGAAATCCATCACCTTCAGCCCGCCGTCTTCGGTGAGCATCAGATTGGCCGGCTTTACGTCGCGATGCACGATGCTAGACTGGTGCGCGAAATCGAGGGCGCTGGCCGCGGCGGAGATAATTCGCGCGACGTCCCGCACCGAAAATTTTTCGTGTTTATCCAGAGCCTCCTGGACAGAGCGTCCGCGGACAAATTCCATCACCAGGTAAACCTCGCCCTGGTCCTCGCGAAGGCTGTGGACGCGCACGATATTCGGGTGCCGGAGCATGGCGGTGGATTCGGCTTCGCGCCGCAGCCGCTCCATCATGGTGCTGTCGCGTACCGGGTCCAGCCCGCCCTTGGGCAGCGTTTTGAGCGCCACTTCCTCGCCGCTTGCCGGATCGACGGCGCGATAGACGATGCCGCCCGAGCCGCGGCCCAGTTCGGCCTTGATCTGGTAGGGACCCAGCTTTTCGATCACTTATTCCGCCGCCTTGCCGGGACATCGCACGCCGAAGAAGTTGCGGTCGAAAATATCGACCCCCGAAGGAAATTCGGAGATTTCGACGCGCAAAACGATGGGATGCCCCTGCGCATCGGTGGGCGCCTGCGGCTGCCCGTGGCCTTGCCGTAGCATGCTCCACTGCGCGATTTTTCCGCCGGGCGATCGCGTATCGGAATCGTACATCCAGCGCAGCACCGCCCACGGTCCGGAATACGACCCAAACGGAATATTGCCGCCCGCCCGAACCGTCACCACCACCTGCCCCGATCCGGGCCAGCTCAGTTGCTGCGCCTCCGGCTTGCCGCGCGCGACGGTGAATTTATGCCCGTCGATATCGAGCGTCACGGCTTCCACATTCTGCTCCGGCTCCGGCTTGAGCGAATAGCGCATCTTGAATTGCGGCGAGCCGTCGGCGAACAGCGCCTCCTGCGTCTGCTGCATCCGGTTCAGGAAGCGCAAAAACTCCTCGGAAGGATGCGCGTCCTGCGACGCCGGATTCGCCACCCAGGCCTTGCCTTGCTTGACGATCAGTTTATCGAGCTGCTGCTCGAGCGCGGCCAGCGCGCCCGTCTGCGGCGCGAAAATCGCCGCGACTTCGTCCAGCGTCGCATCCGTGTCGCTCGCCGGATTAAACGGGAATTTCCTTTCAAGCGGCATCAGGCGCGAGCAGAATTGCCGCAGCGCGGCGTTTGCCCGGTCCCGTCCCGCTTTGGAGGGATCGGTAATGATAAACTTCAACGATTCGCGAAAAGGCGATTCGAGCAGCCGTTTCAGATTCTCGTCCACTCCTTCCGAAGCCGCGATATTGAAGCGCTGCGCGATCTGGCGAACGGCGTCCATGCCGGCATCGGTTGCCCGGCGCGCCGCCTCGTGCAGGGAAAGATCCGGATTATTGGGGCGATCGTCCTGAAGGCGCTGCATCGCCCGCTGCAAATCCGCCAGGGCGTTCATGTAGGCGCGATTCGGTTCATCGATCAGCCGGTCGCGATTGTTGGGCGAAACAACTTCCCGCGTGGGCTGGAAAACGCGGCCGATATCGGCCAGCGAACGCGCCGGCGTCATCACCGCCTTGGCGGCGTCGTTGGCCATCGAGGCCGCTCGTTTCGCGCTGGCCGGAACCAGCTTGTCGGCCATCTTATCGGCCATCGCCGTTACCTGGCTCGGCGCTCCGGCGCTCTGAAAGTTGGTGTTATCCGAGATCAGAAACACCGCCGAAAGCAGCGGGGATCGATTGTCGGCGAGAATTTCCAGCCGCTTGGCCGCATCCGCGGCATTCCGGAACGAATCCACGCTGGTTGAGGCGAGAAACGTCTTCCAGTGCTGGATGTAATCCTGCACATACAGATTTTGCAGGTCGGATTGAACCTGTACGCCCTGCAACAACTGCGCGCCGGCGTTGACCCCGCCTAAAACACAGGGCTCGCCGAGAGTCATCCGGCTCGGACCCTTGATCGCCGCCATCACGAAACCGGAGCCCTCGCGCGTGAACGCCGCCGCCACTTCGCCCGGCGTATTCAAAACCTGTTTAAAATTCGGAGCCAGATCGCCCAGCCGCGCCGCAGCGCGCGGCGCCTTGTTCGCCTCCTCAATGATCCCGCGATAGAGCCGCTCCACTCCGCCGAACGACGACAGATACGCGCGGCCGCGCGCCAGAGCTTCCTTATTTTCTTCGAGCTTGTACGGATTCTCCTGCTTCAGCTCGTCGGAATAAAATTGAATCTGCTTGAGCGCCAGCTCGCGCCGCTCCGGGTCGAGGTCCCGGCCGTTTAACCACACCGACGCCATCACCGGCGCAAGAAACGCCGGATTTGGCGCGCAGTTGCACTGCGTGATCATGCGATAGGCCTTGAGCTTATCGTAAGTGGCGTCATAGGGATCCTGATCTTCGGCGGAAGCGGGCAGATGCAGCAGGGTCGCGGCGATCGCCCCGTAGGTTTCATCGAAGAACACCTGCCGGAAGCGCGAAAAATACAAATTGTAGGTACCCGGCAAGAGCCGATCGCCGGCGTACAATCCCCAGCGCATTCGCCAGGGAGCGCCCTTGCGGTGGTAATCGAGCAGCGTCGCCAATTCCTCGCGCAGTGTCTCCATGCCGCGCAGCGTGTCAAGCGATGGAATCGCGCGCGCGCTTGGTTGATAGGCGTAGCTCGATCGCGCCGCCGCATCCACATCGGAAACAAGATCGGCATTGAGCCACCAGGAGCGGACCCACAGCAAACAGACCATCAGCCCGAGCGCGCAGGCCCCGCCGAAAGCGATGCGCCGGTACATCGCCTGGCGCCTGCTGGCGAAAGCGACGGCTTGTCCCATCGGATCGGGAAGAATCACCCGATGAAACAGCTCGCTCACGAAGCACCAGCGCTGCACCGAGGTCTCCAGCGGGCTCGCGCTTTCCACCAGCCCCATGCGCTTCTGATATTCGGCCAGATTGAACAGCGATGTCGCCTCGCCGGCCGAGCGCGTCATCGGCTCGCCCGCCGCCGGGCTCAGCGCCGAAACGGTCACCTGCCGCGTTCCGGTGAAATAGAAGCCGCGCAGAATCGGACCCGGCTGGAGCGGATCGGGCCGGAAAACATCCACCAGAAATTGAACCACCGTATCGCGAATGCGCTTCAACTCGCGCGGAAACTCGTATACCGCCGGACGCGCCGCCGGATTGGTTTCCCGCGCCAGCATATCCAGCCGCCGCTCGGCCAGCGAAGAATAGAGCCGGTTGAAGGCATCGGTCAGGCGAGCCGTTTCGGCTTCGGCGAACACCTCGCCGGCCGGACGCGCCGCCGCCGTCGCCGCCTCCAGCGAGCAGCCTAAAATCTGCTGATCCTCGTTGTCCACCAGGCGCGAGAAAAACTCGGGAAAATACGGGATATTGTCCGCCTTGGTGAAAACAACGTAGACCGGAAAATTGGTTCCGAAGCGCTCGCCCACCAGCCGCAGGCGCTCCTGAATGCGGCGGCTCAATCCGCTCAGCCGCGTGGGATCGGGGACGCCAAGAAACGGAGCCGTGTCGCAAAACAGAACGAACCCGCGTAGCTGCGCCTCGCTGCGGCCGCCGAAAAGCCGCTTGAGGAATCCGGCCGCCGATCGCCCCTGAAGCTTTTTGAGCGCGGCGCTCCAGCGGCTCGCGTCACCGCTGAACACCGATCCCGACAATTCCGCGAACAGGCAGTCCTCGGCATACCAGAAATTGGCAAGCTGGGTCGGCACCACGTGAGAATCACGAAATACCTGGCCCGCGAGCAGTTCCGGTTCGAACCCGGATTTGAGGAACGTCGATGTTTTTCCGGAACCCTCGCCGCCGCCGAGCAGAAACAGCGGCAAGCTGGTGACCGTCGTCTTCGCCCGCCGGCTGGCCAGTTTGGGCGAGCGCGCCAGGCGGTTGTTGGCCTCCGCCAGCAGCGCCTCGATTGCCGCCATCTCCCGGTCGCCCGGCGCCCGCACCGCGGCTTTCGCCCCGTCCTCGCGGCGCTCGGCGGCCGGCTCGGCAGCCGCTGGAGGAGCGTGCATACGCGAGATCAGCAGATAAACGATCAGCACCGTCAGCCCGACGGCGATCATCACGAACACGACCAGCGCCAGTGGCGTGCCGCTCAGAAAAAACGCCGCGCCGAACCAGACCAGCGCGGCATAGACGAGAAAAACAAGAAGGGAAAAAAGCAGCTTTCGTTTGGTCACGTCAATAATGCCTTCGCCAGCGCGTCCCGCACCTGAGAACTCGACCAGAACAGATGAGCGCTCGCCAAAAGGAAGATCACCAGCGCCGCGCCGCCCAGAGCGAGCGCGCCGGTTTTGAGATATCCCGCGATCCGGTCCGGCGGCGCCACGGCGACCGGCTCATCGGGGAGAAAGCCGGCGGGCGAAAAACGCGTATCGCCGCCGCGGATGCGCTCGATCCGCTGGCGCACGCGATCGGCCAGAAGATGCAGCTCGGTCTTGGGTTGCGTCGCGTACTGGCCTTCAAATCCCAGCAGGATGCACAGATAGTACACCTCCAGCATATCGGCCAGTTCCTTTGAATCCGGCCGGCGCAGAAGTTTCTCAATCCGCGCGAAAAAAATTTCACCCGCCGTGGTTAACCCGAACAGCTCCTCCTGCAACGGGCGCTGCGCCCACGCCTCCCGGCTGGGATCGTGCGAGCTGAGAATCACTTCATCCAGCAGCGCGACGAGGGCGAAATCCGTCTCCATCGTGTGCTCGGCCGCGTACCCCCGCTTGATCGCCTCACGAGTGACCTCGCCCAGCGCTTCCTTGGTTCGCCGCCGGAACATTTCCGCATTGGCCAGCGGCTGCTTGCCGGAGCGGATTCGCACAATCCCGGTCAGCAGGCCCTGATAAAGCAGCGCCAGATTCTCCTGCGTCATCGGTGAAACTCCCGGTTCGCCAGATTCGCCTCGAAATTCACCGTATCCAGACGAATTTGCAGGCCGTGCTGCGCCTGATCCGCAAACCGGATCGCGAACGATTTGGGATACTGCGCCTTGCCGATGGCCGCGTAATCGGAATAAAGAATCTCCAGGCCCGAGCCGAGCCCCGATGCCGAGTCGTAGCGAACGCGCGAAGGCAGGAAATCCGGACTCAACACAATGGTGAGCGACTCGTCGGCGCCCGCCGCGCGCAGCGTCCATTCCCCGTTGGCGCCCGGCGCGGGATCAACCGCGCTTACTTTCATTTTTCTCAGCGCCTCCACCAGCATCGCGGGTTGATAATCGCGATACAGCCGGACCAGTTTTTCCATCTCGACCGCGACCGGGCCGCCGCGCATCTGCTTGGACCCGTCGGCCTTGGAATCGCTTCCGGCAAGCGACGTCCACCATTTCAGCCCCGCGCCATTGATCTCGATCATCGCCATCGCCGGCAGCTTGAGTTTCGAGATCATTTTCCACTCCGTGCGCTGCCCGCCGGATTGCCACAGACTCGCGTTGCCGGCGCCGGAAAGTATCGAGGATTGCCGTAACCCCTCCGCGCCGCCGAGCTTCGCCGTCATCTTGGCCACCACATCCCTGCCCTGCTGCGCCAGCGTCGCGGCGTTCGGCTTGAGCCGTACGCTCTGGCTGGCCGGCGCTCCGGCATGAAGCGCAACCGTGATCTGCCGCGGCTCGAAACCATCCCGGGAGAACTCGATCACCGTGTCGCCCGGCGGCAAATCGCGAATTTCAAGCGTCCCCTTGGACGTGCTGCCGTGCGGCTTGCCGTTCACGCTCACCGCGCATTCGGCCGGCGCGCACTCCAGCAGTAGCGGACCGGCAGTGGGCGGCGGCGTTGGCTTGGCCGGTTTCGGCGGCGGCGGCGCCTTCACGGCGATGGTCTGAATCAGTTCCGGAGTGGCCCCGGCGCTTTTCAATTTTTCGTAATCTTGCGGAGTCGGCGAAAAACTTACGCCCCGCCGCAGAACCGCGATGCGCAGCCTGCGGTCCGCGATCACACCTACGCGCTGCAACAGATCGTCGAGGGAAAACGGCGGTCCAGTAAAAAACGGATCGTCTTTTTCCTCGCTTTTCTTGCCCTCTTTCGCTGTTTGCGCCTGGAGATGCGGCGTCCAGACCAGGGAAACAGCCGCCAGCGCGGCGATGAACCGGGTGAACCTCATTGTTTGCCCTCGAGCTTACGCGCTTTCTGTACTTTCTCGAGCAGTTGTTTTGCGGCGGACAAATCCGGCTTTATTTGCATTAAACGCCGCAAAAGCCGCTCAGATGCGTCATATTGACCGTTTTCCCAGAGATATTGCGCGCGCGCCAGCATCGCCGCCGGATCCTCGGCGGGCGCGGGCGAAGCGGGTTTTGCGGGAGCTTGCGCGGCGGCCGCGGGCTGGCTCAGATGCGCAAGGGCCCCTGCCGCCTGATTGAGGTCGGCTTGCGCCAGCGCCAGTTCCGGAGCTCCGGCAAAGCGGTCGATGAAAGCGGAAAGCTTCTGCTGATAGGCGCGCCATTCCTCCTCGCCGGCCCCCGCCCCGGGCGCCTGCATCTCCACAAGATGAATGGCAACGTCGGATTTATTGCTGTTCCAGTTGGTCAAGGCAGAGGTCTTGATCGCACCGGCCGGATAGATCTTTTTGCCGTCGATGTATTGCACCCCGGTCCACTCCTGCGTGAGCGAGCGCGGCGGCTGGAGGACATTCACCGTATCGCCTTTTTTGAGGTTCACGATGACCTTGGCGGAATCGGACGGCTCCCGCAAAATGGCGGCGCGATCGATTGCGATCTCCGCCGTCGCGGCCGCGGGAACGGCGACGGCAGGCGAGGGCCGCAGGATAAAAAACACGCCCGCCGCGATCACCACCAGCGCTCCCATGACGATCGCGCCGAGGAATGCCACGTTGTTCTTTTTTTTGGGAACCGCGGCCGGCGTAGGCTGTGGCGCCGGTTTGTCGATTTTCGGCGCGATTTTGGCAACCGGCGGCGCGGCCTCAACAGGCTGCGGCGGCGGGACGCGAGCGGGCTGCGCCGCGGCCGGCTTGGCGGCGAAAAACGAAGTCACTTCGCCGGAAACGGGCGCTACCGGCGCGGCGTGGACCGGAGGAGATTGCGGGCGCGGCGGCTCGGCAACCACGGCCGGCGAAAGGGGCGCAGCGGGAGCGGCGCCATCCACACGAGGCGCCTCGGGCGGGGGTGCGGCGGCTGTCGCGATACCCTCCGGCGCCGGAACGAAAACCGGTTCAGGAGACGCCGGTTCGGGCGCGGGCATCCGCGCCTCGAGCTCTTCAAGGCGGCCTCGCGATTCCCGCGCGGCGGTGGCGAATCGATCGTCGGCCTTGGCAAGCTGCTCGATCCGAGCCAGCGCCGGGCGCGCCGCCGCCACGTTTTCCCGCTCGATCGCCAGATCGAATTCCTGCAACGCGGCGAGAATCTCCGACATTTTATACTCGGTGCTGGCGTTGGCGAGCGTCGCGGTGGACGGCGCCGGCGGCGCCGCCGCGGGCGCCACCCGCGCCGCAACTCCGCTCTTGCCGAGCGCTTTCCGTAACGCCTCGCCGAATTCGCCCGCCGTGGCATAGCGATCGGCGGGCGACTTCGCCAGCGCCCGCGCCAGCACCGGCTCAAGCGCCGCCGGAAGCGACGGATCTCGCGCCAGCAGCGAATCCGGCGGCTCATTGATGATGCGCTTGGGAATCGATTCGCCAGCGAAAGGATGAGCGTAGGTGAGAAACTCGAAGGCCACAATCGCCGCCGAAAACAGATCGCTTCTCGGCTCGCACGGCTTGCCCAGGATTTGCTCCGGCGCCATATAAAACGGCGTCCCCAGCACGCGCCCCAGCACCGTGAGCTGCGACGCCGAAAGACGCGCCACGCCGAAGTCCAGAATCTTCGCCACGCCGTCGCTGGTCAGAAAAATATTGCTCGGCTTGATATCGCGATGGACGATGCCCGCCTGGTGAGCGTGCTGAAGCGCATCGCAGACGCCGGCGATGGCGTCGATCTTATCGGCCAGCGGCAGCGCCTGCCGCCGCTGGATGAACTGGCGCAGATCGCATCCGGAAAGCAGTTCGAGCGCAATATACAGCAACCCGTCCTGCTCGCCGAGCTCGTAAACGGTCACCACGTTGGGATGATTCAACCGCGCGCCGGCCTTGGCCTCGCGATAAAAACGCTCCTTCAGCTCGGGGTCGACCGCGCCTCCGCCCGCGATCGTCTTGAGAGCTACTTCGCGCTCCAGAACCGTATCCCGGGCGCGGTAAATCACGCCCATCGACCCGGTGCCGAGCTCGCCCGCCAGTTCGTACTTGCCGATTCGTTGCATTTAAGAACTCGCCGCGCCATGGCGGAGCAAAATACACGTTGCATTATCGGGCCCGCCCTGATCCAGAGCCGCTTCGATCATGCGCCTGGCGCCCTCTTCCAGACTCCGGCACGACGCCAGAATCGAACACATCGCCGAATGCTCCAAAATTCCGTGGATTCCATCGGTGGTCAGCAGCAACATATCGCCTTCGAGCAGGCGATGTTCCGAGGTGTGGATTTCCACCGATTCCAGGCCCATGGTCTGCGTCACCACGTTTTTCATGCTGTGCGTTCTCGCCTGAGCCTCCGTGAGCGCGCCTTCCCGAACCAGTTGTCCCACCCAGGTATCGTCGACGGTAAGCTGCTGAAGCACGCTCCCACGCATCAAATAAACTCTGCTGTCGCCGACGTTGCCGACGGTCGCCACCGAACCATCGATCAAGACCCCGACAATGGTGGTGGCCGCGTTGGCATGTTCCGGCGACTGCTGCCGCAGTTTCTGGACCTGCCGGTTGGCTAATTGAAAGGCCGTGCGCAGCCGGTTTTCGTTCGCCGATCGATCCACATCATAACCAAAAGGCCAACTCGCATCTACCGTATCGTGCGAGGCGCGCAAATAGTACTGGCAGGCATTGATCGCCAGCTCCGCGGCGGTGTCGCCGTGATTCTGGCCGCCCACCCCGTCGGCTACCAGGTACAATCCTAAAGCCTTATCGATCAGCGTACGATCCTGGTTGCTGGTCCGGACAAGCCCCAGATCCGAAATCGCGACGGATTGTAGCATTCCCACCGATTTTACTCCAGTTTACGTTGCATCGGAAGAATATAATTCCCGAAAATTCATCAAGACGGCGCCCCGGAGGGATAGGGCGATGGGCAGTATTGACTTCTCTCTGTAACGGTACGTATAATCGACTGTCCAATTGTCCTGAAACGTTTTGGCCGTTCCCCTTCGGGGCCCAAGTGAACTGAGAGGAGTTGCCTGTCATGGCGCGTGAGAGCATAAACAAGAAGCTGGAGCGGGTCCGCCCGCCCAGAGTTCAAATCACCTACGACGTAGAAGTTGGCAATGCCATCGAACTGAAGGAATTGCCTTTTGTAATGGGCGTTCTTGGCGATTTCACCGGCCAGCCGGAAGAGCCGCTGGCTCGTTTGAAAGATCGCAAATTTGTGGAGGTCACTCTCGATAACTTCGACAGCGTGCTGGCCAGCATGAAGCCTCATCTGTCTTACTTCGTCGAGAACAAATTGAGCGAGGATCCGGATGCCGGGCGCATCGGGGTGAACCTGCATTTTCAGAGCATGGACGATTTCGAGCCGGAAAACGTAGCCCGCCAGGTGAAGCCGCTGCGTGAGATGCTGGAGCTGCGCACCAAGCTGGCCGATCTGCGCGGCAGTCTCCAGGGCAACGAAAAACTGGACGATATTCTGCTCGAAACCGTCAAGAGCGAAGAAAAAATGAAGAAGCTGAAGCTGGAAGTGGAGGGCGCAAACAATGGCTGATCCCCAACAGGCTGTGCCGGCGGCGGCCGCTGAAACAACACAGGAAAAAAGTCTGCTGGACTCGATCGTTGAAGATGGACGCCTGGCCAAGGATGAGGCGGCGCGCGACCGGGGCAAGGATCTCATCAAGCAATTCGTCAAGGAGGTGCTACAGGGCACGATTACGCTCGCCCGCGACACCGACGCGATGATCAACGCGCGCATCGCGCAGCTCGATCATTTGATCTCCATTCAGTTGAACGAGGTGATGCACGCGCCGGAGTTTCAGAAGCTGGAAGCCACCTGGCGCGGCCTCAAGTATCTGGTCAGCAACACCGAAACCAGCGAAAAACTCAAGATCAAGGTTCTCAACGTCAACAAGAAAGAGCTGCTGCGGGACTTGCAGCGCGCCCCCGAGTTCGACCAGAGCGCCTTGTTCAAGAAGGTGTACGAAGAGGAATTCGGCGTCTTTGGCGGATCGCCGTTCGGGGCGCTCATCGGCGACTACGAATTCAGCAAGGGCGGCCAGGATATCGAGCTGCTCGAAAAAATTTCGCAGGTGGCCGCGGCGGCGCACGCACCCTTTCTCACCGCCGCCTCGCCCGAGATGTTCAACCTCGAAAGCTATACCGAAATCGACGCTCCGCGCGACCTGGGCCGTGTTTTCGATACCACGGAATACGCCCGCTGGAAAGGGTTCCGGCAAAGCGAGGATTCGCGCTACATTGGCTTGACCTGCCCGCGCATTCTGCTACGCCTGCCCTACGGCAAGGACACGGTTCCGGTGGAAGGTTTCAATTACGAAGAGAAGGTCGACGGAACCGATCATTCCAAATATTTGTGGGGCAATGCGGCCTGGGCGCTGGGAGCGAGGCTGACCGCGGCTTTCGCGCAATACGGCTGGTGCGCCTGCATCCGCGGCGTCGAAAGCGGCGGATTAGTGGAGGGTTTGCCGGTGCACACCTTCCGGACCGGCGAAGGCGACGTGGCGATGAAGTGCCCGACCGAAGCGCCCATCACCGATCGGCGGGAAAAGGAGCTGGCGGATTTGGGATTTATTCCGCTGGTGCACTGCAAGGGGACCGATTACGCGGCGTTTTTCAGCGTGCAGTCGGCGCAGAAGCCGAAGGTCTATGATCAGCCCGCGGCGACGGCCAACGCGCGCATCTCCGCGCAGTTGCCCTATATTTTCGCGGTTTCGCGTTTCGCGCATTATCTGAAGGCGATGATGCGGGACAAAATCGGCGGCTATATGTCGCGCCAGGATGCGGAGGTGTTTTTAAACACCTGGATCCAGAACTACGTGGTGCCCAACGACAACGCCGCGTTTTCGGTGAAAGCGCAGAAGCCGCTTAAGGAAGCCCGCGTGGAGGTTATGGAGATCCCGGGCAAACCAGGCTGCTATCGCGCCGTGGCCTTTTTGCGGCCGCACTTCCAGTTGGATGAGTTGACGATTTCCATGCGTCTGGTGGCGGATCTGCCCCAGCCGGCCAAGTAAGCGGTTCATTCATCAACAGAAAGCGAGAAGGAGAAGATAAATGGCATTCGATACTTATTTACGTTTCGACGGTGGCAGCCCCACGATCGAAGGAGAAGCAACCGCGGCGGATCTCACTCCGCCCACGGGCTGGTTTGAAATTTTCAGCTTCAGCTGGGGGGCCAGTAATCCGACCTCAGTGGGCACGCATAGCGGCGGACTTTCGGCGGGAAAAGTCAGCGTCAGCTCGTTCAACGTTATGAAGAAGACCGACAACGCCAGCCCGCTGCTGTTCGGCGCCTGCTGTAGCGGCCAGCACTACGAAAAGGCGAAGGTAGTGATGCGCAAGGCGACCGGGACCTCGGGCAAACAGGCGACGTTCCTTGAATACGACTTCACCGACGTCATGATCGAGTCGATTCAATGGAGCGGTACAAGCGGTGGAGATGATACGCCGACCGAGAGCATCAGTATCGCGTTCGCCGCGGTCAAGATCCAATACTTCAAGCAGGACACCAAGAAGGGCACGGTGAGCGCCGGAAATATCGGCTCCTGGGACCTCACCAAGGCTGCCGCGTCGTCCTAAATTTTATGACTTCCCGGCAGCTTTTCGACGCCGGAAAGCTACAAGCAGCGATCGAGGCGCTGGGCAGTGAGTTGCGGGACAATCCCTCCGATTCCCAGCGCCGTGTCTTTCTTTTTGAACTGCTGTGCTTTGCCGGAAATTTCGACCGCGCGGAAAAACAACTCGATATCCTGAGTTCGGGCGGGCCCGAGGCGGGAATGGGGGCACTGCTTTACCGCAGCGCTTTGCACGCGGAACGTTTGCGGGCGGAAATGTTCCGCTCCAGGACCTTTCCGCTGGAGGCGGCGCCCGCTGTCGAGATCAGCGGCACTTTAAACGGCAAGCCGTTTCACTCCATCGAGGATGGCGATCCGCGAATTGGGGCGCGGCTGGAGGTATTCGCCGCGGGCCAGTATTTGTGGCTCCCCTGGGCCCACGTGGCGAGCCTGAAAATCGAACCTCCCAAGCGCCTGCGGGACCTGTTGTGGACGCCGGCGCTGCTCACCACGAGCGAGGATTTCCGCGGGCAGGAGCTGGGCGAGATTCTTCTGCCGTCGCTTGCGCCGCTGTCGTTTGAATCGGATGACGACGAGATCCGGCTGGGCCGCGCGACGGACTGGGTGGATCTTCCCGACGGCGATTTCGCCCCCGTAGGGCAAAAAATGCTGGCCATCGATGGCGAGCAGGTTCCGCTGCTGTCGATTCGCGAGCTTCGCATCTCCCGCGCCGGCACGGCCGCGTCCTGATTATGCCGTTGAATTTGGAGGAACTGCTCGCTCCGATTCCCGGCGATAATCCGTCCGGCGCGGATCTGCGTTACGAGCCGATCTATGACGAGATCAAGGAGGCTCGCCGGCAGGAGGACGAGGCTCCGCAGGGCCACTGGGAGCACGCGCGGAAAACCGCGGACTGGCCGCTCGTTTTCCGGCTGTGCAGTAACGTTGTTGCCAAGCAGTCCAAGGATCTGCAAATCGCGGCGTGGCTTCTCGAAGCCGCGCTGAAGCAGGAAGGCTACGCCGGGCTGCGCGCCGGCCTGGATCTGATTTGCGGCTTGCTTGAAAAATTCTGGGACACGCTTTATCCGGAAATCGAGGATGGCGACGTCGAACTGCGCGCGGCGCCGTTATCCTGGATCGGGCTGAAGCTGGATATCGCGGTCCGCAGCGTGCCGCTGGTGCGCGCCGGCTACGATTTTTTCAAGTACAACGAATCGCAGTTGATCGTCGGCTATGAGGCGACCACCGACCCGGACAAGCGGAAGGCGCGGGAGCAGGCGATCGCCGAAGGGAAGCTGGCAGGGGAGGCCTGGGATAAGGCGTTCGAGGAAACTCCCAAGGCGTTTTACAAACAGATCGTCGCCGATATATCCGCGTCGCTGAAGCGCATCGCCGAAATCGAACAGATGGACGAACGATTCGGCGATGCCATGCCGAACTTCGGCCCGACGCGTAAGGCGCTCGAAGAAGTTTACGCTGTGGCGGCTTCGCTGTTGAAGAAAAAGCTGGAGATCGATCCCGACCCGGTGGAAGCCGAACCGGCCGCGGGCGCAGCGCAGGAGGCCGCGGCGGAAGCGGCCGCGGCGGGTTCTTTGACGGTCGAGCCGGTGTCGCGCGATGACGCCATCACCCGGCTGATTTCGGCCGCGCGCTATTTGCGCGCCGCCGAGCCGTTCAATCCGGCGCCGTACCTGATTCTGCGCGGGCTGCGCTGGGGCGAGGTGCGGGCTTCGCGCGGAAAGCCGGACCCGCGCCTGCTTCAGGCTCCCACCACCCAATTGCGCAGCCAGCTCAAGCTGCTGCTGCTTGATGGGAAATGGGCGGCGCTGCTGGAAGCCGGGGAAAACGCGATGGGGCAGCCCTGCGGCCGGGGATGGCTGGATCTACAGCGTTATATCCTGCTTGCCTGCTCGAAACTCGGTCCGGACTACGCCGCGGTCGAGTCCGCTCTGCGCAACGCGCTGCGCGCCTATCTGGCCGATGTTCCCGAACTGCTTGAGATGACGATGATGGACGATACGCCGACGGCCAACAGCGAGACTCGGGAGTGGCTGATGACGGAGTTGAGCGATGGCGCCCCGCCGCGCGCCAGCCAAGCCGACCGCGACGGCGCGGCGACGGAGTTTGACGATCTTGAGGTCTTCAGCATCGCGCGCGCGGGGCGGACCGAGGAGGCTGTGGAGCTGCTCAAGCGGCAGCAGGCCCAGGAGTCGACCACGCGCGGCCGTTTCCGGCGCAAAACGCAACTGGCGGCGGTGCTGGTGGAGGCCGGGCGCGAGGCCATCGCGCAGCCGATTCTCGAGGATTTGATCGCGCAGATCGATAATTACAAGCTGGAGGAATGGGAAAGCGGGGAGATGGTCGCCGAGCCGCTGGCGCTGCTCTATCGCGCTCTGCACGCCCAGGACGGCGACGCCGGAATGCGGCAAAATCTCTATCTGCGGATCTGCCGCCTGGACCCTATCCAGGCGCTGAAGTGCCCGGTGTAATTCATGGCCAGGGAAGAGCATCGTCTGGTTCAGCAATCCGTGCTCGATCGTTTGATGGATCGCGACCATGGCGCCGCCGATGAAGCGATCAGCAGAGCGCAATCGGTCCGGATGCTTAAGGCCGCAGTGCGGCGCGATCTGGAGTGGCTGCTCAACACGCGCTCGGTCGCGGTGCCGCCGCCGGAGGGGCTGCGCGAATTGAAGGCTTCGCTGTACACCTACGGTCTGGGCGATATTACGTCGCTGAGCGCCGACGATCCCAAGGCGCGGGCGCGGCTGCGCAGCATGATTGAACAGTCCATCGCCACATTTGAGCCGCGGCTCAGCGCGGTGCAGGTCCAGGAAAAGGGAACACCCAACGGCGAAGCGCGCCAGATCCGTTTCATGATTCAGGCGCTGCTCAAGATGGACCCCACTCCGGAGCGCGTCACGTTCGATACCGTTTTGGATTTGGCCTCGGGCGAATATTTGATCCAAGGGGATTCCGGTGCGCGATGAACTGCTCGAATATTACGAGCGAGAACTGACGTTTCTGCGCCAGAGCGGAGCGGAATTCGCCGAGCGCTATCCGAAAATCGCTTCCCGCCTGCAACTGGAGCCGACCAAGTGCGAGGATCCGCACGTGGAGCGGCTGCTGGAGGGATTCGCCTTTCTCGCCGCGCGCATTCATCTGAAGCTCGACGACGATCTGCCGGAGATTTCGCAATCGCTGCTCGAGGTGGTTTATCCGCATTACGTTCGGCCGATTCCGTCGGTTTCGGTGGTCGAATTTCGCAGCGATCCGGAACAGGGCAAGCTGACCACCGGATTCGAGATCCCGCGGCAGTCCCTGCTGTACTCGCGGCCGGTCGCCGGCGCGCCTTGCAAGTTCCGGACCTGCTACGACACCACGTTGTGGCCGCTCGCAATCGAATCGGCGGAATGGAAAACGCCGGAACGCATCCACCCGTTGCTCCGCACCGGCCCGGAAACCCGCGCGGTGCTCAGGCTTGAGCTCCGCTGCTTCCAGGACATCACGTTTGACAAGCTCGACCAGCTCCAATCGCTGCGCCTGTTTATCAATGCCGAAAGCAACCTGGCGTACACGCTCTATGAGCTGCTCGGCAATAACGTGCGGCAGATCGTGGTGCGCGATCTGGCGCCGGGGTCGAAGCGCCCGCCGGTGGTGCTGCCGGCCAGCGCGCTCCAGCCGGCGGGCTTCCGCGAAGATGAGGCGCTGCTGCCTTATCCCAAGCGCTCCTTCAGCGGATATCGCCTGCTTCAGGAATATTTTGCGTTCCCGCAAAAATTTTTGTTTTACGATCTGCACGGGCTGGAGCGCGTAACGCGCGCCGGTTTCGGCGGCGCGGCCGAAGTGCTGATTCTGTTTTCGCCGTTTGAGCGCGGCGAGCGGCAGCAGCTTCTCGAAACGGGGGTCGGCGCCGAGACGCTGCGGCTCGGCTGCACGCCGGTGATCAACCTGTTTGAGCAAACCTCGGAGCCGATTCTGTTAAGCCAGCGCGTTCACGAATATCTGGTGGTGCCCGACGCGCGGCGGCGGCAGAGCATGGAGACGTTTTCGATCGACGAGGTGCTGGGCGTGAAGCCGCGCGCCTCCAGCGCCACGCGCTATGCCCCGCTGTACTCGTTCCATCACGATTCGACCTCGGCACGCGCGTTCTGGTTTGCGACGCGCAGGCATTGCGGCTGGCGCACCGACGGCGCGACGGACATGTATCTGTCCTTCGCCGATCTGACCGGCCGGCCAGCGCTGCCCGAAGAAGATTCGCTGACCCTGCGGCTGACCTGCTTCAACCGCGACCTGCCCAGTCGCCTGCCGTTCGGCGCGACGGATTCCGATTTCGAGCTGGAGGGCGGCGGCCCGGTACGCGGCGCCGTGGCGCTGCTGAAACCCACGGCGGTAATCCAGCCGCCGCTCGGAAAATCGCTGCATTGGCGGCTCATTTCGCAGCTTTCGCTGAATTATCTGTCCATCGTCGAAGGCGGGGCCGGGGCGCTGCGGGAAATGCTGCGGCTGTATAATTTCGCCGATCTGGCGTTTCATGAGCGGCAGATCCAGGGCATCGTCAACGTGAGCAGCCGTCCGGCGCTGACCCAGATCACTTCCGAGGAAGGGGTGAGTTTCGTGCGCGGGCGCCGCGTCGAGATCGACTTTGACGAGGAGCAGTTCACCGGCGCCGGAGTCTACCTGTTCGCGAGCCTGCTGGAGCGCTTTCTGGGACATTACGTGTCGCTGAACAGCTTCACGATTCTGGCCGCCCGCACGCGGCAGCGAAAGGAGGTGCTCCGCCAATGGCAACCCCGGACGGGCGATCGGGTGCTGATTTGAGCGCCGCCGAGACCCATCTGCTGCGGCTCCTGGAATCGAGCCCTTGCGAAGTGGAGTTTTTCCAGGCGGTGCAGTTGCTCGAGCGGGTTTATCCGCATCGCGAGCCGGTCGGTTTCTTCGCGCATCCCTCCAGCGAAATCGCGCGGTTCACGGTGAACCACCGCCTGATTTTCCCGGCGAGCGAGATTCAGTCCATCGAATGGCCGGATGACCGGCCGCCGGTGGTCGCAGTGAACTTTATGGGACTCACCGGTCCGTCCGGCGTTCTGCCGCACATTTATACGGTCGCGGTGATTGAGCGGCGCTGGGCGCGGGATCGCGCCATCGCCGATTTTCTCGATCTTTTCCATCATCGCGTGATCTCGCTGTTCTACCGCGCGCAGCGCAAGTACCGCGTGGCGGCCTCCTACACCGAAGACGGCGGCGTGGCGCCGTACCTCAAGGATCTCACCGGAATCGGCACGGCGGGACTCGAAAAACGGCAGGACATTCCGGATCAGGCGCTGGTCTATTACGCGGGCCTGCTGGGGCTGCAACCGCGCTCGGCATCGGCGTTGAAGAACGTAATCGAGGATTATTTCGGCGTTCCAGCCGAGGTGCTGCAATTCGTGGGCGCCTGGCACGATTTGCCGCGAGAATCGCAATGCGAGATGATCCCGGAAGAGAGCCCGGCGCGGCAGCTTGGCCTGGGAGCCGTAGCCGGCGATCAGGTGTGGGATCATGCCTCGAAAGCGCGCATCCGGCTTGGACCGCTTACACTCGAGCGCTACCGCGAATTTCTGCCGGGCTCGGCCGGCTGCCGCGCGCTGCGCGCGCTGACGCGGTTTTATTCCGGCGGCCAGGTGGATTTCGACGCGCAACTGGTGCTTGCGCGCGCCGAGGTGCCGGAATACGAGCTCGGCGGCGCTACCGGGCTTCCGCTGGGATTGTGTTCCTGGGCGAAAACAGAAGAGTTCGATCGCGATCCGGAGGACGCGATCGTTTCCTTGGGAGAAGAATCATGGGCGTAAATTTAAAAGCACTGATCGGGAAATGCAACAGCGAGTCGCGGGCCGCGCTGGAAGCCGCCGCCGGCCTCTGTCTTTCGCGGACTCATTATGACGTGGAGATCGAGCACTACTTGATGAAGCTGCTCGACCAGAATGAAGGCGACTTCGCCGCGATTGTCAAACACTATGGCATCGACCGTTCGCGGCTGGCGGCGGAGCTGACGCGCTCGCTCGACCACCTTAAGTCGGGAAACGCGCGCAATCCGGCGCTGAGTCCCACGCTGGTGCGCATGTTCCAGCATGCCTGGACCATCGGGTCGCTGGAGTTCGGCGCCACGCAGATTCGCACCGGACACACCATTCTGGCACTGCTCAGCGATGAAGAGCTGAATCGCGTGATTCGCGACGTCAGCCGAGAACTGCCGAAAATCAACGCCGACGGCCTCAAACAGGATTTTCTCAACATCACCGCGACTTCACACGAGAAGGATTTTTCGGCCAGCGCGGCGGGCGGCGACGGGGAGCCCGCGCCGCGCGGGGCGGGAGGCAAGACTCCGAATCTCGATCAGTTCACCATCGATCTGACCGAGCGCGCCAGAAAGGGAAAAATCGATCCGGTGCTGGGCCGCGACTTCGAAATCCGCCAGGTGGTCGATATTCTGACCCGGTGGCGGCAGAATAATCCGATTCTGGTGGGCGAAGCGGGCGTGGGCAAAACCGCGGTCGTCGAGGGATTCGCGCTGCGCATCGCGCAAGGCGACGTGCCCCAGGTGTTGAAGAACGTCAATCTCCGGATGCTGGACCTGGCGCTGCTGCAAGCCGGCGCGGGCGTCAAGGGCGAATTCGAAAATCGGCTCAAGGGCCTCATCGAAGAGGTGAAATCCTCGCCGGCGCCGATCATTCTGTTCATCGATGAAGCGCACACCATGATCGGCGCGGGCGGCGCGGCCGGGCAAAACGACGCGGCCAATCTGTTGAAACCCGCGCTCGCGCGCGGCGAGCTGCGAACGCTGGCGGCGACGACATGGTCCGAGTACAAGAAATACTTCGAAAAAGATCCGGCGCTGACGCGGCGCTTTCAAATGGTGAAAGTCGACGAGCCGGATGAGAAAAAATGCTCGATGATGCTGCGCGGGATCATTCCGGCGCTCGAAAATCATCACCAGGTGCGCATTCTGGAGGAAGGCTTGGAAGCCGCGGTGAAGCTGTCGCATCGTTATCTGCCGGATCGCCAGCTTCCCGATAAAGCGGTCAGCGTGCTCGATACCGCTTGCGCGCGCCTGGCGCTGGGCCAGAATGTCACGCCCGGTCCGATTGAGGATTGCCACCGCGTTCTGGACGATGTCGCCGTTCAGATCCGCGTGCTCGAGCGCGAGTCGTCGGCCGGCGCGGATCACTCCGACCGGCTGGCCGCGCTGGCCTCGCTCAAATCGAACACCGAACAGCGCCTTGCTGGCTTGAGCGCGCAATGGGAAAAGGAGCGCGATCTGGTTGCGCGGATTCGCCAGATTCGGACCCAGCTTGAGGCGGCGGCGCATCCGGCCCCGGCGGGCGAATCGGGAACCGCGGCGCAGCCGGCCATCGATCCGGCGGCGCTGCGCCAGGAGCTCGGCAAACTGTACAACGAGCTCGAAGCCGTGCAGGGGGAATCGCCGATGATGCGCGTCGCCGTGGATGCCAACCTGGTGGGCGAGGTGATCTCCGGCTGCACCGGCATTCCGGTGGGAAAGATGATGACCGATGAAGTGCAGGTCGCGCTGTCGCTCGAGCAGCGGCTGGGGGCGCGCGTCATCGGGCAGGATCACGCTTTACAGGTGATTTCGATGCGCATCCGCACCTCGCGCGCCGGCATTGAGGATCCCGGCAAGCCGGTCGGCGTATTTCTGCTCGCCGGACCGTCCGGCGTCGGCAAAACCGAAACCGCGCTGGCGCTGAGCGAGCTGCTCTATGGCGGCGAGCGCAATCTGATCACGATTAATATGAGCGAATTTCAGGAGGCGCACACCGTTTCGACGCTCAAAGGCTCGCCCCCGGGATATGTCGGCTACGGCGAGGGCGGCGTGCTGACCGAAGCGGTGCGGCGCCGGCCCTATTCGGTCGTTCTGCTGGATGAAGTGGAAAAGGCGCATCCCGACGTGCTCGAACTGTTCTTCCAGGTTTTCGATAAGGGCGTGATGGAAGACGGCGAAGGACGCCAGATCGATTTCAAGAACACCATCATTATCCTGACCACCAATGCCGGCACGGAAACCGTGATGAAGCTTACCGCCGATCCCGAGACCATGCCGAGCCATCAGGGGCTGGTCAAGGCGCTCAAACCGGAGCTTGATAAAATCTTCAAGCCCGCGTTTCTGGGTCGGCTGGTGATCATTCCGTATTTCCCGGTGCGCGATGAAGCCTTGAAGCGCATCGTGCTTTTGAAGCTCGAAAAGATCAAGCGGCGGCTGCTTGAAACGCACAAGATCGATTTCTCCTATGACGACGCGCTGGTCGAGGAGGTGGCGCGCCGCTGCACGGAGGTCGAGAGCGGCGCGAGAAACATCGATAATATTCTCACCAACTCGCTGCTTCCGGAAATTTCGCGGAAGCTGCTGGAGCATATCGCCGAAGGACGCAAGCCGCAGGGAATTCGCACCGGCATCGGGGAGAACGGCGAATTTACCTACTCTTATTCCTGAGCGCTGACCAATGGCCTCTTCGTTCACACAAGCCCAGCGGCCGATGCGGGTTTATACCCCGCTCGGCCCCGACGTTCTGGTGCTGGAAAACATCGGCGGGAGCGAAGCGATTTCGCGGCCCTTTGAATTCCGCCTGGATATGCTCAGCGAAAACAATTCGATCTCGGCGAGCAGCCTGATCCGCAAACCGGTTCACGTCGAGATCGATCTGGCGAGTGGGGCTTCGCGCTTCATCCACGGCCGCGTCAGCCATTTCGTGCAGCGCGGCCGGAAGGACATGATTACTTCATATCAGGCCGTGATTCGCCCGTGGCTGTGGTTCCTGTCGCTCTACCGGGATTGTAGGATTTTTCAAAACATGTCCGTGCCCGATATCGTGGAGAAGATTTTCACCGACCACGGATTCACCGATTTTTCGCTGGCTTTGTACGGATCGTACAGCCCGCGGGAATACTGCGTGCAGTACCGGGAGTCCTCGCTCGATTTCGTGTCGCGCTTGCTCGAAGAGGAAGGAATTTTTTATTACTTCAGGCACAGCGCCGACAAACACGAGCTGGTGCTCACCGACAACGTCTCGGGATGCGATCCATGCCCCGATCAGAGTACCGCGCGGGTGTGGGTGGAGCAGACCTCGTCTCTTGAGGACGACGTCATCGAAAAGCTCGAGTACACCGTCGCCGCCGAGCCGGGTTTGGTGACGCTTGAGGACTACAATTTCACCACGCCGAGCAATAACCTGATGGTCAACGCCGAGGGCCAGGACGGCGAAGAAATCTACGACTATCCCGGCAAATACGACGATCGCGACGCCGGCGAGCGCTACGCGCGCCTTCGCCTGGAGGAGCGGGAAACGGCGGAAAAGATTATCCGCGGATCGGGCGGCGCGCGCGCCTTTATCGCCGGATTCACGTTCACCCTTCAGGATCATTACCGCGAGGATCTCAACGTCGATTATCTGATCACCGCGCTGCGCCTGACGATGAAGACCAGCTCATTTGAGACGACGCCGGAGGATCGCGCCGACTATGTCAACGAGTTCGAGGCCATTCCGGTTTCCGTCCCTTACCGGCCGCCGCGCCTCACTCCCAAGCCGGTGATCGCCGGGCTCCAGACGGCCGTGGTGGTTGGCCCCAGCGGCGAAGAAATTTACTGCGATCAATACGGACGCGTCAAAGTTCAATTCCATTGGGACCGCGTCGGGAAAAGGGACGAGAAAAGCTCCTGCTGGGTTCGCGTGAGCCAGGAATGGGCCGGCAAGAACTGGGGCGCGATTTTTTTGCCGCGCATCGGCCAGGAAGTGATCGTCGAATTTCTCGAAGGCGATCCGGATCGCCCGCTCATTACCGGGCGCGTTTACAACGCCGAACAGATGCCGCCTTACGCTCTTCCCGCCTATCAGACGCAGAGCGGCATCAAAACGCGCAGCTCCAAGGGAGGAAGCGGATCCAACTGCAACGAGCTTCGCTTCGAGGACAAAATGGGCAGCGAAATGGTGCTGCTGCACGCCGAAAAAGATCTGACCACCGAAGTGGAGCACGATGAAACGCGCACGGTCGGCAACAACCGCACCACGACCATCACGCAGAACGAAACCAAAACGGTCGATCAGGGCAACGAGACCATCACGCTCAACACCGGCAACCAAAGTATCGAGCTGAAAATGGGGAATCAGAGCACCAAGGCCGATCTGGGCTCGATTTCCACCGAGGCGCTTCAATCGATCACCCTGAAGGTCGGAGAAAACAGCATTGTGATTAATCAGATGGGAATCACCATTTCCGGTTTAAACATCACCGTCCAGGGCCAGATTCAGATTTCCGCCGAGGCGCCGATCATTGAGGTGACCGCCGACGGAGAGCTGAGCTTGACCGGCAGCATTACGATGATCAACTGAGAGATGACGGCACAGGAACTTTGCGATCTCGCGGAATTGAACGACAGCGCGCGCCAGTTGGCGCAATCCGGCTTGCCGGCGCGCACCATGCTCGAACAGATCGTGCGCGGCGGCGAGATTCGGGCCGCCATCGGCGCGCTGGCGCAGGCGCTGCCGCGGGCGGAGGCGATCGCGTGGGCGCTATCGTCCATTCGCGCCGTGGAACCGGTAGTGAAAAAACCGGGCGCGGGCCAAGTCCTGGAGGCGATCGAAAAATGGCTGGGCGAACCGGACGAGCAGCGCCGGCGCGCGGTGCGCGAGGCGGCCGATCGCGCCGGAATCGCCACGCCCGCCGGATGTCTCGGCATGGCCGTCTTTTACAGCGGCGGAAGCATCGGCCCGGCCGATTCTCCGGTCTCGCCGGAGGCGCCGCGCTCGCTTTGCGGAAAAATGGCCGCCGGAGCGATCGCGCTGGCCGTGGCGCTGGAGCCGCTGCGCGCCGCCGGGCTGCTGCGCGAATTTTTCGACGCCGGAATGCGCCGCGCCAATGATCTGAAGATCTGGGAGAAGGACGCCTGATATGGGAATGCCCGCAGCCCGCGTTACAGACATGCACGCCTGCCCCATGGTTGATCCCGGTCCGGTGCCGCACGTCGGCGGACCGATTATTCCGCCTTGCGCCGTCACCGTGTTGATCGGGGGACTGCCGGCGGCGCGCGTCACCGATATCGCGACGTGCGTGGGTCCGCCGGACGCGATCGCCGAAGGCTCGCCGACGGTGCTGATTTGCGGTCTCCCCGCGGCTCGCCTGGGCGACATGACCGAGCATGGCGGCGTGATTATCGTGGGCGATCCAATGGTATTGGTCGGCTGATGGGCTCCCTGTATACTTAGGATTCGTTACCTATGAAGCAATTGCAGCGCGTCGTCTGGACCAAGGGGATGTTCCTGACGCCGCAACATTTTCAGGCGCAGGACGAATATTTCGAGCAGCACATTCACTTCCGGGCGAATTGCTCCTCTTCCTGCAACTGGGGTCTGGCCGGTCTGTCGATCGACCTGGAGGCGCTTTCAAACGGAATCTTCACGCTCCGCCACTGCCGGGGAATTTTTCCCGACGGGCTGATTTTTAATATTCCGGAATCGGATGAGCCGCCTCCCGGCCGCGAGATCAGCGAATATTTTGCGCCCACCGATCCTGAACTGGAGGTTTTTCTCGCCGTTCCCGAGGCCAAGCCGCGCGGCAGGAACATCACCGTCCAGAACGGGCAGCCGGCGGCCGACGCCGGAACCCGCTACATCGCCGAAACCCGCATGATTCTGGACGAAGCCGGCGGACAGGAGCAGAAGCCGGTGCAGCTCGCGCGAAAAAATTTTCGCATCGTGTTCGGCGGCGAATCGCTGGACGGCGCCGTCTCGCTGCGGATTGCCTGCGTCACGCGCAGCGCCGCCGGAACCTATATCGTGCGCCCCGATTTCATTCCCGCCGCGCTTTCCATCGATTCCAGCGAGTACCTGCTGCTCATGCTCCGCCGCCTGATCGAGCTGCTGGCGGCGAAATCGGCCTCGCTTTCCAATATGCGCAGGCAGGGCGGGCGCAGTCTGGCCGAATTCGGTCCCGGCGATACGGCGAATTTCTGGCTGCTGCACACTGCCAACACCTATCTTCCGCAATTGAAGCATTTATGGACGGCGCGGCGGCGTCATCCGGAGATGATGTACCTGATCATGCTCGGGCTAGCCGGCGCTCTTTCCAGCTTTTCGCTGGAGGAGCACGCGCGTAATCTTCCCGATTACGACCACGAAAATCTCGGAAAATGTTTTACCGAGCTGGACGAGAAGATCCGGATTCTGCTCGAAACCGCCATCCCATCCAAGTGCATCGCCATCCCGCTGTCGCTCACCGAAAAATCGGTGTGGTCCGGCGAAATCGCGGAAGAGTACTTCAAGAAAACGCAATTTTATCTTTCCGTAAGCGCGCAGATGGGCGTCGAGGATGTCATCAAACAAGTGCCGAAACTGTTCAAGGCTTCCTCGCCCGCCGAAATTCACCGCCTGATCCGCAACGCGCTGCCGGGGATTTCGCTGCGCCACACCGCGGTTCCTCCGGCTTCCGTTCCCGTGAAATTATCCCGCCAGTATTTCGCGCTGAATCAGAGCGGCGTGCTGTGGGATGGAGTGGTCAAATCGCAGAAGATTTCGATTTTCGTGCCGGAAGATATCGCCAGACCCGAGTTGGAACTGCTGGTCGTGATGCTGGATTGATGGTCGCCCCAGTGGGAAAAATTTGGATCGGCCGGTCATTACGCAAGCCCGGCCGGGTTGGAACAAGCAGGAGAAAAGAGGAGTAGAAGGAGGTTAAATACGTGATCCAGTATAGCGATTTAGGTGGGAATAAAACGTTGAGTGAAATCGTCATCGCAGGAAGTCATGATGCGGCGATCACTCGCGGCGGAGGGAACGTTCAAACGCAGCACGTGGACATCTTCGTACAGGCGTATTGTGGAGTCCGCTTTTTTGACCTCCGAATTGCCGCCGCGACCGTCCCGGGAGGTCCCGGTGAGCCAAAGAAGGCGGAGCTCAAGGCATTTCATGCCGACGGCGTCTTCCAGAAGAAGGAGCAAAAAATGCGCTGGCTCGACGGGGTCGGCAACGTGTCTTTGCAGCGAACAAAACTGCGGGCCGGTGCGTTCGGCTTCGGACTCGAAAAGATACTCGAGGACGCCAAGGAGTTCGTTACGGGCGCGGGCCAACGTGAATTTTTGCTGCTTAAATTTGATAAGTCCACAAACTGGCGACTCATCGCCCAAACTTGTGTTTTTACCCTGGGCGATGTCATATACAGGGGGGCGGGCAACCTAAACACCACCCGGATCTCGCAGTTGGCCGGTAAGGTCATTGTGCTGTTCCCGATGAGCGGGCTTAATGAGGTTAGAGATACATTCTCGGCGCACGATGGGATCCTTGGCTGGAAAAATCTCTGCAACCGGGAAGGAGCGGCCTACCAGAAAACTTTCGACGGGCTCCAATATTTCGGAAAGGGGGGCACGTCGCCATTCAAGCCATTTGACAAAATATCGCAAAATGTATCCGGGCAGCGAAAAATTCTGGAGCGAGCCGAAGTTTTTCCTCCCGAGGTAATCCGGATGATGTATTGGACCACCACCGGACTCATGGAAAGCATCAAGAAGCGGAATCAAAAAATGTGGACTCCTCCGAACGTGGAAAGAATGAGGACGCTTTGGAGATCTGGCCTGAGGCAATATACCGAGTACACCAGTCCGCTTTACGGAACGCTTCCGCCCGAGTCTGCGGCCATAGGAGCGACAATCAAAAGAGCCATGCCGAACATCATAATGATTGATTTTGCGGATACGGACAAGTGCCAGACGATCTACGATCTAAACTTCGCGACCGCTGAAAATTTGGCGATGGCCGCGCAAGCGAATTAGTTTGCGCCGTGCTGTCGTGAGTTCCCAGCCTGAACCAACCCTGGCGGTGCGGGCAGAGGCGTGCCGCCAGGTCTGCTTTATACCGGTTTCGCCGGTAAAGCGATTTTGAAATCGGCCGGCACCTTGAACATCCCCGGATCGAGCTTCACGCCGGACTGCACGTTTTTCATCTGCGTCCGCATGACGCAACCCGTGGAGGGATCGGTGACCGTGGAATGAATCGGCAGTTTCAGATCCTTCGAGGTCCATACTTCGCCCACCAGCGATTGCGGCTTGCCCGCAACCGGAAACGCAAGCTGCTTCCCGGAAACTTTGATTCCGTCAATCGTCTTCTCGCCCAGGTGGGCGATTTCCTGCGGCGGCTGCGGCGGTCCTCCGGGCGCCTGCGGAATCTGCATCCCCGGCATTTGCGGGAGCGCGATGCCCTGGATTGCCGGAGCTTTCGGCAGAGTGACGCCCGGCATCTTCGGCATCCCTGGAATCGCGATTTTTTTCGCCGGGTTCAGTGTGAAGCTCTGGCCGGTAACCGGATCGTGAATGCTGGCGAGCTCACCTTGCTCAACACGCGTGCGCGACTGCTCATCGCGGAAAAACTGCATTGTCGTCACGCGCGTGAACGATTTGCACTGTGTCTGGCTCTCCAGAATCGCCTGGATCGCGGGCACGTTCCCCATTCCGGCAATTTTAGCAGTTTGCTCCGCGCCGAAGGCGGCCGGCGGTATTGATCACGCGCGGAGCATCCAATCCCGCCCGTCAAACCGCGCCGCTGAACGCCGCGGTCGCCGGACTACGGATTTTCCGGCCACAGATGTTTGGGATATTTTCTTGCGAGCTCGCGACGCAGTTGCGGATAAAGCCGATCCCAAAACCCCGCGAGGTCGGTGGTGACCTGCACCGGCCGGTGATTGGGCGCGAGCAGATGAACGACCACCGGCGTATTGCCGATGCGCGGCGTTTCGCGGAGCCCAAAGAAATCCTGCAAGCGCGATTCGATCCACGGCGGCTGGCCCGCTTCGTAATGCACTTTCACCCGCCGGCCGCCGGGCAATGCCAAGCGTTCCGGCGCGAGTTGATCGATGCGCGGCGGGCGAATCGCATCCAGCAGTCCGGCGAGCTGGGCGAAACTGTTCCGGCCGCGGCACAGCTCGCGCAGCGCGGCTGGCACATCGATCGGGATGCCGGCGAAAGCCGCGCGAGCGCAAAGCTGATTCAATTCGCCGCGATCGGCGAAGCGGCCTAAATCCGTTTCCATGGCTTTTTCGGCCAGCAGACGCGAAGTTTCCTCGCAGGGCGGCGCGGGCGCGCGCGTTTCCTCGATCACAAGCTGGTCGTAGAGCAGCGCAGTCACCTGTTCGACCCGCTCCGCCGCGCGATTCCATTCCAGACGCGAGCGCTCGACGGCGTGATCGAGCAGCCATTCGGGCTCGAGCGGCGCGGTGAGGCGGACTCGCGGCAGTCCGTGCTCGCGGCGCTCTTCCACGTCGATCGCGATTAGAAATTCGTGGCGGCAGTCGCGGCGCCTCGCCGATCCGCCGGACGCAAGCAGGATTTCATCGGCATTGCGCCGCCGCGCGACGCGATCGGGAAACGCCGCGAGCACGCTTTGCAGAATTTCCGCGTCGCCGGCGCGATCGCGGCCCGGAATCAGGCGGCGAAGCTGCTCAAACACGCGTCGCGTTTGCAACTGCCAATTCGATTCGGCCAGCGCGAGCACATCCGGCGCGCCCCGCTCGCCCGTGCTGAGGACCGCCGCGATCTTGCAGGCCGATTCGGGAACGCCGCGGCGCGCCCCTTCCCATGCAAGCTTGGCCAGACGCGGCGGCAAGGGCAATCGCGCCATTTCCGGCGACACTTGCAGACGATCGAGCAGCGCGTTGGCCGCCGCGATCGCAGGCTCCGGCGGAGCTTCCAGCCAATCGAGCGAATCGATTTTCATGGCGCGAAGCTGCAACACCATTTGCGACAGCTCCCGGCGGCGGATTTCCGGGACATCCGCGATGGGGCGGCGGTGAAAATCCTCGGCCGTGTACAGGCGAATGACGCGCCCGGGTGCGGTTCGCGCCGCGCGTCCGGCGCGCTGCGCCGCCGATGCCTGGCTGATGCGGTGCAGGTTCAGCGACGGCAGTCCGGTCCATGGCGAATCGATGGCGATCCGCGCCAATCCGCTATCGATCACCGCCGTAACGCCTTCGACAGTGATGGAGCTTTCGGCGATGTTGGTGGAAAGAATCACTTTGCGCCGCCCGGCGGGAGCGACGGCACGATCCTGCTCTTCAGGCGAAAGATCGCCGTGCAGGGGAACCGTAAGAAGGCCGAAACGCTCGATCGCGCGGGCGGCGTTGCGAATTTCCGCCGCGCCGGGAAGAAACACGAGAACGTCGCCGTCCAAACCTTCCGCGAGCAGCCGCTCCAGCGCGGATGCCACCTGCTGTTCGAGCGGGGAGGCGGAATGCGGCGTGTATTCGATCCGCAACTCGAAAAGTTTTCCCGGGGATCGCGCCACCGGACAATCTAAATAACGCGCGATCGGCGCGGCATCAAGCGTCGCCGACATCACGACGATTCGTTTATCGGTTCGCTTCAGCAGCGCCAGAGCGAGATCGCTATCGAGATGGCGCTCATGAAACTCATCGAGCACCACGGTTTCGACGCCTTTAAGTTGCGGATCGGCGAGCATGCGGCGCGTGAGCACGCCTTCGGTCATGAATCGGAGCCGGGTTCGCGGGCCGCTCACATCCTCGAAGCGCATCTGATATCCCACGGTTTCGCCAACCGGCTCGCGCATTTCGCCGGCGACCCGGCGTGCGGCCATTCGCGCCGCGAGCCGCCTGGGTTCGAGCACGATGACCTCGCCGCATCCGAGCTCCAGCAGCGCCGGAGGAACGCGCGTGGTTTTGCCCGCGCCCGGCGGAGCTTCGATCACCAGATGGCGCCCATGGCGAAGCTCTTCAAGAATTCGCGGCAGCAGATCGTCGATCGGAAGCTTCATTTCAAGAGGGCGGCGCGCGTTTGGGAAGATTCGCGCCTCGAGCGGGTTCACCGGACCTGCTTCTTCAACTTTACACGGCGCGCCAATCGCGGCAAGCGATGCTTGACAGCCTTTCGCCGGCGGATGTAGGATCGGGATATTTGCTTACAGGTCAGACCAATACACCAGATCCCGATACGCGCCTCGGCCGCGCGGCTCTGAGCATTTCCGCAAGAGGCTCCCGCGGCGTTCGCCGGCCTGCGCCGGAACTTTTATGCGAGAATTGCAGTTTGCTCTCAACCCTTAGATTTATTTTTGCGAAAGATCCCGACCGACCCTCCGGCGGCCTGTTCAAGCTTCGGAGACCTTTCGTTCCTCAGTGGAGGCTGGCCCATGTGGCAGCAGAATTTTACTCCGATCGCGGGTAGCCTGGCCTATTCGACAATCATAGCCGCGGCTCCGATCTTCGTGCTGCTGTTAATGCTCGGAGTGCTGCGAATGCCCGCCTGGATCTCCGCGCTTTGCGGACTGGCCACGGGGGCGGTGGTGGCCGTGGC
>JAJPHS010000126.1 GCA_021325175.1 Terriglobia bacterium
ATGGCGGCTGTGGAGTGGTTCTGGTTCGAGATCAACAAGCTTCCCCCGCCGTGCGTGCCGCCGGTGAGGGAAGCCAGCGAGCAGTGATTCGCCGGCGTGTTAAAATGGTTAAGATTCGGGGCGTGGCTCAGCCTGGCTAGAGCGCCTGGTTCGGGACCAGGAGGTCGGTGGTTCGAATCCACTCGCCCCGACCATTCATCGGCATTTTTGTATCGTGTCATTCAAAGTGAAGCGCCTGCATCGGGTCGAGCCGCGCGGCTGCTCTGGCGGGTAAGGCGGAGAAGATGGTGTGGATCGCGGCCGATAGCGCGCAGGCGGCAATCGCGATTTGCTGGTCAAACACGCGCGGCTGCGAAGCGATGCTTGCGAGCGCATCTCCGGCGTGCTTCGCGGCCACAACTCCCAACATGATTCCGAAACCCGCGGGCAGCATCATCTCGAAGGCGATTTGCAGAAATACGTCGAAGCGAGTTGCGCCCAAAGCTCGCCGGGTTCCGATTTCGTTGGTCCGTTCGCGAACCGCAATCCAGGAAATGGAAAGCGCTCCGAGGCCGGCCACGAGTTGGGCGCAGAATCCGATCCATTTCGCGAACGAATACATTTTCGAGGACACGGCAATCTGAGTATCCATCACTTGCCGCTGATTCTGAACCTCGAAGTCGTCCGGCAGCTTCGCCAATCGGGGATGCCTCTTATGCAAGATCGACCGGATCTGTTGTCCGGTGTCCTCTAAATCGTCCGGCCGAGCGACTTCGAGCAGAACGCTACTAAAATAGCCGGCGTTCGCCAGCCGGTGCATGGCGGTTCTCAAGGGCACATAGACCTGGGTATCTTCGTTCGATGCATCCAATCCCTGCCCGCGTTCCGCGAGCACGCCCATGACGTCGAACGGGACACGATTGATAAGAACACGCATGCCGACGGCGGATCCATTGAATACCTCACGCGCGATCGTGCTCCCGAGCAGGACCACGCGCGCCGCCCGGCGATCCTGTTCGGCGGTGAACATCTCGCCGTCCCTGACGCTCCAATGTTTAATCGCGAAGAACGCCGGCTCGACGCCGATCACGGGGGTGTTGTTCTTCGCAAGATCACCGGCCTTGATCAGAAATGCGCGCGAAAACGTCGCCGATACCCTGACGATAGGCAGTTTGGCAATTTCAATTGCGCGGACGTCGGCGGGAACGAGGGTCTGCACGATCGTGCCTGTTCGCGCACGTCCGGCGATCGGGCGGCTCTGCTGCGGCGTCACGATCAACACGTTTGTCCCAAGTCTTTCGAATTGGTCGAGCAGTTTCTCTCGCCCGCCCAACGCATAGTTCACCGAACACACGGCGCCCGCCACGCCAAGCATCGCCGATAGCATGACCAGCAGCGTTCGAAGAGGGAATCGAATCAAAACAACAACAGATCGTGAGCAGATGCGAACTGCCCGTGCGACGCTCATGATCGCAGCGCCGCCACCGGATCCACGCGGGAGGCTTTCCATGCCGGGTAGCTCCCGAAGACTACGCCAACGATAGCGGCCAGCGCGATCGAGGCAAGAAGCGCTTGCTGGTCGAATACGGCGGGTAACTTCTGGTACGCCGCTACCGCCTCGACGCCTCCCCAACTCACTGCCGCGCCGAACAATCCGCCGGATGAGGCCACAACAAACGCCTCAAACAGAAATTGAAACAAAATGTCGCCGCGATTGGCGCCGACCGATTGACGCAATCCGATTTCGCGCCGCCGCTCGGAAACGCCGAGCGTCATCAAGGCCATGATCACCACGCCTCCGCCGAACATCCCCAGAAAAGCAACTCCGCGCAGGATCATCGTGAGGGTGGAATTCACGTTTGTGAGTTGAGCGAGCACAGCCTGGGGATCGGTAATATTGAAATCGTCAAGCATGCCGGGCGCGAGCTGATGGCGCTCGCGAAGCAGCCGCGAAATTGCCGCCGCGACCTTCGTCGAATCGTCCGGATCTTTTACCTGCGCGATGATCATCGTCAGAAAGTCGCGATTGAACAATCTCCGCGACGCGGTGGAGACGGGAATGATCACGATGTTGTCGAGGCTCGCTCCCGCCGGCCCCGCGCCGCGCGAGGCGAGCACTCCTTTCACTTCAAACGGAACACCTCCGATACGGATCGTCTTGCCGATCGGCGATGCCTGCTGAAACAGACTTTTGCGGACATCGGAGCCGATTACCGCGACTCGCATCATTCTCCGATCATCTTCGGCGGAAACAAACGAGCCTTGTTCCACTTCGTCGCCGCGTAACGCCAGCCAATTATCGGAGACGCCGAACACGGCAGGCGAAATCTGCTGATCGCGATAGCTTACGTCGATATCGAAGGCGTTCTGTAGCCGTGCGACTTGCTTGACTCCTGCAATTTCGCGCGCGATTGCCGCCGCATCTTCGAACTTCAACGACGGATCGACGTTGGAAAGCGACACCATCCCGCGCGTCTTTCCTCCGGGCCGCACCATTACCGTGTCGAAAGTGCCGAGCATGTTCTTCACGCGCTTCACCGTGTCGCGCCGCGTATTCTCGCCAATCGAATTCAGCACGCTCAACGTCGCGACCCCGATCGCAATTCCCGCCATCATGAAAACCGATCGCCGCCGGAAGCGCACGATCGCCCGCATGCCTTGTTTGCACTGTTCGATGCTCTTCATTGCCACCGCTCCTCCGCGCAAATCGCAGCATCCTCGATGACCGCGCCGTCGCTCAGCAGGATTTGGCGACGGGCATGCGCGGCAATGGATTCGTCGTGAGTCACCATCACGATGGTGCGTCCATCCGCGTGGAGTTCTTTGAAGATGCGCATGATTTCCGAGCTCGCCGCGAAATCCAGATTGCCCGTTGGCTCGTCGGCGAGAACCAGCGCGGGATCGTTGATCAGAGCGCGGGCTATGGCGACACGCTGTTGTTCGCCGCCGGAAAGTTCCGCCGCAAAGTGCCGCGCCCGTGCGCCCAGTCCCACCCTTTCGAGCGCTTGCAGCGCGCGCCGCCGATCAACCCGACTGCCGCTGTAGACCATCGGAATCTCTACATTTTCAACCGCGGTGGTTCTCGGGAGCAGTTGGAATGCCTGGAATACGAATCCGATCTTTTGGTTGCGAATACGCGCGAGGCTGCGGTCGGAGTACGACGAGACGTCCTCGCCGGCAAGGCGGTACGAGCCGCCCGTTGGCCGATCCAGACAGCCGAGAATGTTCAGCAGCGACGATTTCCCTGATCCCGATGCTCCGCGAATCGTCACGAATTCGCCGGCTGAAATCGAAATGCTCACGTTGCGCAACGCATGAACCGGGGCTCCATCGTTGCGCCGGTGTATTTTTGAAATGTTTTCGACCAGAATCACTTTTGCTCCTTGGGTGGATCGGCGATAACGCGATCGTCGAGCGAGAGGCCACTCTTGATTTCGTACCATCCGCCATCGCGCGAACCGGCGACAACCTCTCTTCTGGTTCCATCCGCGAGCGTCACATAGGTGCTTTCGCCATCATGCCGGACGGCCCGATCCGGAATGACGAGAGCCTGGCGATCCGATGTTCGGATCACCACGTTGGCGGTCATATCCGGCTTTAGCAGCGACATTGATCCGGCGATTCGGATACCAACCTCATAGTTGACAACACCGGCGACGATCGTGGCTTTGGGCGCGATTCGGTCAACCACGCCGCGGAACTCCCGTGAAGCGTAGGTCTGCACGGTGAATGAAACCGGCTGGTTCGGGCGGACTCCGCCGATATCGGTCTCGTCCACCATCGCGATCAGTTCCAGCGCGTCATCGGCCATGATCGAAACGAAGGTCGGCGCCGCGAACGAAGCTGCGACCGTTTCCCCCTGGAGCGTCGATACCGATGAGACCGTTCCGGAAATGGGCGCGCGAATCTGGAGATACGGCAGGTCGCTTTCGATCACCTCCAGATCGCGGCGCGATTTGGCCAGCTTCGCCTGAGCATTGTCCAGGTCTTCTTGAAGATCCTCGGTCTGCTGCCGCGGCACGAGCCCGTATTCGAGCAGAGCGCGGCTGCGCCGCAACTCACGATCGATCTTGCGCAGCGCGGTCTCGTCGATCTCGATTTGAGCCTTGGCGGCGGCAATGCGCTCGTCGAGTCCCTTCGAGGTGATCACCGCGATCAGATCGCCTTCATTCACGCGCGATCCCACGGTGACATTGAGCTTCGTGACCACGCCGGAGATTTGAGAGCCGACCTTCACCTCCGCGCCCGTCCGCAGCCTCAGGATTCCCGTGGCCGTGACCGTCGTTTGAATGCGCCGCTTTTCGGGCGAGACAATCTGGGGAACCGGCGCCGTCTTGGCCGCCGCTTGCGAAATCTGCCATCGGCGATAATACAGCGCTCCTCCAGAAAGTACGGCCAGCAAGGCGATGGCAGCGCTCAGCCGCGATCGCATCGCTACTTCCGTTCGTAGACCATGACTATGGGCGCGCTCTTTCCACGCGCCGATTCCACGATCATCGTGCGCTTATCGGGTGATAGCGATCGGGTCTCGGTGCGGACCGTCTGGGTTCCAGCGACCGCGCCGGGGCTGGTCCAGGTTGTGACGAGTTTGTCGCCATCCCATTTGGTCACGGTTTCCGCTTTGTCGCCCATCGGTGTTTCGTTTTTTACAGGCGAGCCCGAAAGATCGAAGCGCGTCTCGGACCCCCGACTCTGACCGGCGGTCTTGTTGCGGATGATCATCTCCGTGGGACTCTGCTGGATGATCGCGGTCAGGTTCATCTCCGCCATCATTCCGATGTTCTTACTCCTGCCGGGAGCGAACTCCCAGGTTCCCGAAAAATCCGGACGATCCACGGCGGACGCGCTGAAGGCGAAAATCGCCAGACAAACAAGAAGATTTCTCATGCAGTGATTCTGCACCCGATACCCCGGTATAGAGTCAAGAGTTTTATTCGGCTTTGCGGAAAGGGCAAACCGGATCGGGCTCGCCGTTGGTTTCCTTCAGCAATCCGAGGAGCTGGAATCGCATTCCGCGCAGAGATTCGATCTGCTCGTCGATGATCCGCAATCGCTCGCGCGCTATGGCTTGGATTCCACGCCGGGCCTCCGCGCTCTTGCGCGCTTGCGGCCCACAGTCCTGCGAGTGCAGTTTCGCTAATTGGCAGATCTCTTTCAAGGTGAATCCCACCAATTGACACCGCCGGACGAACAGCACACTGCTCAAATCGGACTCCGAATAGGAGCGATATCCCGAGGTGGTCCGGGGCGGCTGCCGGAGGATCCCCTTGCGTTCGTAGAACCTGAGAGTCTGAATGTTCACGCCAGCTCGCGCGGCCAGGTCGCTAATCCGCATGTTGAAATTTTCAACCCTATACCATGGTACGGGGTCAACCGAAGCGCTCCCCGGATCTCGCGCTTCGCGGACGATTTAGTCCCATCCTGCCGATACCTTTGATTGTGGAATGGCCTGCATCGGAGCATGAACTCGTGCGGGACGATAAAGAGGTTCGGCGCGCCATTCCCGAAAAGAGGCAGAACACTAAATAGTTGGCATCCTGCACAAAACTCATCAGCGGTTTTAACGGCGATCGGGGTGGGCATCGCAACAACGAAGATTTCCTGGGAATTCGTACAATGGTGGTGCCATCGCCCAGGAGTTGACGGCGTCAGCAATGATTGCATTCGATGCGGCACATCGAGCTGTTCACTATCCGCCCGATCGGCGGTTTCGGATCTGGATTCGGCCATCCATTCTGATCGGAGTCGCCGTTGTAATCGCAGCTTTGATTGCAGCGGCCTGGATCGAGGTCGCAGTTGCGGGAATGCCGCCTGTTCCGGCTGTTCCCCAGATCTACCCCAACAACTTCGCGGGACCGCATGGCTTTCCCGTGTGGGTACGCTACTGCCACTTCTTCAATTTTCTTTTTGTGATGATGCTGATCCGCAGCGGGCTTTCCATCCTGATGGACCATCCTCGTCTTTATTTCAATGATGGATGCACGCCTGGGAGCGAATGGATTCGGTTTACGCCCTTAAAGGTTCCACGCGATCGCGTCTGGACCGCAAAAGACGATGCGCGCTACATCTCGCCTCTCGTTGGCACGCCAGGCTACCGCCACACGATCGGCCTTGCCCGCGTGTGGCACTTCATCGATGTGCACGGTTTCATTGCCACGGGCATTGTTTTCATCGTCATGCTTTTCACAACGGAACAGTGGAGGCGGATTGTGCCGGTTTCGCCGCTGGTCGTCGCGCAGGCGTGGAATACCTTCGTCCACTACGCGACATTCCATTTGCCGCCGGAGCCAAACGGGTTTTATGGCTACAATGCGCTGCAACAAATCGCCTATTTTACGGTCGTGTTCGTATTCGGAGTGGTCGCAATCGCGACCGGCATCGCGATGTCTCCGGCGGTGGTCAACAGGTTTTCCTGGTATGCGCGGATCTTCGGGGGCCGGCAATCCGCCCGTTCCATCCATTTCCTGACGATGCTCAGCTTCCTCGCATTCCTAGTTGTGCACGTGACGCTGATCGTGATGACAGGTTTTGCGCGAAATATGAATCACATTGTCCGGGGCACCGACGATCAGGACCCTGCCGGAATGTACTGGGGTTTCGCCGGAATCGGCGTGGTGATCCTGTCGTGGGTCGCCGCGCACTACATTTCCTGGAATTACCCGCGCGGCGTGCAGCATGCCTTGAAATCGGTAACGTATCCAATGCAGCTTCTGACGCTGAATCGGCTCACGCCTCAGCAGAAGTATTCGGAGAAGGAAATTTCTTCTTACTTCTGGCCCAATGGAAAAATGCCAATCCGTGACGACTGGAAACAAATGGCGGAGAGCGGATTTGCGGATTTTCGGTTGAAGATAGGCGGGCTGGTTCACAATCCCGTGGAGCTTTCGCTCGCCGATCTGGAACGCTTCGGCGTCGTCGAACACATCACGATGCATCACTGTATTCAAGGTTGGAGCGGCATTGCCAAATGGGGCGGCATACCGATGCGGAAGCTGATTGAGCATGTGCAGCCAGAACCGGAGGCGAAAATTGTCGCTTTTTTCTCCTTTGGCGAAGCTCTTTATGGCGGCCAGTATTACGACACACAGCGCCTGGAGAACGTACAAAAGCCCCAATGCCTGCTGGCCACGAGAATGAACGGGCAACCGCTTCCGCAACTCTACGGAGCGCCGCTGCGGCTGCGTGTGGAGAACCAGCTTGGCTACAAGATGGTCAAGTGGATCGAGCGGATCGAATTCATCGCCTCGGAAAAATCGCTGGGTAAAGGAGAAGGCGGCAAAAACGAAGACGATGAGTATTTCGACCTGCTGCCGAATATCTAATGGCGGATCCCGATCCTATTTTTTCGATTTTCAGAAAGCTCCGGCTCGATTGGCTGCTGGCGCATTTTCCGCCGCGGCTCGTGCGGTCCGCTTACGTTTTCGTGAATGGCTTTATCGCGATCGGCGTGCTTGCGCTGCTGGCGCTCGTGAGCCGCAACCCTTTTGTCTTTCCCTCGCTCGGACCCACGGCATACCTCCTGTTCTTCACCCCGCTCGGGAAGACTTCAAGCCCGCGGAATACGGTTTTCGGCCATGCAATCGGCCTTATCTGCGGTTACGCGGCTTTCGTTGCGACTGGCGCCGGAGCGGTGCCCTTCGGAGCGCATCCGGGTATCTTCTGGCCAAGAGTGCTGGCGGCGGCCTTTTCGCTTTCCGCGACAGGCGCCTTCATGGTTCTACTCGGTGTCAGTCATCCGCCGGCGGGTGCGACCACTCTGATCGTTTCTCTCGGAATCATTTCGAAATTGCGGGAACTGGTGATTATCGAAGTGGCGGTGTTCCTGCTTGTTGCCCAGGCCCTGGTAATCAATCGTCTCGCCGGGCTGCCATATCCGTTGTGGAGCGCTCCTGATCCGATCGACCCCGATTGAATCGCGGCTCGGGGTTCAAGTGTTCGTTTGTTGCTTATTACGATTCTTCGAAGCCGGTGATTTTAATAACTGAAGCGCGGAGCCTTTGTGAATCGCAACGTGGTCGGTCTTATCGCTTTTAATAAAATACTGTGGTTCTTCCCTGGTGGCGTGGTGCGTGTAGCCCTTGAATTGCACCTCGGAAATGATTTTCTTCATGATCGTGCCGCTCACGCGCCCTGCCTCTGAGTTCCAAGCTACGTGATCGCCGCGTTTGAACGTTCTGGGCATCGTGGCTACGCTACGGAGTCGAACTCTTATCGCACCAGGCAATCGTCAGCAGGAAAGCACTGTCAACAATGGCTTCCACATCGTGAGGAATCCCGCGTTCAAGCGTCAGGATCTGACCAGCGGCGAGTTCGACCGATCGCTCGGCCGTATTGAACCGGATTTTCCCGTCCAGGCTGTGAACGCATATGCGCCCGTCGGCCCGATGCTTGTCCACGCGGCCGCCCGCTTTCATAACGATCAGCACGAGGCGCAGATCGGGATATTTGACGAGCGTCTTCGCCGTATGCCCGGACTGCCAGCGCCCTTCGGCTCGTAGCTGTTCCATCTCACGGTTAAGGTCCAGCGTCAGCAGCGGCGCGGCCAAAGTGCCCACCTCGTGTTCCCGTCCCGCCTGTGATTTTTCCTCCGCCGCCATAATTTTGCGCCCTTCTAAATGCTATCCCTTTCGAGAATCCCGGGGAACAGCGCGATCCATGTCTCGCGAGGGCGCCGCGGGACATCTTGATAAGATGGAAGCGAGTGAGCGTCCCGCGTCCTATAAAACATATCAGCTCGATTCTGTTTTTAGCAGGCGGCATCTCCGCGCAGCGCGATCTCGCCGGCGACGCTGAGATTCGCCTCAAGCTCGCCGACCTCGCCCACACCGGCAGCATCATGATGATCGCCGCCCATCCGGACGACGAGAACACCGCTCTGCTCGCCTACTTCGCCCGCGGACGGCACATGCGCACCGCCTATCTCTCGCTGACTCGCGGCGAGGGCGGGCAGAATCTGGTGGGCCCCGAACAGGGCGCCGCCCTGGGCGTGATCCGCACTCAGGAACTGCTCGCCGCGCGTAAGATCGACGGGGCCGAACAGTATTTCACGCGCGCCATCGATTTCGGTTTTTCGAAAACCGCCGCCGATACGTTCGCGCACTGGCCGCGCGAAAAAGTTCTGGGCGATGTGGTCTGGAACATCCGCCGCTTCCGCCCGGACGTGATCGTTTTGCGGTTTTCCGGCACCCCGCTCGACGGTCACGGCCAGCATCAGGCCTCGGCGATTCTCGGCAAAGAGGCGTTTTCCGCCGCCGCCGATCCGGCCAAATATCCGGAACAGCTTCAATGGGTGAAGCCGTGGCAGGCCAAGCGGCTGATGTACAACGTCATCGCCTTCACCGCCGATCAGGAGCGCGAAGCCGAGAAGCTGGCCGACAAACTGGTGGTCGACGTCGGCGAATATAATCCCGAGCTGGGTTATTCCTACGCCGAAATCGCCGGCATGAGCCGCAGCCAGCATCGCAGCCAGGGCATGGGCGCGCCGGAGCAGAAAGGCTCCATTAAAAATTATCTGGTGACCATCGCCGGCGACAAAGCCACGCGCGACGTCTTCGACGGGATCGACACTTCCTGGTCGCGTTATCCCAATGGCGCGCCGATTCAGGCGCAGATCGATCAGGCCGAGCGCAGCTTTGCGCCGGATCATCCCGAATCCCTGCTTGACCGGCTCACGGCGCTGCGGCCCCGGATCGCTCCGCTCAGCGAGTACAAGTTAAAGCAGCTCGATGAGACGATCGCCCTCTGCGCCGGGCTATGGCTGGACGCCGCGGCCGACCATTATTCCGTCGTCCCGGGCGGATCCCTCAAGGTGAACTTCACGGCGATTGCGCGGCTGAACGATCGGGCGAAACTCGACGGCATTCAAGTTACGGGCCTGAACGGAGCGCCGGCGGTGAACCTTGCTCCCGCCGTGCTCGCGACCAATCAACCGGTGCGCTACAGCGCGACGGTCCACGTGCCGGAGGACGCCCCCTATTCGCAGCCTTATTGGCTGGTGGAGCCTCCCGATGGCTGGATGTATCGCGTCGCCGATCCGCGCAAAATCGGCGATCCGGAGAATCCGCCGGTTCTTGAATCGCATTTTCACGTGACCATCGATACCGCCGATCTCGACCTTTCGCGTCCCGCCCAGTTTCGCTACGTCGATCACATGTATGGCGAAATGGTTCGGCCGCTGGCCGTAGTCCCGCCTGTGGCGGTGAACTTCACGGGGCGCGCGCGGATGTTCCCGGACAGCGCGCCGCGGCGCATCGAAGTTCCGATTAAAGCCAACACGGCGCGCATCTCCGGCGAGATTCATCTGGAGGCGCCGCGCGGCTGGCGAGTCGAACCCGCGTCGCAGCACTTTGAACTCGCCGCGCAGGATCAGGAGGCGAGCGTGATGTTCAACGTGACCCCGCCCGATGGCGATTCCGAGCAAAACATCGAAGCCGTGGCGGCGATCGGCGATCGCAGAGTCGCGGTTGCGACCGAAATCATCCGTTATCCTCACATCCCGGTACAAACTCTGTTTCCCGCGGCGGAGCGTAAGTTCGTCCGCGCCGATATTCGCTTTAGCGCGAAAAATATCGGCTACGTGATGGGCGCGGGCGACGAAATTCCCGGCGCGCTGGACCAGATCGGCGCAAACGTGACCCTGCTTTCCGCCGAAGATCTCGCCAATCGCGATCTGGCGACGTTCGAGGCGATCATCACCGGCATCCGCGCCTTCAACACCCGGCCCGATCTGCGCGCCAATGTCGATCGCCTCTTCGATTACGTAAAAAACGGCGGCACGATGCTGGTGCAATATAACGTGCTGGAGGGCGGGCCCTTTGGCGGCGACGCGTCGCTGCTCGATCACATCGGTCCGTATCCGATCACCATCAGCCGCGACCGCGTGACCAATCCCGACGCGCCGGTCGCGTTTCCGAATCCCGAAAATCCGCTGCTGCATACGCCAAACGCCATCAGCGAGAAGGATTTCGCCGGATGGGTCCAGGAGCGCGGCCTCTATTTCGCGAGCCAATGGGATCCGAAATATCAAACCGTGCTCGAATGTCACGATCCCGGCGAGGAGCCGCATCCGGGCGGGGAACTTTATCTCCGCTATGGCAAAGGAGTCTATATTTTTTCCGCGTATTCCTGGTTCCGTGAGCTTCCCGCCGGCATTCCCGGCGCGTATCGATTATTTGCGAACATGGTCAGCGCCAAGTAGCCCGATAATGGATGAGCAGGAAATTCGCGACGAGCCGCCTCCGATCCTCGGCGCCTGGCGGCGCGTTTATCTGTTCGTGCTGATCTACCTTGCCGCGCTGATCGTACTTTTTTACGCGTTCACGGTGTACTTCGCTCCATGACGACGCTCGATTGGGCCGTTCTCTTCGCCTGGCTGATTTTGCTGGTCGGCTATGGACTTTGGCGCGGGCGCGGATCGAATACCGTCAATCAATATCTGCTCGCCGGGAAAACCATGCCCTGGTACGCCATGGGCTTATCGATCATGGCTACGCAGGCGAGCGCGATCACGTTCATCTCCACCACCGCGCAAGCCTACACCGACGGCATGCGCTTCGTGCAATTTTATTTCGGCCTGCCGATCGCCATGGTGATTCTCTCCCAGACCGCGGTGCCTATTTTTCATCGCGCGAAGGTCTACACCGCTTACGAATATCTGGAAAAACGTTTCGACGCGAAAACGCGCGCGCTGCTGACGCTGATTTTTCTGATTTCGCGCTGCACCCAATCGGGCGTCGCTCTGGCCGCGCCGTCCATCATTCTTTCGGTGATTCTCGGCTGGCCGTTTCAGCTCACCACCATCCTGATGGGCGGCCTGGTGATTCTTTATACGGCCTCCGGCGGAATCAAAGCGGTCACCTGGGCGGACGTGCAGCAGATGGCGGTGATTATGGCGTCGCTGGTTTTGGCCCTGGTGGTCGCGATCATGCTTCTGCCGCATGATATTTCGTTTCTGGACGCCGTTCGTCTGGCGGGCGCCGCCGGCAAGCTCAACGTCATCCAGACGAAATTCGACTGGAACGATCGCTACAATCTCTGGACCGGCCTGATCGGCGCGACATTTCTGATGCTGGCCTACTTCGGCACCGATCAGAGCCAGGTGCAGCGCTACCTTACCGGCCGGTCCATCGGGCAGAGCCGTTTGAGTCTGCTGTTCAACGCTGTCGCCAAAGTGCCGATGCAATTTTTCATTCTCTTCATCGGCGCCATGGTGTTCGTGTTGTTTGTTTTCGTGCAGCCGCCGCTGGTTTTTCAGCCGCTCGATATGCAGCGCCTCGAAAAGATGCGGGAATATCCGGCGCTTCAGGCCCGACACAACCAGGCGTTCGAACAGCGGCGCGAGGCCGCGCGGGAGTTGAAGGACGCGCGCGGTCCGGCGGCGCGATCGGCGGCGCTGGCCGGTTTCCGGTCCGCTCAGGCGCAGATGGATGCGGCGCATCGGGAGGCCTTGAAGCTAACGGGCGAAAACGACACCAATTATATTTTTCTCTCCTTCGTCACTCGCTATCTGCCGCGAGGCATTGTGGGTTTGGTCCTCGGAGTCATCTTTACCGCGGCGATGTCGGCGATTTCGGGAGAAATCAACTCGCTCGCCACGGTGACCGTCGTCGATGTTTATCGCCGCCACATCCGGCCGGACGGCACGGATCGGCACTATCTGATGGCCTCGCGCGCCGCGACCGTGCTGTGGGGCGCCTACGCGATCGCCTTCGCGGCGGTTTTCGCGCGCGGGTTCGGAGCGCTGATTGAAGCCGTGAATCAGGTCGGTTCGTATTTCTATGGAACAATGCTCGGCGTTTTTGTACTGGCGTTTTTCGTCAAGCGCGTCAACGGCAACGGAGCTTTTTTCGGCGCGATTGCCGGGGAAGGCGCGATCGTGCTGGCGTCGCGCTTCACCTCCGCTTATCTCTGGTACAACGTCGCCGGATGCCTGGTGACGATCCTGGTGGCGCTGATCGTCTCCGGATTTTCCGGGCCTCATCGCGCCGGAGAGCGGGATCTGTCACGCTCGGCGTGAACGGGGCGCGCGTCCGCGTCCGTGAGGCTCCCGAGAAAATCGACGATGGAATCGATCTCGTCATCGCTAAGAACCGGTGTTTTCACGCCGAAGGGCCGGTCCGTTTCAATGTTCGGCCAAAATTGAGGAGGCAGATCGCTGAAACGCGGCTCTATGGGTTTCGAATCGCGCTGGACGTAAAACGCGACCGCCTCGCGCAGCGTGTGATAAACGCCGTTATGAAAAAACGCCCGGCGCAGAGCCACGTTGCGCAGCGTGGGAGTTCTGAATTTTCCGCAGTACTCCGGGCGATTCAGAAAATCCGTCCGGTCCGGCCCGCACAAGCCGAGATCGAACCAGGCGGGGTCCGCATTGGCCCGAATCTCGCCGTTTCTGGGAACGCCGAGCGCGGCGAAGGCATAATCGGTGAACTGCGGCGGCGTCCCGTTGGCGCCGCGATCGGCCGGATGGCATCGGGCGCAGTTGCCTTTTTCCGGATTCCTGAACAGCTCCAGCCCCCGCAGTTCGCTCCGGGTTAAGGACGCGGCTCCGGCAAGCCAGGCATCGTAGCGGGAGCTGTAAGGGTAAAATTCGTGTTCATCCTGCTCGAAGGCTTCCAGAGCTTCAAGAATTGTGGCGAACACGCCGCCGCGCGAGAGACGGCGCAGCTCGGAGCCGTATTTGGCGGCCAGCGCTTTTTTCACGATCTCCGCGGGACTGGCGTTGGCCATTTCGTCCGGCGAAAGCAGCGGGATTCGCGCCTGATCGCGGCCGCGATCCACCCGTCCATCCCAGGTGAGCCCGCCGGTCGGGCCATTATCGGCGCTGTCTTCGCCGGTAATCTCTGAATCGTAGAAATGCTCGGCGAACTGCGGAACTTTTTGCAAGTAACGCAGCGACGGCGCGGCGCGGTGTCCTTGCCGCCGCAGGTCCCTGCCGCCGAACTGGACGGATAGATCGTTGGGCGGACCATAGGCGAATCGCGGATCGTGGCAGGAGGCGCAGGACTGCCGACCCGACGCCGAAAGCGCCGGATCGAAGAACAGCCGCCGCCCTAAAGCCACCAGATCGCCGGCGCGCGCCTCCGCATCGGCCCGCGTCAACGGCTGAGCAAGCGCGGCGGAGCAGACGATCGAAACCGTCATCAGGAATCGAACCGGCGAACTGTAATACGATTGAAAGTCCATGCAGATTCAACGCCTGCTGGTTGCCGCGGCAGCGGTAGCCATGCTCACCTCGGCCCAGAAGCCGGGCAAGCTCGCCCGCATACAAAATATTGTCGTTATTTTTGCCGAAAACCGCAGCTTCGACACGCTATACGGCGGCTTTCCCGGCGCGAACGGATTGAAAAACGCCAAAGGGACGCAAACCGATCGCGACGGGTCGGTGCTGAAGGAACTGCCCCCGATTTGGGGCGGTTTGACGGCGGCCGGCGTCAGTCCCGCGATTACCGAAGCCCGCACGGCTCATCTTCCCAACGCGCCCTTCGCCATCGACGATCCTAAGGGATTTAACGCGGGTCTCGGCGTAACGACGCGCGATCTGTGGCACCGTTTCTATCAGAATCAGATGCAGATTCACGGCGGCAAGAACGATCGTTTCGCCGCCTGGGCCGATTCCGGCGCGCTGGTGATGGGCCACTACGACGGATCGACGCTGAAGATGTGGGAGCTCGCGCGGGAGTTCACGCTGGCCGACAATTTTTTCATGGGTGCATTCGGCGGCTCCTACATCAATCACCTCTGGTTGGCCTGCGCCTGCGTACCCAGAATCCCCAACGCGGATCGGGGTCCGGCGAAGCGGCAGATTTCGGTGGTCGAACCGGATGGCGTCACGCTGAAGCTCGCCGCCAATTCTCCCGCTTCGGCTCTGGACGGCCCGCCCAAATTCGTAGCGGATGGAAATCTGACGCCTGATTTTTATGCGGTCAACACCATGATGCCGCCCTATCAGCCGAGCGGGAACAAACCGAAACCGGGCGGCGATCCCGAGCTGGCGAATCCCGACCTCGATACCACGCTTCCGCCCCAAACGGAGCAGACCATCGGCGATCTTCTGTCTGCCAAAGGCGTGAGCTGGGCCTGGTACGCCGCGGCCTGGAAAGCTGCGCTGGAGGGCCACAACGCGCGGCCGGTTCCGAATTTTCAGTATCATCATCAGCCGTTCAACTACTTCAAGAATTTCGCACCGGGGACCGCGGAGCGCGAAAAGCACCTGAAAGACGGCGGATTGGCCGGGGCGGAGTTCATCAAGGCGATCGACTCGGGCGCGCTGGAGCAGGTGGTTTTTTACAAGCCACAGGGAAATTTGAACGAACACGCCGGCTATGCCGACATCCGCTCCGGAGACGCGCATATCGCCGGCGTCATTGAGCACCTGCGCAACGGGCCGCAATGGAAGAACATGGTGGTCATCGTGACGTATGATGAAAATGGTGGGTTTTGGGATCATGTGGCCCCGCCGAAGGGAGACCGCTGGGGTCCTGGAACGCGAATTCCCGCGATCATCATTTCACCTTTCGCGAAGCGGCATTTTATCGATCACACGCAGTACGATACGACGTCGATCCTGCGATTGATCACGCGCCGGTTCGATCTTCCGGTGCTGCCGGGAATCGCGGCGCGCGACGCCCAGGTCAAAGCAAGGGGAGGCAAGCCATTCGGGGATCTGACCAACGCGCTCGACCTGCGGTGAGGTTGCTGACAGCGTGAAAAAATTATGAATCTGCTGCCGCGTGACGAAAAATTTTTTCAGTACTTTCAGCAACAAGCCAGCCTCATTACCCGCGCAGCCGATCTGCTGGTGGAAGGCGCCGCCGCCGGAAACGCGCACCTGGCCAGCGCGGCGCATCAGATCCATGTGCTTGAAGAGCAGGCCGATAGTGTTCTTCACGACATCTACACGCGCCTGAACTCGACGTTTATCACACCGCTCGACCCGGAGGATATTCAGTCTCTGTCCTCGCATCTGGATGACGTGATTGACGGGATCGAAGACGCGGTGCACCGGATGCTCGATTATCAGATCGATCCCTTGCCCACTACCGCGATCGAGCTGTGCCGCATTGTCCGCTCCTGCTGCCTGATTCTTCAGAAGGCGTTCGACGCCTTGGCCAAGGGACAGCCGTTCATCGATCACAGCATCGAAATCAATCGTTTGGAAGAAGCGGCGGACCAGCTCGGCCGCGCCGCTGTCCGCCAGCTTTTCGAATCAGAGAGGGATCCGATCCGGATCATCAAGCTGAAGGAGATCTACGAGTTCCTGGAGCAGACCACGGATTACTGCGAAGACGTGGCCGACGCGCTGCAAAATGTGCAGGTAAAAAACAGCTAGCGTGATTTCAGAAAGATGCCGAACAGCTCGAGGCGGAAAGCGGTGGAGTTGAAACGCAGGGCTGAGGCCCTTGAGCCCGAATGAGCGCAAATCTGATCCTGATCGGCGCGATTATTCTGGTTGCGCTGGTGTTCGACTTCATCAACGGATTTCACGATGCCGCCAATTCAATTGCAACGATTGTCGCCACTCGTGTCCTCTCGCCGGCCCAGGCGGTCCTGTGGGCCGCCGGTTTCAACTTTATCGCCGTTTTTCTGATCGGGACCGGCGTCGCGAAAACTGTCGGCTCCGGGATGATCGATCTCAAGTACGTGACTCCTTATGTGATCCTCGGCGGCCTCATTGGCGCGATCGTCTGGGATCTGGTGACATGGTGGGTCGGCCTGCCGACGAGTTCCTCACACGCGCTGCTGGGCGGCTACGCCGGCGCCGCCATGGCGCGAGTGGCGCACCTCCGCGGCATCGGGCGGAGCTTCGACGCGCTGATCCCGGCGGCGTGGATGAACACCATCGCTTTCATTCTGATCGCTCCCATGCTCGGTTTCGTGCTCGCCTACGGATTCATGCTCGCGGTTTACTGGCTGTTTCGAACCGCGTCGCCGCTCAAAATGGATCTGTACTTTCGCCGGCTCCAGCTCCTTTCATCGGCGCTGCTGAGTTTTTCGCACGGCGGAAACGACGCGCAGAAGACGGCCGGAATTATTACCGGTGTTCTGGTCGCCTCCGGGATGCTGAAGACGTTTGAAATGCCGGACTGGGTGATCTTTTCCGCTTATGGCGCGATCGCCCTGGGAACGCTTTCCGGAGGCTGGCGAATCGTTCACACGATGGGGTCGCGGTTGACGCGGCTCAAGCCGCGCAGCGGTTTTTGCGCGGAAGCCGCCGCGGCGATTTCCATTCTCTTTGCCACCGAATTCGCCCATCTGCCGGTTTCGACCACTCACGTCACCGCCGGCGCCATCGCCGGGGTGGGATCGATTCAGCGCTTGAAAGCGGTCCGCTGGGGCTTGGCGACCAACATTTTGTGGGCCTGGATTCTGACCATCCCGGCGTCGGCGCTGGTGGGTTGGATCTCGATGAGCGTCATCCAACTGTTCGTATCCTGAACGCGCCGCCGCCGGGCGTATCTTTTTACGGACGCGCTTCAAACACCAGATTGAAATGCGTTTCCGTGGCACGGCGAAAACGGGTGAATCCCGCGCTGGAAACGATCTGCCGGATTCGAGCCTCGCCCGCCTGCGCTCCCAGACCGAGTCCGACCTCCTGCGCCAGCGACGCCGGCACGCAGAACAGCGTCGATGCCGAGTAGTAGATCCGCCCGATCGGATTCAAATTGGAGCTCACGTCATCGCCCGCGAATGGCTCGACGATCATCCATGTGCCGTTCGGAGCAAGAGCTTCGCGGACGTGCTTGGCGGCGCCGGCGGGATCGCCCATATCGTGCAGGCAATCGAAAAAGGCGACAAAATCGTATCCCGCGCCGGGGAACGATTTGGCCGGCGCGACTTCAAAGGTGATCCGATCCGCGACCCCCGCCTCGGCGGCGCGGTGGCGCGCCTGCTCGATCGAAGCGCCGTGGTAGTCGAAGCCAAAGAAGCGCGATTTGGGATACGCCTGCGCCATCAGGATCGTGGATGCGCCATGCCCGCAGCCGATATCGGCGACTTTCGCGCCGGCCTTCAACTTCTCTTCCACGCCTTCGAGCGCCGGAATCCAGTTCGCCGTCAGGTTGGCGAGATAGCCAGGCCGGAAGAAGCGTTCGCATCCTTCGAATAATCCTTTTTCGTGCTGGTGCCAGCCGAAGCCTTTGCCGGTGCGAAACGCTTCGGTGAGCTTCTCCTCGTCCTTCATCGCGGAAGCAAGCATGTGATAAAAACCGGGAAGATGAACCGGCGTATTGTCCAGCGCAAGCACGAAAGCCTGCTCCGGCGAAAGCGAATAGGTATTCGTTTCGGCGTGATACTGAACGTAATTTCCGGCGGCGTTTGCGTTCAGCCACTCTTGCACGTAACGTTCGCCCGTTCCGGTTCGCCGCGCCAATTCCGCCGGCGTTACGGGATTTCCGTCGGCCATCGCCCGATATAACCCGAGCCTGTCGCCGATCACGATCAGCGCCGCTTGTAACGATGCTCCCATATCCTGAACGGCCTGGCCGAGAAGGGCATTCAGCTTCTCTTCGCGGACCGGCCGAATCAAGGTTTGCGGTTGGGTTGCCATGATCAAATTGCTCCTTTCAAAGCGGATCGAATCCGATCCATTCCTCCTGCGCATTTTCGAGCCGAATTTAGACGAATTTTCGGGACGGCGGGAAAAGCCGTGGAAGGAAAGAACATGCTGTAATAGCTTCCAGGGCGGGAATGGAAATTACGGAACTGCTGCATCGCGTGGGGGAAGGGGATCGCGCGGCGCTGGACGCGGTAATTCCGCTCGTCTATGAGGAGCTGAAAAAACTCGCTTCGGCCCGGCTCCGCCGCGAAGCGGGAGCGCGGCCCCTGGAGACAACAGCGCTCGTCCACGAAGCCTATTTGAAGCTCGCGGGGGGAAAACATCCGGCCTATGAAAATCGCTCCCATTTTTACGGAGTCGCGTCCCGGCTGATGCGCCAGATCCTGGTGGACGGGGCGCGCGCCCGAGCCGCCCGCAAGCGCGATTTCGGCCGCGAGGTTTGCCTTACCGAAATCCCCGACCTGGGAAGGCAGCCCGATAACGTGTTATTGCGAATGGAAGATGCGCTCGAAAAGCTGAACCGGACCGATCCAGTCAAAGTGCGCCTGATCGAGATGCGCTACTTCGGCGGAATGACGGCGGAGGAGGCCGCGCAGGCGCTCTCCATGTCGGTCCACGTGGTTCGCAAGGATCTTCGGCTCGCGCAAGCCTGGCTCCGCAAGGAAATGGCCGGATGAACGAGCGTCATCGGGCCGCCGCCGCGGCGGCCTGCTGCCGGAGGACGAACGCGCTTGCCGGCAATTTTTTGGACCATGTCTGCCACAGATCGAGTCGTTTCTGCGCCAGAGAACGCGCCTCATCGGCGTTCCCGGTCCGGCGGTCCAGATCGGCCAGCGTTTCATAAATCCGCGAGAGCCGGATCGCGACGGTTAGATCGTTCCTGTCGGGGTGGAACGCATCGATGGCCTTGAGCAGTTGCCGGTAAATTTCCGCCGCGCGCTCCGGCTGGCCGGTTTCGGCGAACTGATCGCCCCAGGCCACCATCACGGTTTCGCCATCCGTCGTCGGGTTCATGCGATCTTCCGAGTACTGCTTCAGATCGCGCATCTGGCGAATGGCGGTTTCGATTCTGGCGCGCGCTTCGGCGGGCCGGTGCAGCCGCCGCAGCGAATAAGACGAACGCGCCAGCAGCACCGCTTCGAGCTGGCGCGTCTCGTCGTTGTTTTTCACTTCGCGAAGGCGGGAAAGCGCCTGTTCGTAGAGCGCGAGCGCTGCGATCGGATCGCCGCGGTTGACCAGCGGGCCCAGCTCGCGCGTCGAGGTGCCGACCAGAATGCGGCTTCGCGAGTCGTTCGGGTCCAGCTTCGCGCTTTGCTCCATGATGTCGCGGGCGCACCGCAGCGCCGCGATCGCATCCGCGGTGCGGTCCAGACTGATGTTGCCGTCCTGGCCGAGAATCGTTCCTTCGCGCCAATATACGTTGTACAAGTTGCTGCGGCGCATGGATTCGCCGATGGAAACTGCTCTTTCGACGCGGATTCGCGCCTCGGTAATCGCCTGAAGCGCTCCGTCCAGATCGCCGGAAAAGCGCAGCGAATCGGCCAGGATACTCAGCGCATTGCCGGTAACCATATCCGCATTGTCGCCGGAGCTCGCAATCTCCACGGTCCGCCGCGCGTAGCGGATCGCCTCGGAATAAAGATGCTCGTTTTTGTACGCCAGGGCGATATTTGAGAGGATGCGGCCGCAATCCCTCGCCTCCGCCGCAGAAATCGGCGTGAGCCGCAGGAGAGCTTCCACCCTGCCCGCGGCTTTGGCGGCCTGTGCCAGGGTTTCCTCGCGGCGATGCGCGGTGTTGGCCAGAATCATGAGATCATGCTCGACCTCGGCGGCGGTCATCAGAGCGTCCCTGTTTTTGGGCGAATTTTTCAATACGTCTTCAATCAGCGCGTCCGCTTTTCGAAGGCTGGCCTCGGCGTCGGTGGTTCGACCGAGGTTGGAATTGGTCGGCACGCCTTGAATCAGCGCCAGCTCCGCGTACGCCCGCGCGACTTCGAAGGCCAACGCCTGATCGCGGCGGGCATCGGCCCGAAGTTTTTCCAGGTATTCCTGCGACATCGCGACGATTTCCTCGCGGGCTTTGGTCGCGCCGGGCAGACCGCGAATCGTGCCGTCGAGCGCCAGCGTCTTATTCGCCAGCCTGCGGACCTGATCGAAGCGGCGCTCCGCGATCGCGCGCTCGCGGTTGGCGAAATAGAGACCGATCGAAAGCGCCGCGATAGCGACCGCAACCGCGGCCACGGCGAGCGGATAACGGCGGAGAAATTTGCGGCAGCGGTACCACGCGTTTCCGGATCGCGCGCGCACCGGACGCCACTCCAGAAACGCGCGAACATCGCCGGCGAAGGCATCCACCGACGCGTAACGCTCGCCCGGCTCCTTGCGCAGCGCCTTGGACAGGATGCAATCCAGATCCTTCGGGATTTCCGGATTCGCCTTGCTCGCCGCCACCGGCTCGCGCGTGCAGATCGCGGATTCGATCTCGCCGCGCGACGCCCCCCCAATATCGTGCGGCGAGCGGCCGGTCAGAAGCTTATAGAGCACCGCGCCCAGCGAGTAGATGTCGGTCGCCACCGTCTGCGCTTCGCCCCGCACCTGCTCCGGGCTGGCGTATTCCGGCGTCAGCAATCGATCCTGCGTCAGCGTCGCCGCGCCACTATCGGGCGGCGAGTCGTCCAGGATCTTGGCGATGCCGAAATCGAGCAGCTTCGGTTCGCCCGCGCTGTTGACCAGAATATTGGAGGGCTTCAGATCGCGATGAATAATCAGATTGCGATGAGCGTAAGCGACTGCGTCGCAGACCTGAAGGAACAACACCAGCTTCGCGCGCAGATCGAGCTTCCCCGCGTACTCATCGATGGGCACGCCCTCGATGTAATCCATCGCCAGGTAAGGCTGGCCGCCGGCGGTGTGGCCGGCATCGAGCAGCCGCGCTATGGCCGCGTGGTTCAATCTGGCCAGGATGTGCCGCTCCTGAAGGAAGCGATCGCGAAACGATGTATCGGCTTGGTCGTAGCGCAGCAGCTTGACGGCGGCGCGCTGATCGACCTCGCCGTCGGCGCGCTCGCCGAGATAAACCGCGCCCATTCCACCTCGTCCCAGCAAGCGTGATAACCGGTACGGCCCGCAGCGCGCGCCGGCCCGCACCGGCGAGGTTTGCAGGAACTCTTCCGCGCTGGCGGCGACGCAATCTCCAAGGGCGCGTTCCGCGTCCGTATCAAAACGCAGCAGCGCTTCCACTTCCGCTATGATTTCTTCCGAAATGCTTTCGCGCCGATAAATCTCATCCCGTTCCGCGTCCGCAAGATCGGCGACTTTATGAAACAGGAGCTCGGCTTCGCGATTCATCCGGCGAACCTTTCCCTAGATCTTATCGCGCCTGAAAACATCAGGGCCCGGCGCCGGCGCTAAAGCGTCTTCAGGAAGGCGATGATGTCGGCCTTTTCCTGCGCCGTAAACCCGATGCTGAAGCGCTGATTGTAGAACTGAATCACGTCGTCCAGCGTCTGCGCAGATCCGTTATGAAAATACGGCGCGCGAGCCGCCAGGCCGCGCAGTACCGGACCTTTGACTTTGCCGATATCGGCCCACAGACCGGTGATCAAGGCGCGGCCGGGATCGGTAGTCTGGACGACTTCGCCGGTCGAGTTGTTGCGCACCGTGAACACCGGCAGATAGCTTATATCCAGTGGGCTGTTCACATCACCGACGCCGATATTCAGGGGCGCCGAGACGGAATGGTTCCCCACACCCGGAGTATCATGACACGTCCCGCACGTTCCGGAAAGCGAAGGCACGCCGAGCACATCGTTGATGCCGGCGACGTTGGTTATAGTGATCGGCTTCGAATTGAACAGCTTTTCGCCCCGGGCGATGCTCGCGCGTGGTTCGATTGGCGAATTTAGCCACGCATCGTAAAGCGTGAAGATCACCGCATTGAACGGCGCCGGAAATGGATTGAATCCGAAACTCGGAGGAAACGAATCGTTTATACCGATATAAAATGGCTGCGACGCCAGTGTCATCGGACCTCCCAGCGCCCCGTCGTTGTTTAGCAAACCCGCCCGAAAGTCGATCGCCTGCGCGGTTCGCAGCGAAGTTTCGAAATTGACGATGCTCTGAATTTGCGCCGCCGTCGGAGGATTCGCGCCTTGGGCGTGGCCCGCCGTCGCGTCGATGGCCTGATGAGCGAGATCCGCCATCAGATCGGCCGGATTTGTGGCATACGTAATCTTCTGCGTACCGGTCTGCGGAGAAGATTCGCGGCCATCCCACATCACCGTGCTCAGGAATTTCAGATTCGTCGCCGGAAGAGGACGGCGATACATGGATAAAGTCTCCATATCGCCGCAGCCGTAGGGATTGGCGACGTTGATCACCGTGAACTGCGCGTTGGCCGGAACCGGCAAGGCGATCCGGATCAAGCCGCGGCTCAGCAGCAAACTATAAGCCGCCATGCGCCCCTGCAAGGTTGACGTATCAATGTTGTGGTCGCAGTTGGAGCCGTCGTTGGTTCGGAAAATCGGATCGGTTCCCTGGGTGAAAAAAAATCGCAGTCGAACCTCGGCCGCCGAAACCGACCAGCCCTCGGCCGGTCGATGGCAGCTCGAACAGGATCTTCCGTTGGTGCCGAGAGACTGAAAAAACGCGCCGGTCAGATCCAGACTGGCGTCATTGACATTGTAGGTCTCGATGAACCCGCTCGGATCCACCAGAGGAAATGAGTTGGGAAGACTTTGCGCGTTTCCATGCACCGCGAAAATAAGGGACAAAATCGAAGCACGAGCTGTAAATTCCATACTGGCATCCTCCTTGCCTGGCAGGAAGTTTCATTTTTCCCAACTCTCCTGCGGAATTTACCGAAGAATTTAGACGCGTTTCAAAGATTTTTGCCGGATCAGGGCAGGGAAGCGGCGCCTATTCGATCTGGCGCATGATTTGCCTGACTTCATCGGCATAGGCCCGCCGCGGATTATAGGTGAACAGCTTTTCGACTAAATCCTTGCCGGCGTAAGGAGGATTGATGGCGAGCTGCCGCGCCAGGAACTCGATGCCCGATTCGACCGAGGCAAAACTCTGGCGGCCCGGGTGATAGCCCCAGAAATTGTTGTTCTTTTCTTTCCAGCCGCAAGTGGTTTCGCGCACGGAGATGGCGGGCAGCAGGCGATAATCGAGGCCATAACGGTCCGCCGCCCGGAGATACGCCTCGACATGGTGAGGCTCGGGGCAATGATAGCTTCGGAAAAACACGCGGAGCCGTTCGGCGCGCCGGTCGGGCTGGTTGGGCGCCTGGACCGGCTTGTCTTGCGGGCGCGCAAGGTTCAGATTCGCCGCGCCGGCGCACAAAAGCAGCCCGGCCAGCGCGCCGCGAACAGCCTTGCGAAAGCGCAGCCGTCCGGTGGCGCCAAAAAATTCCGCCGCTCGACGGGACGCCGCGGACTCCGGCAAACGGATGACAAAAATCACAGGGCTCTTGTTTTCTCGCTTGGCCCGGTCAGGACGTCTTGTCCGTGCTCGCCGGCTTGGATTCGGATTTGCTCTCCGCGGGCTTGCTTTCGCCGGATTTGCTTTCCGCGGGCTTGGCGTCGCCCTGGGTCTCCGCCGGTTTCGAATCGGGCTGAGATGAATTGCCTTTGGCGTAATCGGTGATGTACCAGCCGCTGCCTTTGAACTGGAACGCGGGCGGGGAAATCAGACGCTCCACCGCGCCGCCGCAATTCTCATGCATTGCCAGCGGAACGTCCGAAAACTTCTGAATTACTTCAAAAACTTTACCGCACTTGGCACAACGATATTCATACAGGGGCATGTCAGTTCTGCATGATCGTGATCACGCGACCGAGGCCTTTCTGCATGATCGTATCGGGTTCGAGTTTCTGGGTGTTCGGGGCATCCGCATCATCATCGTCGCTTGCGGCCGCCTCATCCTGCTGGATGTTCGGCGCAACGCCGGTATCTTGAATCGCCTTGCCGTCCGGAGCGTAGTATTTCGCGACAGACAAAATCACCGCGCTGCCGTCGTCCATCGTTACGGCCTTGCGAACTCCCGCATCGCCGTAAGTATGCTCGCCCACCAGATCGGCGCGCTTGGATTGGAGCAGGGCGGCGGCGGCAATCTCGGCCGCGCCCGCCGTTCCATGATTCACCAGCACCACCAGCGGCGCCTTGGTAATCTGCTTCGATGCCACCGCGTTAAAATCCTGGCGGCTCACCTTCTGGCCTTGCAAATAGGTGATCAGGCCTTTATCCATGAACACATTGGCCACCGCGACACCCTCTTCCGGATCGCCGGTCGAGCAGTGCCGCAGGTCCAGCACGAATCGCTTCGCGCCCTGTTTTTCCAGTTCCTGAATCTTGGCGGCGATATCCTTCGCGCGTCCGCGCGCCAGCGAATAGGTTTGAATCACGCCGATCTGTTGTCCATCCTGGGTCACGATTTTGCCGCTTACCGGCGGAGAAACCAGATTGGCGCGAATCAGCGTGATGCTCTGCGGCTCCGACTTGCGGACGCGCAGCACGCTCATCTCAACCGAGGTGCCCGGCTCGCCGCCGAGGAGAATTTCGGCGAAGGCCAGCGGCATGTCGCGCGTCGAGACGTTGTTGATCGATTCGATCACGTCGCCGGTCGAGATGCCGGCTTTGGCCGCCGGTCCGCCCGGAATCGCATCCACCACGCTCAAATACCCATAGCGGCGCGAGAGCACCAGTCCGACCTGCGGTTTCGGCGATTCCTTGGCCTTCAAATATTGCTTGTATTGATCCGCGTTGAGGTAACTGGCGTAGGGATCGAGCGACTCCAGCATCCCGTTGATCGCCCCCGCCGTCACCGCCTTCATGTCCGGCTCTTCTACATAATCCATCTTGATACGCGACAGCACTTCGCTGTACACGCTCAGATGAGTGTAGGTGTTATCGGCGGAAGCGCTGCGGCCGCGCACCGCGCCGAACAAAAGCAGCACTACCAGGCAAGTGGAAGATGCCACAACGGCGAATTGGAAACGTCGATTCATGGGCAGACAGCCTCTAGGGGACAGGATAGCAGACAAGAGGTTCGAGTGCGGCAGGTTGGTGAGGTTTAGTTTACATAATATCCGTTATCAGAAATAAAGCAACCCCGGATTCATTCGCCGGAAAGTCATTTTCCCGATGCGTTGTGGCGCGCGATGGTTCTTGCTTCCAGAATCAAATCCGGCATTCCCAGGCCCTTCATCGTCCCCTCCGACACCGTACACGGATTCACCACGTCGTTCATGTTGAATTTCGTGAACACCATCAGGCCGAA
>JAJPHS010000040.1 GCA_021325175.1 Terriglobia bacterium
GAAGTACAGCCGCCGCGCGCTCGGATAAAGATCGTGGCCGGCGTACAATCCCCAGCGCAGGCTCCACGGCGCGCCTTCCCGCTCCCAGATCGAAAGCTGCTGAACGGTGTCGCGCAGCGCGTCCAATCGCTCCAGCGAGTCGAGCGAGGGCAGCTCCTGCGCCGCGCCGCCGCTTTCCCGCGACAGATTATGCACGGCTTCGGAAACGCGCTGCTCCAGCGCGCGATTGCGAAAGAACGAAACGGTCAGCGCGAGCGACCATAACAGGAAAAGCGCGGAAAGCGACACGGCCAGCGCGCGCCGCATGGTTTCGGTGCGCAGGCTTTGCCCGCTCGCCCCCAGCGCGGCGCGATCGCGCAGCACGACGTCGCTGAACAGATGACCCAGAAAAAGCCACTGCGGGACGCGCCGCGCGCGGGCGGGCTCGCCCATGGGATCGTCCGCCGCGGCAAGCGAGGGTGTTCCGAAAAATCCGGTGGCCGCGCGTTTATATCCGGGCGCCGCCGAGGGACGCGCCACCGGCGCGCCTTCCTTCACCACCACGGGACGCACGCCGGAAAAATAGAATCCGCGCAGGAACGGATTCGCGCGCAACTGGCTCGGCCGCCCGAGATCCACCAGAAACCGCACGACGGAGTTGCGCAGCTTGCGAAATTCGCGCGGAAATTCGTAAACCGCCGGCAGCTTTGCGGGATCGTGCTCCCGCGCCAGAAATACCAGCCGCTTATCGCACAGCGCGCGAAATAATCCGTCGAACGCGGCGGTGAGCCGGCGCGATTCTTCCTCCGCGTACACGCCGCCCTGCTCGCGATCGCCGTGCAGCGGCAGCGTCACGCCGAACACCTGCATCACTTCTTCATCGGTGAGATTCGCGACGAAATCCGTGAAGTGGCCGAGGCGATCCAGCTTGGAAAAGACCACGTAAACCGGCAGCCGAATCCCGAGCGCCTGCGAAATTTCGCCGAGCCGCGTTCGCAAGTTGCGGGCCGTGAGCGCCAGCGCGTCGTCCGCGTTCGTTTTCAAAAACACTTCGCCATCTAAAAAGACCACCGCGGCGCGCGGCGGCTGCGGTCGCCCGCCGAACGGATTGCGGCGCTTCGGATTCAGCTTCCGGATCAGCGTGGACCAGCGGCCCGCGTCCGCCAGGATCTGGCCGCCGGCTTCGACGAACACCGATTTGCGCGCCAGCCAGAAATTCACCGGCCGCGTCGGAATAATCGTGTTGTCCTGATAAACCTGCCCCGCCAGCAAATCCGGCTCGACCCCGGAGTGGACGAAAATGCTGGTCTTCGCCGACGCATTTTCCCCGATCAGAAAGAATACGGGGAGCTGCGCCAGCTTCGCTTCCTTGCCCAGCGCCGACTGCGCCAGTCTTGTCTCGGCGTCGCGAATAAAAACTTCAATTTCCTTTTCGACCCCGGCGCCCGCGCCCTCGCCGCCGCCCTGCGCCCGAGCCATCGCGCGCTTGTTTCGCCAGTTGTAAAATCCCGCGACCCCCGCCGCCACCAGACCCGCCATCAGCGTCCAGACGATGGTCAGCGCCGGTCCGGAAAGGTGCAGCAGGTTCGTGATCAGGTAAGTGACCCCGAAAAACACGGCGGTCATCACGGCCATGATCAGGTACGTGGTCATCGGATTCATGCCGGTTTACCTGCCGCCTCTCAGCGAAAGAATTTGCACAGAGCTGACGCCGGAGCTGAGCGCGATCTTATACGACGCAAACAGGGCGAAGGCCAGAAAAGCGCATGCCGCCGCGAGAAACGCAAGCCGCCGCATCCACGGATCGGCGCGCACCGGCGCAACGTCGTCGGGCAGCATCCAGTACGGGGAAAGATCGGTGCGCGAGCCCCGAATCCGCTGGATCTTATCCTCGGTGTGGCCCATCAGCGCGCGCAAATCGCCTTTCGAAGCGATGCTGTAGCGCCCCAGATATCCGAGCAGCACGCACAGCGCGTAGACCTCAAGCAGATCCGCCAGCTCCGGCGAGTCGCGCCGGCCCAGCAGGTGCTCCAGATTCTGAAAGAAGACTTCACCGGCGACGTGGCGGCCGAACAGCTCCTCTTGCAGCGGCTTTCGCACCCATTCGTTGAACACCGGCTGGCGAAGATTCAGAATCGTCTCGTCGAGGAACGCGACCACCGCGAAAATCGCTGCCTGGATGTCCTCATCGGTATAGCCGCGCGCTTTCGCGTTCTGCTGCGCGGCCCGGATCGCCTGCAAAACCTGCCCGCGAAAAACCTGCGCGTCGCTGACTTCCTGGCGATGCGAGCGCAGGCGCACGATGGCGGTGAAAAGCTCCTGAAAAAACAGCGCGAGATTTTCCGGCGGCGCGGCGATCTCGTTGGGCACCGTTACCGCCACTCCATTCCGCGCCGCTCACGGCGATTCGTTGGGAACATCACGCTAGCTTTCCAAAATCACCGACAACTCCAGCTCCGGGTCGGGCAGCTCGCCGGGGATGTACACGCCCACCTCGCGCGTCTTCACCATGTGCTCCCAGCACGGGCCCGATTTGTCGATCGCGAAATATTGATACTCAATCTTGGGCGACAATGCCGGCGGCGGCGCCGGAATGTGCGACAGCTTTAATCCGGGCAAGGCTCGCTCCACCAGTTTCGGCACGAAAAGCCGCGAGCAGATTTTCACCAGGCGGGGCGTCCGCTCGATCAGATCCGCTTCCCCGATCTTGGACCGGATTCCGAAAATCCAGCGCGAGCGGTTGAGCGTTCGCTCATCGGCGATCTTGCCGTCCCAGAAGTACGGCGCGGACGAGGCCAGCGGGATCGCGACCGTGTTGCTCGGCACAATCAGCTCGAGATGCGTGCGAATGTGCCGGTCGAGCGCATCGAAGCACTCGGCCAGGTTCAGGTGATCGTACAGCGGCAGCGCCGCGGGATGCGAATCGAGGCTGAAGGTGCACAACGCGCCCGCCAGCCTGGACATTTCAACGAACAATTCTTCCGGATGGGCGCGTTTTGAAATGCACAGGTGCCGCAGCGGCGCTACGCTCGAATTGATGCAGTGCAGAAACCACGCGTTGGCGATTCCTTCGGCCGAAAATCCGGAAACCGTGGCGCTGCCGAGATCCTTCGGCTTGGCGATGGTTTTACATTTTTCGTCCAGCAGCCCGAGCAGCCGCCGCAGCATCGCCATCAACGGCGCGGCGGAGCTGATCTGAAGCACCGGCGGCACGAATTTTTCATCCAAGACGAACTGTCCCGAACCGTGCCGCCGCACTCGCCCGAGCGGCAGCGTCATCAATCCCTCGCTGTCTTCTCCGGCCGCCAGAAGACGGATATTTTTCCGCCCCAGCCGGATCAGCTTCACGTCGCGTCCGGTATTTTCATCCGGCAGCGGAACTTCCTCGGCGATATAGCGTACCGGCAGCATGCTCTCGTTCTCATCGAGCGCGCAGTTGCAGGCGCCCTGGCGATGCTCCGGCACGGCAAGAAAAAAATCGAGGCTGTCCTGCATCGGCGGAAACAGGCCGGCGATGGATCGCGGCGCGGGCAGCTCGTCGAACCCGGGCATATGGAAGCTCAGGCCGTCAGCGAACAGCCCGCGGGCATGGACCACGTTCAGCGTGCCATTGCGCAGCGCCTCGGAATCCAATTCATAGCCGGTGAAGCCGAACGGAGCAAAGTACAGGCTCTCCGTAGCCGTGTGCACCGAATCCTCGAAATAGCGGTTTTGCGCCTGAAAATGATGTGGGCCGATATACATCCCCTCCGACCACACGACTCTCGAAAGATTCTTCATCCGCACCCGCTCGGTTGTTTGACTTCTGTATACAAATTGGCATCATGATACTACAGCCCGGGATTGTGCGACAAACAACGGGCTGGCACAGCTGATGAGCTTTTATAGCAACTACGAGCTGGAGCGTCTCATCGCGGACGGGGAAGTTAAAACCTTCCGCGCCAGGGAAAACGCCACCGGGCGGCCGGTGCTCCTGCACATGTTCAATTCCGAAGGACAGGACGTGCTGGCCGGCTTGAAAGCTCGCTTCGCCAAGGACCCGCGAAGGCCGTCGCCGCCCCTGATCGAGCTGGGCGAGTTCGCGGGCACTCCCTACGCGGTGACCGAAGCGCTCGCGCCGTTTCGCAATTTGCGGGAATGGGTGGAGCGGCCCGCGTCCCCGCCCGCGCCGGCGGCCGCCGGCGATGAATTCGAAAAATTGTTTGGCGAGCCGAAGCCGGCCGCGCCCGTGCCGCAGACCCAAGGCGAGTTCACCAAATTTTTCGGACCCGCGCCCGCTCCCGCCAACCCGCGGCGCGATACCGGCGAGTTCACGAAATTCTTTGGGCCTGCTCCTCCAAAAGCGCCGACGCTCAAAACGGAATCGGACGGGTTCACGCAAATGTTTGGGGCTCCGCAGCCCGCGCCCGTTCCGCCACCGCCCAAGTCCCCGCCGCTTCCGGAGACCGGCCAATTTACTCGCCTGTTCGGCTCCGGACCCTCCGGCGAGGCGATCGACATCGAACAGGAGCAGGCTCGCGCGGCGCAATCGGCGGTGCCGGAGAGCCGCCCGTTTCAGAAGCCCAGCGAGTTTACCCGCGTCTTCGGCCCGCAGCATGGCGGTCCGCCAGCGCCGCCGCGCCCGTTGACCATCGGCAGCGCCTCCGGGATTTTCAAGCCGCCTCCCGCGATTCAGCCGGCGACAGGGCCCGCCGAAAATTCGCCGGGCGAATATACCAAGCTGATCGGACGGCCGCGCGATCCGCAGCTGTCGCAGCAGCAGGCGCCGCCTCCGCCGGTCGCCCCCGTTCCGGTTCCCAAGCGCGGATGGATGGTCGCGGCGGGCATCGGCGCGGCCGTTTTGCTGCTGGCGATGTTCGTCCTGCTGGCGATGGTGTTGCAAAGAAAATGAGCGATGCTCTTTGCGCCGCGGCGATCGCGGCCCGCGAACACGCGCACGCGCCGTTCTCGCAATTCCGCGTGGGCGCCGCGCTTGAAGATTCCTCCGGCCGCGTCCATACCGGATGCAACATCGAAAACGCCACCTACGGACTTACCATCTGCGCCGAGCGCGTCGCGGTGTTCAAGGCCATCTCCGAAGGCGCGCGGGAGTTCGGCCGCATCGCGATCGCGGCGGACACCGGCGACCTGACGCCCCCTTGCGGGGCGTGCCGCCAGATTTTATGGGAATTTTGCGGCGATATTGAGATCATTCTGGTAAATATTCAAGGATATCGGGAATCGCTGCGGTTGTCCGGGCTTCTTCCAAGACCCTTCGATGCATCGTTCCTCAAATAATCGGACCGCGCGTTTATCGCTGTTCCTGCTGATCGCCGCGGTGGCGGCCCGCGGCGCGCCCGCCGATTGGATCTGGAGCGCGCGCTACGTCGTCACCATGGACGCTCAGCGGCGCGTCATCGAAAACGGCGCCGTCGCGATCGTGGGCGATCACATCGCCGCCGTCGGACCGCGCGCGGAAATCGATCGCGCCTGGCAGGCGAAGCAGCGCCTGGACCGTCCCAACGCGATCCTCGCCCCCGGCCTCATCAACGCGCACACGCATGTGCCGATGTCGCTATTCCGCGGGATGGCGGACGATCTCGATTTGCAGGACTGGCTGGAGCATTACATTTTCCCGGCGGAAGCGAAAAATGTCGATGCCGATTTCGTGCGCTGGGGCGCCCGGCTTTCCTGCCTGGAAATGGCTCTTTCCGGAACAACGGCGTTCGTCGATATGTATTATTTCGAGGATTCCATCGCGGCGGTGGCAAAAGAGGCGGGAATGCGCGGAATTTTGGGCGAAACGATCATCGGATTTCCCGCGCCGGATTATAAAACGTCCTCGGAATCGCTGGCCGCCACCGAAAGATTTTTCCGCGAATTCTCCAATGACGCTCTGATCATTCCCGCCGTTGCGCCGCACGCGATTTATACCAACTCCGAAGACACGCTTAAACGATCGCGGGCGCTGGCCGGCCGTTATCATCGCCCGTTGGTGATTCATCTGGCGGAAACCAAAAAGGAAAACGAGGACGCGCTGGCGAAATACAAAATGACGGCGGCCGCCGCGCTCGATTCGATGGGCGTGTTCCACGGCTGGACCATCGCCGCGCACGGCGTTTGGCTCAATGACGCGGATTTGAAGATCCTCAAAGCCCGCGGCGTCGGGCTGGCGCACAATCCTTCGAGCAACATGAAACTGGCGAGCGGCATCGCGCCGGTGGCGAAGATTCTCGGGCAGGGAATCGCGATGGGCCTGGGCACCGATGGCGCGGCCTCGAACAACGATCAGGATCTGATGCGGGAAATCGATCTGGCGGCGAAACTGCAAAAAGTCGCGGCCGGTGATCCGCGCGCCCTGCCTGCCGAAGAAGCCTTCGCCATGGCGACGATTACCGGCGCTCGCGCCATCGGACTCGAAAAAATGATCGGCTCGATTGAGCCTTCCAAACGCGCGGACCTGATCGAGATCTCGCTCGGCGCTCCGCATGCCTCGCCGCTCTATAACGTCTATTCGCAGCTTGTATATTCGCTCCAGGGCTCCGATGTTTCCGACGTAATGGTGAACGGCCGGGCCATCGTGCGGGATCGCAAGATGCTGACGCTCGATGAAGCGGCGGTGCTCGCCAAAGCCGCCGAATACCGCGAGAAAATCCGCAAATCGCTTCGGAGATAAGATAACGGCGCCGCTCGCGCCGGCGCTGCCGAACGGGACCCGCCGCCTCTGGCGGCAGCCGCGGTTTTGCCGCCGGGTTCGTTGATCTTCGGCGCGCGAGTAATATAATGATGCAGTTTACGCCTCTCCTTAAAAGTTATGCCGGTCGAATTCGATCTTGACGGTGTCGATTCCGACACAAACGAAGTACGATTCCAGGTGAAGGTCCGGCTGGAAGAAGACATGACGTGGCACACGATCGACCGCGCCGTGTCGCACGTCCCCGGCCGCAAACTTTATTC
>JAJPHS010000121.1 GCA_021325175.1 Terriglobia bacterium
GCGGCCGCCTCTTTCATCTTATAAGTAGGCTGCCCGATCCCCGGCATCACGCGATGATAATAGACGATCCGCGGACAATAGGGCCACTGCTTCAACTCCGTCACTGAAATCAGCTCCATTCAATCCTCACGAGAAAGGATCCGCAGGCGCGGCTTCTCCTCCGCGGCGGCTTTCAACTCATCCGCGTCTCGCCGGTATTGATCGAAGATCCACATATCTTTTAAATCTTGCTCGCATACCGGAATGATCCGGATGCGCGCCGAGTCATTGCCCATTTCCCGCTGTAAATGAAGCGCCAGCTCCTGCCGCCGGTTGCGGTTCAGCTTGCCGAAAAACGCGCTGAATTGGATTCGCTCCAACCCGTAATTCAGGCAAATATCGGACGCCCGCGAGCGCAGCCGGTCATTTTCGATATCGTAGATCAGCACCAGCGAAACCTCAGGACTGCCCTTGCCGACCGGCAGCGGCTTCAGCACGCCCGTATACCGATTCTTCCGCGGCATTCATCTCACGCGCTACCACTTGAACAGAAATGAGCGGTAATCCCGCGAACCGCGCACCGCGCTCGCCGCCAGCCGCGCCTGCATCTGAATAATCGAACGGATCTGGTGCTGCTTGCCGCGATGAGGCTCCACCGCGTTCATGCGCAGCAGGATTCGCGAAGCGACGTTTTCCCGCGAAGCGCTGTCGAGCAATCCATTCTCCTGCCTGAGCCGCCCGCCCTTGTTCAGCCACGCCAGCAACGGGCGATCGACCACCGGCTGGCGAAACTCCTCCATCAAGTCCAGCACCAGCGACGGCTTGCCGCTTCGATCGACATGCAGGAACCCGGCGAACGGCTCCAGACCCGCGTTCATGACCGCGCCCTACACATGCGCCGTCAGGATGCCATAGCCGTAGTTCAGCGCGGCATTTACCACGTCGATCGCGCCCTGATGGCTGCGGCCCTCAAAACCCAGATCGCCGGGAAGCATGTTGTCGATCTGCTTCCAGTAAAGGCGGCCGCCGGTCCCTTCCAGTCCCATGAGTTCGCCGCGGACAACATCGGCGCTGCTGCCCTCCACCGCCAACGCGCTTTTTCGCAAGCGACGCAGCGCCGCGGCGGCCGACTCAAGCGACTTTTTCGCGTCTCCCTCGCGGCTCTTGCTGAAATACCGCAGCAGCTTTTCCTGATTGTGCAGCTTGCCGGCAACGATCCAGCGGCATAGATCGGCGCCGCGCTCGGTTTGATACGCGGCGAACTGCGCGCGGCGCGTTTCGACCGTGGCGGTCAGCATCGGAGACGTCACCAGCGCGAATGGCCGTCCACTCGAAGTGAGGCAGGAGAGGCGAATGCCGCGTTCGCACAATTCCTCAATCAGGTCCGAGGAGAAGCTGACCCCGCGCGAGCCGACGATAATCTCCTGAAGCCGGAACAGCGGCACTTGCGCGCACACCGACTTGCCCTGCTTTACGACCACGCGCTCGCTCTTTTTCCCGATGAACAGCCCGAACCCGGAGACGAACAACTGAGATCCGTTTTCGGTGGCCAGCAGAACCGCGCGATCATCTTCGGGAAGCACCACGTCGTCAATCGGCGGCAAAGCAAGATCGAGCTGTTCCGGTGCAGTATCCAGCCCGCCCGTAATCCAGTTAAACTGCGCCGCCGGCGGCTTGCGGCCGGCGGCGATCGGCGAGAAAAGCGGCAGCGCGGACATGCGTTTTTCCTCCTGGGATCAACCCCGCAGGTCGAGTCCGTCCGGTCCGTAGGGCCTTCGGATCACACGGCAACCGAGGTCTTTGTGGTCTACAATTTCATTGCGGAAGCGTTGAGTATGCCAGCGCGAAATCGGAACGAGATATCTCGCCGCTCCCGTGAAAGTGCTTTCGGCTTGCGCCATCTCCAAAAAGCTTTCCGGCAGGACCTCCTGGCCGTCGAAGAGGCTCTCCCATTCGTTTTCCAGATCTCTCCTGATCTTGTCATTATCCAGTCCAAATGGCTTCCAATCTCTAAGAAATGCGTTATTGAGTTTGTCGACTTTGTCTGGAATTTGCTGCTCCAGCCTTTCCTTTAAATGGTCAGGATAGGATTGGCCGAGCAAGTCATGAACGTCACGATTCGAGAGATCCCGCGAGCCGCCGTCGCAGAACTTCATCAAAGCACGGGCAACTTGGTCCAGGTGCCGCTCATCATAAGGTCGATGCGGGTTGCGGCCATTGGGAAAGGTGGAAAATACGAACACGTTTGCCGGCTGGTCCCTCGCTCCATCACGGTTGCAGCGCCCGAACCGCTGAGCGATGGACTCGATCGGCGCGAGTTCGCTAAAACAGGTGTCGAAACTCAGGTCGAGCGAAACCTCGACCGTCTGCGTAGCAACCAGAACGAAACCCGGCTGAGGTTTCAACTCCGATTCAATCCTGGCGCGATCCTTGAAATGGAATCGCGAGTGCAATAGGCCGGTAGCAACATTGCGCGCGCGAAGGCGATTACGAACCTCGATCGACCGCTGCACTTGATTCAGCACCGTTAAAACAGATCCGGCGCGGGATGCCTGCACGATTTGCTCGATGCTATCCTCGCTCAAGCTATCGAACGGCAAAAGCGAAAGCCGGTGACGCGCCTTTTCGCCCCAGGGTGGCTCCCGCGGTACGCAGCCGGCCTGCATGGTCGCGGAAAGCACTCGTTCCAAATGCGGCGGAACCGTGGCGCTCATAAAAAGAACCCGCGCGCCAAGTTGCTTTTCGAGAAATCCCAATGCCGCGAGAGCGAGCGCGGTCACCTGCGCCTCGTAAGCATGAATTTCATCGACTACAATACGAGCGCCGCTGAAGGCAACCATGAGCCGTTCGGGTCCCTTCGTCGCGAACAGCAGCCGGATGACCGAGAAAACCGTGCTGACCGCAATCGGAGCCGCGAACAGCCGGGCCACCTCGTTCTGTTTTCGCGCGTTCTTCGCGGCCTCCGGCGGCGCTTGGCCCTTTGCTAAGAAGGTCTCATAAAGGTGCCGGCTCGCCCGCCCGTGCAGCAATCCGACGACTTCATTCCAATTTTCGGGATGCTCGTCCGCGCCGGGATCCAGCCGCTTGATCAGGCGCTTCTGCATGGCATTCAGCGAAGTCTGATACGGAAGGAGGATGCAGAGCCGCCCGTGCGCTCCCGTCTCGGCTTGCTTGGCGGCCCAAAGCAGCGCGGCTTCGGTCTTTCCGCTGCCCGTCGGGGCGATCAGCAGCGCCGAACCCTGGTGCGCGCCGATCGCAAGTTGATGTGGTTTCCAGCGGAATTCCGGATACAGCCGATCGATTTCCGCCGCGGATTGGATAGCACTACGGATCGGGTAGGGGCGGAAGCTCGCTAAGTGGTCCGCGCTCAGCAGCCAGCCTCGCGCATGTATGGCGGCCCGAATCGCGTCCCAATCGCGCGACACTGGAACACCAGGTCTCGCCTGCCGAGCATTCACAAACGTGTGGTCGGCGAAGTGATTCATCTTCGTGATGACACGCTCGATGCTGCCGCCGTAATTGAGCTGGGAATAGTCTTCAGCACCATAAGGCTCGAATCGCGGCCAGCCTAGCTCGGTGAAAGCCGCCGGAGCCTTTACTAACAATTTGTGCAGCAGCTTCGCATCGGCCTCGGCGATCCCGCGGCACAACTTCCCGAGATAGGTGACTTCCGAATCCACGGGTCCCGTAAAGCGATTCCTTAGATCGAACCATGCTCTGTGGTGAGTTGCAATTGCCGCGCTGATCCATCTGAGCTCTTCTTCTGGAACTTGCAGCCACGCCAGAAACGCGAGACTCAGGATCTCGTGCCGATTGTTAAACCTCGGACCATCCTTGCGCAAAGCCGCCTGAAAGCCGGGATGAATTTTCCCAAAATCATGCATCAGACTGGCGTAGGCGAGAATTCGCGTCAGATTCAGATTGCCGATTGCGGATGGGTCCGGCCGATATGCCTTAAGAAACTCGTTCGCCTGCCGGCAAACATCGGCGAGATGCTGTAATAGC
>JAJPHS010000139.1 GCA_021325175.1 Terriglobia bacterium
CCGGTTCCGCCGTAGCGGCGGGTGATGCTGCCGTCGGCCTGAGTGAATTTCTCGAAAATCTTATCGAGCTTATCGGCCGGGATTCCGGGTCCGGTGTCGCTTACCCGAATCCCCACTAGAATTTTTTCGTCGCTCCGGCGGGCCGTCGTGAGCCGGACCCGGACCTCGCCGCGCTCGGTGAACTTCAGGGCGTTCGACAGCAGATTGGCAACGATTTGCTGCAGCCGCAGCGGATCGCCCAGAAGGTCGAACGGGCCGGCGTCATCGGCTTCGAACTTCAGATCCAGGCGCTTCTGCACGGCCTTGGTGTTCTGCGATTTCACGCAATCTTCAATGACCGAGCGCACGTTGAAGGGCAGACGCTCCATCACCATCTTTCCGGCTTCGATCTTGGACAGGTCGAGAATATCGTTGAGCACGCCGAGCAGCGAATAGGCGCAGCGCTGCGCGGTTTCCAGGTGCTCGCGCTGCTCGGGCGCGATGGGCGAGTCCAGCACCACGTCCAGCATCCCCAACAATCCATTCATGGGAGTGCGCAGTTCGTGGGACATGTTGGCGAGAAATTCGCTCTTGGCCTGGCTGGCGGCGAGGGCGGCGTGCATGGCTTTTTCCAGGTCCGCCGTGCGCTGCCGGATGCGCTCCTCGAGCAGTTCCTGATGCTGGCGAATCTCTTCCTGAGAGGCGGCCAGCGCCTCGATCATGCGATTGAAGCTTTCCCCCAGATACTCGATTTCATCGCCGGTCCGGCTCACCTGGATCGGCTCGAATTTGCCTTCGCGCACGCTGGTGATGCCGGCCTGTAGCAGCGCCAGCGGGCGCGCCAGCAGGCGGATGGTAAAGCGCGAAAGCGCTCCGGCCACCACCACCACGATCGCGCACAGCATGATCCCCTTGCTCACGTCGAAGGTGTGCATGCGCAGATCCCAGCACAGAACCATGATCACCACCCACAACACCAGCACGCCGGTGAAAATCGAAAATTTCGAGGCGAGCGAGCGGAAATGGGGCGGCTTGGGCTGCTTGGGGTCTTCTCTCATGCCGTCAGCAGCCCTTATCGGCGTGAGCTGCGTTTCTTTCGCGCCTGCCTCCACATTTTCATGGTGCGCCGAATCGGCGCGGCGGAATATCAGCAAGAGACCTTAGTACTCGCCTGTTTTCGCTTTTAGCTCCGCCCGCCGCTTCGTTTTCGTCGAGCAAGTCCCGTTACATCAGGCGCGCAGTGGCTGCTATGCTGTATAAAATGTCCCCGCGGCTGGCCGCCTCGCTGTGCGGCATTTCCCTTAAAAATCCGGTACTGGCGGCCTCCGGGACTTACGGATATGGGGTCGAGTTTAAGGAGTTCGTCGATCTTTCGGAGTTGGGCGGAATCGTAGTGAAGGGCCTTTCGCTCGAACCGATGCCCGGCAATCCGCCGCCGCGGCTGTTTGAAACTCAGGCCGGCATGATCAACTCGATCGGTTTGCAGAACATCGGCGTTCGCGCCTTCGTGCGCGAAAAACTCCCGGAGCTGCGGGCGGCCGGCGCGACCGTGATCGCGAATCTCTTTGGCTACGCCGTCGAGGACTACGTGGAGGTCGCCCACATACTTGAGGATGCAGACGGCATCGCCGCTTATGAGCTGAACGTTTCCTGCCCGAATACGCGGCATGGCGGGATTTTTTTTTCAAGCGATCCGGTGCTGCTCGCCGAAGTGGTCGCGGCCGTGCGCGCCGTGGCCAGGCGCCCCCTGATCGTGAAGCTTTCCCCGAACGTCGCGCGCATCGAGCCGCTGGCGCAAGCCGCAGCCGCGGCCGGCGCCGACGCCCTTTCGCTGGTGAACACTTTTGTCGCCCTGGCCATCGACCCGCGCACGCGCCGCTCCCGCATCGGAGCCGGATTCGGCGGCCTTTCCGGCCCGGCAATCAAACCCATTGCCCTGCGAATGGTTTACGAGGCGGCGCAGGCCGTGAAAATTCCGGTGGTCGGCATTGGCGGCATTGCCAGCGGCCTCGACGTCGCGGAATTCCTGATGGCAGGCGCCTCGGCCGTGGAGGTTGGCTCGGTGAATTTCTGGGATCCGGCCGCCCCGCTGCGCATCGCGGGCGAACTGGACCGGTTTTTGGAACAGGAAAAAATCGAAAATATCTCCCAAATCATCGGGACATTCAAACTAAATTAACACAGGAGAAATCGGCATGACCAGAACCATTTCCACCGCCAACGCCCCGAAAGCGATCGGGCCGTATTCACAAGCGGTGATTTCAAACGGCTTTGCGTTTTTGAGCGGGCAGATCCCGCTCGACCCGTCCTCCGGAGAGGTGATTGAGGGAGACGTGGCGGCGCAAACCGAGCGCGTCCTGGAAAATCTGAAAGCGGTGCTTGAAGCCTCCGGATCGTCGCTGCAAAACGTGGTCAAGACCACGGTATTTTTGAAAGATATGGGCGACTTCTCGAAAATGAACGAGGTTTACGCGCGTTACTTCGGGCAGAATTCGCCGGCCCGCAGCACCGTCGAAGTGGCGCGGCTGCCGCGCGGCGTGCGCGTCGAAATCGACTGCATCGCCTCGGCCTGACCCCATGACCAGGGAAACCGGCTGGCTGCCGGATCTGATTTATCTGGACGGCCGCTTCGCCTCCGGCGTGGCGATGTTCGCCGATGAATCCGGCCGTATTTCGCGTTTTTCGAGCGATCCCGAGGATTTGAAAGCCGCGCAGCGGATGGCCGGCCGCGCGCTGTTGCCCGGCTTGGTGAACGTCCATTCGCATGCCTTTCAACGGGTGATTCGCGGCCGAACCGAAAAACGCACCGCCGAGCGTGATACCTTCTGGACCTGGCGCGCGGCGATGTACCACGCCGCTAATCGCGTCTCCGCCCAAGCCATGTACGATGTGGCGCGCATGGCCTTTCTGGAGATGCTGCTTTCCGGCATCACCACCGCCGGCGAATTTCATTACCTGCATCATCAGCCGGATGGAAGCGCCTGCCACCCGCGCAACCTTCTGGCGCTCGAAATCCTGCGCGCGGCGCGCGATTTGGGCCTCAGAATCGCGCTGCTGCGGACCGCATACGTTCGCGCCGGATGGAACAAGCCGCCCGATCCGGGGCAGATCCGGTTTCTCACCCCGCGTGTCGAGGATTTTATAGCCGACACCGAGGCGCTGCGCGAATCGGCCGCCGACGATCGCGCCTGGGTCGGCGTCGCGCCGCACAGTATTCGCGCGGTTCCGCTCGACTATTTGCGCCGTGTCGCGAAATACGCCCGCGAAAACAAGCTCAGGACGCACATGCACGTGGCCGAGCAGCCGGCCGAAGTCGACGCCTGTTTGGGCGAGTACGGCTGCCGGCCGGTGGAACTGCTGCATCGCGAGGGCCTGCTCGATCATCGCTTCACCGCGATTCACGCCATCCACATTACTCCGGAAGAGGCCGGTTTTCTTGGAAATTCGCAGGTCTGCGCCTGTCCGACTTCGGAGCGAAATCTGGGCGACGGCGCCGTTCCCGCCGATCTGCTCTACAACGCCGGCGCAAAAATTTGTTTCGGAACCGACAGCAATATTCAGATCGATGTGCTGGAGGACGCGCGTCTGCTTGAATACGATCTGCGAATGAACAAGTTGCAGCGCGTGGTTCTTTCAGACAGCGACGATCTGGCGCGGCGCTTATTTCAAAGCGCCACGGAATCGGGCGCCGACAGCCTCGGCTCGCCCGGCGGAAAATTGGAAGCGGGCCGCGCCGCCGATTTCTTCACCATCGACCTGGAGGATTTATCGGTGGCCGGCGCGGACCCGTCTTCCCTGCTCGATCACATCGTTTTTTCGCTGGAACGGACCGCGATTCGCGAGGTTTTCATCGGCGGAAAGCGCGTCGTTCAAGACGGACGGCATCCTGCGCAGGAAGAGGTAATTCGCAATTTCGCGCGCATTCAGCGGAATTTATGGTGAAAACGGCGTCGATTTTGCGCGATTTAGTCGCCATCCCCTCGGTTTCTTCGCTGAGCAACGTCCCGGTGGTGAATTACGCGCTCAATTTTCTCCAGGGATGGAAGATCGAGCGCCACCCCTACACCGATCCCGCGGGAACCGCGAAATTAAACGTCGTGGCCCGCACCAGGCCCGGAATCGCCGGGCTCGCGCTCGTTTGCCACACCGATACGGTGCCGTTCGACCCGGATTGGAAGGAAGCGGTAAATCCGAAAATTCGCGGCGGGAAGCTGTACGGACGCGGCAGTTGCGACGTCAAAGGATTTCTGGCTTGCGTTCTGAGCGCGGCGTCGAAGATCGATCCGCAAGAACTGACGACGCCGCTGGCGGTCGCGCTCACAGCCGATGAAGAGATCGGATGCGTGGGCGCTAAATTTTTAGCGAAGAAAAAAGCTCTTCGCGCCCGCCACACGATTATCGGCGAGCCGACCGGACTCGCGCCGGTTCGCGCCGGGAAAGGATACGCGCTGGCGGAGATCGTGGTTCGGGGAAAAGAGGCGCATAGCGCTTTTCCGGCAAGCGGGCGATCGGCGATTGGCGACGCAGCGCGCGTGATTCTCGCACTGGAGCGCGTATCCAGGAAGCTGGCGTCGCGGCGCAATCGCGCTTTCGATCCCTCCTACACGACGCTGAACGCCGGAGTGATCCGGGGCGGATCCGCGAAAAACATCGTGCCGGGAGAATGTCGTATTACGGTCGAGTGGCGGCCGATCCCGGGACAGGACGGCGGATGGGCGGCGGAGTTGATTCGCGAAGAACTCGCGGCGCTGCGGGAAAAGGACGCGGGCTTCGCCGCGGAGCTCGAAGTGAAGCGGCTTGATCCGGCATTCGCGCCGTCGCGGGACGATGCGCTGGCGGGGCTGCTCGAAACGCTCAGCGGCCGGCGCGCGACCACGGTCGCGTTTGGAACCGAGGCGGCGCACCTGGGAACGCCGGGCGCGGAAACGGTCGTCTTCGGTCCCGGCGATATGACGGTGGCGCACAAGTCGGGCGAGTTTGTACCGATCGACGAGTTGGAAGAGTGCGTAACCTATCTGGACGCGGCGATCCGGAATTTTTGCGCGTGACGGCTATGATAAGACTCTGTGCCTGAAAATTTCGATGCAATCATCATCGGCGGCGGGCATAACGGGCTCGTCACCGCCGCGTATCTGGCGCGCGCCAGGCGGCGCGTGATCGTTTTGGAAGCCCGCGAGCTGGTGGGCGGATGCGCCGTTACCGAAGAAATCTGGCCCGGCTACCGGGTCTCGACGGGGGCGTATCTTTCGAGCCTTCTGCAACAAAAAGTGGTTCGCGATCTGGAGCTGGAGAAGTTCGGATATAAGGTCGACGCGAAAGATCCGGCGTTTTTTTCTCCCTTTCCCGATGGGCGGTGCCTGTTCATGTGGCAGGACCGGGCGAAGACGATTGAAGAAATCGCGAAATTTTCCAAGCGCGACGCGGAAACCTATCCCCGATATGAAGAGCGGCTGGAAAAACTGGCGCGCGTCGCCGAAGAAATGCTGCTCACCACGCCGCCTCCGTTTCCGCCGGGCGGCATGGGCGATGCGATGGAGTATCTGAAGCTGGCCGGATCGATGCGTGGGTTGTCGAAGCGCGAGGTTGTGGCGCTGATCAAAATTTTCACTCAAAGCGCGGCGGATTTTTTGGATGAGTGGTTTGAATCGGAAGAAGTGAAGGTCACGCTGGCCACCGATGGCGTGATCGGCGCAAACGGCGGGCCGCGATCGCCGGGAACGGCCTACATTCTGTTGCATCACTGCATGGGCGGCGTGAACGGCCATCGCGGGCTGTGGGGATTCGTGCGCGGCGGGATGGGCGCGGTGTCCAATGCGATCGCGGAATCGGCGCGCTCGCGCGGCGCGGTGATCCGCACCAGTTCCCCGGTCGCGAAAATTTTGGTGAAGGAGGGGCGCGTTCGCGGCGTCGCGCTCGAAAATGGCGACGAGATTCAGGCGCGCATCGTGGCGAGCGGCGTCGATCCGCGGCGGACTTTTCTCCAATTGATGGAGGAGCGCGACCTCGATCCGGATTTTCTCGAAGACATTCGGCACTTCCGGTCCGAGGGAACGTCGCTCAAAATGAATCTTGCGCTGAGCGGCTTGCCGGAGTTTCGCGCGCTCGCCGGAGCGCCCGGGCCGCAGCACAAAGCGACCATGCACATCTGCCCGTCGATCGATTACATCGAGCGCGCCTGGGACGACGCCAAATACGGCCGCCCGTCGCAATCGCCGCTGATCGAGATGACCATTCCCACCATGTACGATCCGTCGCTTGCGCCGCCGGGCCGCCACATCATGGGAATTTTTCTGCAATACGCGCCGTACACGCTGCGCGGCGCCACCTGGGACGAGCTGCGCGAAGGCTACGCGGATCGCGTGCTGGAGGTGATCGAGGAATATTGCCCGAATATCAAATCGATCGTGCTGGAGCGGCAGACGCTCACGCCGCTCGATCTGGAGCGCCGTTTCGGCATCACCGGCGGAAACATTTTTCACGGCGAGATGAGCGCGGATCAAATGTTTGTCCTGCGGCCCGTGGCCGGATTCGCGCGCTACCGGATGCCGGTTCGCGGGCTTTATTTATGCGGCTCCGGCGCGCATCCGGGCGGCGGCGTGATGGGCGCGCCGGGCCACAACTGCGCGCGGGAAATCTTAAAGGATCGTTAAAGGGTACAATTGATCGGTTATGGCGCTTGACGTCCTGCTGGTGGACGACCACAAGATCATGCGCGACGGCATTAAAGCCATCCTGAGCCGCGGCGAAGAGTTTCGCGTGGTGGGCGAGGCCGAGTCGGGCATGGACGCGGTGCAGTTCGTCAAGAATCACCGGCCCGATCTGGTGCTGATGGACATCGGCCTTCCGGGGCTGAACGGCGTCGAGACGACGGCCGAAATTTTGCGCCACCACCCCGCCTGTAAAATCATCATCCTTTCGATGTACGACGATGAAAATTCTGTGGTGAGCGCGATCCGCAGCGGCGCGCGCGCCTTCATTTTGAAAAAAGCGTCGGATACGGATCTGGTGGAGGCGCTGCGCATGGTGGCCCGCGGCGGAGCGTATCTGAGCCCGCAGGTCTCCGACCGGCTGCTGGCGCGCATTCAGAAAGGCGATTTGCAGGCAAAGGCGGCGCCGGCCGCGCTCGAAGGATTGTCGCCGCGCGAGCTACAGGTGCTGCGCATGGTGGCGGAGGGCAAGACGAGCAAGGAAATCGCGGTCGTGCTCGATCTGCGCGAGCAGACGGTCCGCAGTTACCGCAAAACCATGATGAAAAAACTGGGCGTGAATAACGTGGCCGGACTGACGCAGCTCGCCTTATCGACCGGCCTGACGCGGTTACCGAAGGGCGCGGCGGAAGGCGGCTAGCGAGTGCAACGCGACTCGCCTTGGGGACCGATCGCCGTCGCCGACGCGCACCTGCACTTTTTTTCCCATCGTTTTTTCACCACGCTCGCCGCGCAAAAGCCCGGGCTCACGACGGAGGAAATCAGGTCGAAAACGGGAGTCAACCTGCCGCCGGAAGAGCCGGAACGCTTCGCGGCGATGTGGGCGCGCGAGCTGGACCGCCATGGCGTGGAGCGCGCCGCGCTGATCGCCAGCGTGCCCGGCGACGAAAGCTCCGTACTGGCCGCGGCGCGCGCGTTTCCCGGTCGATTTTTCGCCTTTGCGATGGTCCATCCGCGGATGTGGACGCCCGAGAATTTCGCCGGCGCGAGCGCGGCGTGCCTGTTTCCGGCGATGCACGGCTACTCGGTTCACGACGATTTCGCGCAGCCGGTGTTTCAATGGGCGGAACAAAACCGGAGCGTCGTGTTTGTGCACTGCGGTGTGCTGAGCGTGGGGATTCGCGGCAAGCTGGGGCTGGCCTCGCCATTCGACATGCGGTTTTCGAATCCGGTCGATCTGCATGCCGTCGCGCTTCGCTACCCGGCCGCGCGTTTCGTCGTGCCGCATTTCGGCGCCGGATATTTTCGCGAAGCGCTGATGCTGGCCGATCTGTGCCCCAACGTGTACCTGGATACGTCCAGCTCCAATTCCTGGATGCGCTATCAGGAATCGCACCTTGATTTGCGGCAGGTGTTCCGGCGCGCGCTGGACGTCGCAGGTCCGCAGCGGCTGCTGTTCGGCAGCGATTCGGCGCTGCTGCCGCCGGGTTGGAAGCATCAGGTCTTTGACGATCAGGCGACGGCGCTGTACGAGCTTGGCGTGAGCCTGCATGACGCGCGGGCGATTTTCGGGGAAAATTTGCTGAGAATTCTGGCGCGCTGAGCCGACATTGTAAATGTGCTGGCGCGAATTCTCGGGCTGCGAAAAGCAGCGATGATTTATCCCATTCGTCCAGTGCCGCGATGCGCGGTGCTCGCGGACGGATTCCGGTCGCTGGGACCGGTGCGCGTTTTTCCCTCCGGATGGAACGAGGAAGCGGCGAAGTTCGATCCGCAGGCCATCGCGGCGCCGCTCCCCCGGTTGGAAACGCTGGCGGGCGCGGTAACGCTGACGCACGCGGTGATCGTTTTCCGGCGCCAATGGGAGCCGCGTCTCGATGCGGCGCAGCGCGATCGCCTGTGGCGCGCTTTTCGCGTGCCCGTATTTGAGCAGATCATCGCGGAAGATTGCACCCTGCTGGCCGCCGAATGCGAAGCGCACGATGGATTGCACATCGAATCGGCGAAATTCGCGGCGGGCGATCATGAAATCGACCGCTCGGCGTGCGCGTGCGGAAAAACAACGCCGAGACTGACCGGACGCGAAGCAATCCGCCGGGCGGCGGCGTACGCGCGCTGAAAACGGCCTGGCGCGCGCCGGCTCCGACGTCCATTCTGTTATCCGACGGCGCTATAAGGAGATTGCTTTTAGAATCGTTTCGGCGGGGCTTTCACCGCTTTCCGACCAGAGCTGGCGGCGTTCGAGGGGGACTATGCGCTCGATTTCGTGAATCAGGTGAACCAGGCTTTTCAGATTGGACTCGCCCATCTTAATTCCTCCCTCTATGCGGGGATCGGGAAGATAGCGCGAGTCGTTACCGAAATCGATCCGGAGTTGATCGCCGATTTCGTTTTCAAAGGCTGGGCCGAAGCAGGAAATCATTACGCCGGCGGGGGCTAATTTCCAATCGCCTTCGTATTGAAAAAGATCCCAGGCGGTATCCACCTCGGCCAGGGAGTCGTCCTGCATGAATTCGCCCGCGGCCTCCGCCAGCGCGGCCGGATCGGCGCCGGGAGAAAATTCGCGCTCGAACTGCGGCGGCTCGGAATGCTCCAGCGCGTAGATTCGAAGCGCGGGACCGCGCGCGGCGAGCTTTGAAAAAGGGAAGATTCCCAGGATGTTTTCGAAGTAACGCAAAGCCCGGTGCGCGCTGTATCCTCCGTTGCGGCGAGCGATCCAGCAGGAAAGATAAAGACGGTCAGCCATGAAAATACGGTTAAAGGTCGCTCGCGGGCCTGAAGCGATTGTATCCTACTGAGATATGATCACGGATTTAGTGCAGATCCGGCGCCTGGGCGAGAAGAAGCACGCGGAAAATGAGCGGTTCCGGAAGCATTTGAAGACGCGCGAATGGGCCGAAAAGCAGTTGCGGCGCGCGGCGCGGGAGATTCAGGAAAAATTCGATTGCCGGCAATGCGCCGAATGCTGTCGCGTCACGGAAGTGGAGCCCACCCGGCGCGATATCGAGCGGCTTTCCAAATTTCTGGGCATCAGCACTCGTGAGTTCATCGCAAAATACACCATGATTGCCGAAGACAAATCGCGTATTTTGAAAAGATCGGAGAAAAAAGGCTGCATTTTTCTGAGCGGCAACGATTGCACGGTGTATGAAGCGCGGCCGCTCGACTGCTCCGGCTTCCCCCATTTAATGAAAGGGGCGGGATCGATTCCGGCCAAGATGTGGGCGTTCGTCGAGCGCGCGGAATTTTGCCCGATCGTCTACAACTGGATGGAGGAGGCCAAAAAGCTCACGAAATTTCGTTGAGCGACGTGTCGTTTTCCTCGTCAGCGGGCCGGTCCTGCGCCGGACCTGCTTCGCTGCACGGCGAACCGGCCGGCTCCCATGTTCCGTCGTTACAACGAATCTCGCGTCCGTTCTGGCAGGCGGTGGCGCCGTGTTCGTAGCGCTTACCGTCGAGCGTGCATTCGCGCGGCATATGAATCGGACGATTTGCGGCCCGGCTGTGTTTCGCGTGCCGCCAATTACTGCACGATGGCCGGCCACTCGGTTTTCCAGGCGGGGCCGAGCGCGCGCGGGCTGTTTGCGCGGGATCGCTTTTCTTTGTACATCCGCCGGTCGGCTTCGGCCAGCAGCTCTTCGGCGTCCTCGCCATCGATCGGGAAATGGGCTACTCCGATGCTCGCGGTGAGCGAGCTTCCCGAAAACATCTGGCGGCCGATGTCGTGCACCACCTCGCGCAATTGGACGATCTTGGCGGGGATGTCGGCCGGTTCGACGCTTGGCAGCAAAACCACGAACTCGTCGCCGCCCATTCGCGCAATGTAATCGTATTCGCGGCAGGCGTGCTTCAATCCGGTGGCGACGGCGAGCAGAACCTTGTTTCCTTCCAGGTGCCCGAAACGATCGTTGACCAGCTTGAATCCGTCCAGATCGATCACCAGAACAGCAAGAGGAGTGCGGCCGCGGCGGGCGCGCGAAATTTCGGCATCGAGCTGAAGGAACAGCGAACGCGCGTTGGGCAGCGCAGTCATGTAATCGGTGGTGGCCGAGGATTCGGCCTGACGGAAACGCAGCGCGTTCTCGATGGACATGCCGATTTTGCCGCTGATCGCCAGCAGGATACGGAGATGATCCTTGGTGAAGGCGTCGCGCTCGGCGTGATACAAGGAAAGCACCCCCAGCACGCCGTTCATTCCCTCCAGCGGCACGGCGACCGCGGCGCGAAGCGTCGAAAATTTTTGCGCGTCGTTCAAATATCCCGGCTCAACCGAGGGATTGCCGTTGAGGATGGGCTTGCGGTTTTCGGCGACCCATCCGGAAAGCCCCTGCCCCATCGGAATTTCGAGCGTCGAGAACAGGCGGAAATCGTCGCCGCTGACGTAATCGGGCTGCAAAACGGCGCCGCGCCTGATCCAGATGGCGAGCGAATGGTGGGGGATGATTTTCCGCAATCGAACAGCCAGCACCGATAATGTTTCATCCAGGCTGAGCGAATTGCCGAGGTCCTGGGAAATCTCAAACAGCGCCTGCACCTCCTGCCGGGCCGCGGCGATGGAGGTGAGGAAGTCCATCGAAGAATTTTTGGGGGTCGCCTCCGGACGCGACGACGATTCGAAACCGGCGGCGGGCGCCTCGCCGCGTTCGACCTTCAGGCCGACCGAGAGCTTCGACGCTTCCGGATTGGCCGACTGCGCGCGCCTTTCGAGCTCGACGTAACTGCGCGCGAGAAGATCGACGATTTTCGGATCGAAGGCCTTGCCCGATTCCGATTGCACGATCCGCATGGCTTCATCAAGCGGCAGGGCGCGGCGGTATTGACGGTCGGTGGCCAGCGCGTCCAGGCAATCGACCGCGGCGAGAATTCGCGCGCCGATGGGAATTTCCTCTCCGGCGAGCCCGTAAGGATAGCCGGTGCCGTCCCATTTTTCGTGATGCGCGCGCACGATCGGCACCACCGGATAGGGGAACTGCACGCGTTCCAGGATTTCCGCGCCCACGACCGGATGGATTTTCATCTTCTCGAACTCCTCGGGCGTGAGGCGGCCGGGCTTGGAGATGATATGCTCCGGTACCGCGAGCTTGCCGATATCGTGCAGGATGGAAGCGGCGCGCAGGGCTTCCTGTTGTTCGGCGCTGAGGCCGAGCTGGCGCGCCAGATCCATCGCGTAGACCTGCACCCGCTGGAGATGGTCGTGCGTGGTGTGATCCTTGGCCTCGATCGCCAGCGCCAGCGCTTCAATGGTGCGCAGATGAAGACTGGACACCTCCTCGGCGTGGCGTTTTTCATTTTCCAGGCGCTCGAGATAAAGCCGATAGGAGCGGTAGATGAGATACACCACCGGTCCGGTGAGCAAAACGGTTTGCCATCCGACGTAGTGATTCAGCAGGCTGGCGCATTTGGCGACGGCGGCGCCGCCCAGATAATACGGCAGCGACCAGAAAAAATCTTCGCGCCAGGTCGATACGAATCCGCGATGTTCCTGGAAGGCGGCCGGCAGAGCGTTTTGGGCGGTGCTGAACAGAAACAGAGTGCAGGTGGCCGCGGCGAGCCGGATGGCCGGATCGATTTGGTGGGATAAAAGGAACGGCGCCTGATAAACACGCTCGGTGGCCTCGATGGCCACGATCATCGAAGAAACATGAAAAACGGTTTCGATCCAGCGCGGCCGGTTCGTCTGGTTCCAGTAGCATTGGACCAGGGTGACGAAAACGCCCAGCAAAATGGTTTCGGCCTGGCTCAAATCGAGCACTCCGATGAGCACGAACACGAAGGTGAGCGGCAGCGGTCCGTTGATTCCGGGCACGGCAACGCGCATTCCAGACGTGCAAATCGCCGCGGCGAGGAATCCGGCGTATTTGATCAGATCCGGCGATTCCCAATTGGCGAGGGTGAATACCAGAACAGTCATCCCGAGCGCGGCGGTCAGCCAGACGTAGAGGCGCGCCGCCGGAAGGGGCTGGAAGCGAGATTCCATTGCGCCCTCCGCACAAGCACGCCGTCTGCCCATTTCCGCCCTGACTTTTCAATCGATTCCTCGGGCGCCGAGGGGACAAGCTGTCGCGGTTGCGACAAAGTGTCGCGGGGCTCGAGTGAGTTTTAGGCCAGACGCTAAGGTGTTTCGCGGAGAGTGAAATGTCCGGAATCGTGGCGAAATAGGATGTGAACATGGAGGACTTGACGACCGAGCGAACCGCGGCGTTCCTGGGGATGCACGCGGTGATCGCCAGCGAGCCGATGCGGCGGCTGCTGGCGATGGCCGAACGCGTGGCGCGCTCCAACGCGACCGTTCTGATCACGGGCGAAAGCGGCTCGGGCAAGGAGCTGATCGCGCGGGCGCTGCACCATTTTTCACCGCGCGCACACCGGCCCTGGGTGGACTTGAGCTGCGCGGCGCTGCCCGATCATCTGCTTGAAAGCGAGCTGTTCGGCTACGATAAAGGCGCGTTCAGCGGCGCCGATAACGCCAAGCCCGGCTTGTTCGAGCTGGCCGATCGCGGAACCATCTTTTTGGACGAAGTGGGCGAGCTCGATCCGAAGATGCAGGTGAAGCTGCTGCGCGTGCTGGATGGAGTTTCTTATTACCGGCTGGGCGGCGTAAAAAAAATCTCCGTGGATGTCCGCGTGGTGGCGGCGACCAATCAGGATCTGGAGCGCTCCGTCGAGCAAGGACGTTTTCGCGGCGATTTGTTTCATCGTCTGGGCCAGATCACGTTGCATGTCCCGCCGCTGCGGGAGCGCGGCGACGATATCGTGCCGATCGCCCGCTATTTCCTGGCCCAGCAGGATGCGCGGCTGCGATTCTCCGACCCGGCGCTGGCGCTGCTGCGGTCTTATTCCTGGCCGGGGAATATTCGCGAGCTGCGCAACGTGGTGACCAAAGCGGCGGTGCTCGCGCAGGGCGACCTGATCCTGCCCGGCGATTTGCCCCTGGCTCGTCTCAACCGCGTTGGGGCGGCGCATGTTCCGGAACCGGTGAGCCTCGATGGAATGGAGCGGCGCATGATCCTCGATGCGCTTCGCGCCACGGGCGGCCATCACCAGAAAGCGGCGGCGCGGCTGGGAATTTCCAGGAGAACGCTGAGCCGCAAATTGAAGCTCTACGAAGCGGGCGCGGCGCAGGCGGCGCTATGAGCGGGCCCGAGAAGCGCCGCGAACAACGCCGGCAGGCGAGCGGCACGGTGCGCATCCGCTTCGAGGATCCGCGGCCGCAGGAGATCGCCGGAGACCTGGTGGACGTCAGCGAAAACGGCTTTCGCATGGCGCACGCGTTCCCCTCGCTTGCGGCCGGACAGGTGGTGGAGTTTTCTCATCTGGAGGCGCGCGGCATGGCCCGGGTGATGTGGAACCGGATTCTCGAGCAGCGGGTCGAAACCGGGTTTTTCGTCGTCGGGAATTGAGGCGTGCGGGCGTCGGAATTCAGCCGGCGATGTGCGCGCCCTTGCTTGCAGGAACCGTGGAAATGCGCAGGCGGCGGTCCAGTTGGGCGTAGAGCGCGAGAGTCGCCAGAATCAAAATGGGGCCTTCAATCGGCGATAATTCGTGGAATTTGTGCGGCCCGAACAGCGGATTGATGTACCAGTATTGCGGCGGTTTATCGCGGCTGAGCGCGAACCAGTAGTGCGCCGCCGGACTCGAGTAAATCAGCATCGCGCCGCTCGCCCACAGCACGATTCCCCCGGCGACCAAAGCCAGGATCAGGCGGGCACCACTGCGATGCAGGATCTGTTTCCAGGTGGTGCGCCGCGCCGGCTCGCAATAAAGGAACGCCATGGCGAGGACGATGCCGGCGGCGCCGCCGGCCAGATCCATATAAATATCGTTGAAGTCGTAACCCACCGGACGGCCGGCCATCAGATGCCAGTATTGGAAGCACTCATCGAGGCCGCCGAAGAAGGTAACCCAGGCAAGCGCGTCCACCGGCGACAACGTCAGCGCGAGCAGGGCCATTCCTTCGGGAAGGTACTGCGGAAAATGCACCAATTCCGTGTTATTTGCGGTGAAAACGCGCCAGATGCACCACATCAGCGCGACCGTGACAATCCAGGCGACGGCGATCGTGCGCCGCGCGGGCTGGCGCGCGAGGGCGCGCCACAGAATCGGCGTGAGGATCAGAAGCTCCACGATGGCGATCACGGCGGAGGCCTGATACACGCGGCGATGCGTATAGCGGATGCAGAACAGATTCACCACATATTGAACCTTTTCATGCGGGAATATTACCAGGGCCGCGTAGGCAACAAGCGCGCTCCAACTCAGGCGCGGGTGCGAGTGAATCCAGGCGAGTATGGCGCGCAAACGCCATTATGCCACGCGTTAACGTGACAGAACAGCCTGCGACGATCCGCGCGTGTTCCGATAAACCCTGCCGCCCTTCATCACGAACACGATGCGGCGGACGGCGGTGATGTCATCCAGCAGATTGCCCTCCACCGCCACCAGATCGGCTTCGTATCCCGGCGCGATCGTGCCGATTTTATCGCCCATTCCGAGCGATTCGGCGGCGGCGGAGGTGGCGCTGATCAGCGCATCCATCGGTTTTTCGTGCGCGTCCCGCACGCGATAAATAAACTCCTCGGCGTTGCGGCCGTGCGCGCCGGCGACGGCATCGGTTCCGAACACAATCTTGACGTGATGCGCGCGGGCGCGACCAAAAACTTCCGCCGTCGGAGCGAGCGCGTCCTGAAGCGGCTTGAAATCGCGAATGTTCGGAAAACTTTCTTTTTTGTCGATATAGTTGTGAATCACCAGCAGATTCGGATCGAAAAACGTCCCGCGCGTGGCCATCAATTCGAGCGTATCGTCCTTCACGAAATTGCCGTGCTCGATTGACGTGCAGCCGGCCAGAACGCTGGCCCTAATGCCGGAATCGCCGATGGCGTGCACGATCGCGCGAAGGCCCACGTTTTTCGCCTCCCCGCACACGGCCTGGATCTGCTCATCGCTCATATTCTGGCCCCCGCCGGCGCCCATGCCGGCCGTGGCGAAAAGCTTGATCAGATCCGCGCCCTCGCTTTTGGTTTTGCGGACGTATTCGCGCAGAGCATCGGGCGAGGCGGGATGATCCGGGTCCGGCCGGGCCGTGGTGTTGTTGATCTGATGAATCGAGGTGAGGATGCGCGGCCCGGCGAGCGAGCCCTGACGGATGCGGTCGCGAACATTGGCGTCCATCGGCGCGCCGACGCTCTGCACGGTGGTGAATCCGCCCATCAGCGTGATGTACGCATTTTCGGCGGTGTAAAGCGCGGAGCTCGCCGGGTCCTCGCGGCCGTTGACCAGAATGTTTTGCGAATTGAAGTGCCAGGTGATGTGAACGTGCGTGTCGATCCAGCCGGGCGTGACGGTGAAGGCGCGCAGATCGTAGGTGGATTTTCCCCTGGCGGGACGGATCTCGACGATTTTCGAGCCTTCGATAACGATCTGCTGGTTCTTATGGATTCCGCCCTTGCCGTCGATGACCGTGCCGGCATCGATGGTGATGCGATCCTGCGCGAAACCAATCGAGCAGGCGAGGAGGAAAGAACAAAATAGCCAGCGCATGTCAGTAGCGTAAGCCGTTGGGACCGCCTTGCGCAACACGGAGCGGCTTATGCGCCCAGACGCGAATACCATCCGGCGACGACCTCGCCGAACATCGCCACGGCCAGCGCCGCGATCCCCAAAAAACTTCCGAACGGCAGCTCGTACGTGGACGCATCCTTGCGAGTAATAAAGATATAGCCGAGGCCTAAAACAGAGCCGAACAGCGAAGCGGCGATCAGCGTCAGCAGCGCCCATTTCAATCCCAGGAACGCACCGATCATGGCGATCATTTTCACATCCCCGAATCCGAGGCCCTCGCGATGGCGGAATTTTTCATACAACCACGCCACCAGCCAGATCATGGCGCTCGAAAATCCCGCGGCCAGCGCCGCTTCGCCGAAGGAAAGCCATCGCGGCCCGAGCGAGGGCGGCAGCAGGATGTGCGCCCATCCGAAGTCCATGGGCACGAAAGGCGCGAGCGCCAATCCGATGGCCGTACCACCGATGGTAAACTCGTCCGGCAAAATTCTTTCCTCGAAGTCGGAGGCGATCAGCGCGATCAGGATGGCGGAAAATATCGCGTATTTGAGGGCCGCCAGCGTCGTTCCCAGCGCGGCGAAACACACCGCGAAGGCGGCGGCCGTAGCCAATTCCACCAGCGGATAGCGCAGCGGAATGCGCGCGCGGCAATGGCGGCAGCGCCCGCCGAGCAGCAGATAGCTGGCGACCGGAATGTTGTCGTACCAGACGATCATCTTTTCGCAATTCGGGCAAAAAGAGCGCGGGCGCACGACGCTCAGATCGCGCGGCATCCGATAGATGCAGACGTTCAGAAAACTCCCGATCAGCAGGCCGGCCAGGAATGCAATCGCCTCGATCATCGGAGGACCTCATTGTACGCCGCGACGGTTCGGCGCACCATCTCTTCGATCGTGAACATTCTTTCGACGCGCTCCCGGCCCCGCCGGCCCATCTCGCGCGCCAGTTGCGGTTCGCGCAGCAGGCGAGCGATGGCGGCGGCGAAATCTTCGGCGCGGTTTGCGGCCAGGATGCCGGTTCGCTCGTGCTCCACCGCCTCGGCCAGGCCGCCGATATTACTGGCGATCACGGGCACGGCGGCCGACATCGCCGCCAGCGCGGCCGATCCCAATCCTTCCGAGTTGCTCGCGTATAGGAACATTTTCGCTTGCGATAGATCGTCCCACAAATTGCGCGTGAAACGCACCTCGACCCCGGCCAGCTCCGCCGCGCGGCGCACCAGATCCTCGCGTTTCGAAGCCAGGGCGACGATCGCATCGCCCTCGCCGGGACCGCGCAGCGGCACGCCGTCATGCACGACGCGAATTTTTTCCTTCTTCACGCCGGCGCGTTCCAGCTCGGCCGCGACGCAACGGGAAACCGCAAGGAACAGATTCGCGCGCGCGTATTTTACGCGGGAAACGAGCGTGGTTCGCACCGGAAACGCGACGCGCCGCGCGACCACGAGCTTTGCTCCAGCAACGGCCGCGGCCATCAAATGGGCGCGGGCGTCGTGGGCGTGGATCAGGTCCGCCCGTTGCGCCGCGCGGAACATCGCGGCAACCGAGAACGGAGAAGCGTCGATGCCTCGCGCGCGGGCGTGCTCCAACGCCGGCGATCCCGGCCGCGCCAGCAGCGTGGCGTCCTCGATTCGTTCGAGCAGATAAATCATCTGCCACTGCCCGCCGCCCATCTCGCGTCCGAGGTCGATGTGGAGCGTCTTCATGGCAGCGCCGCGGCATGTTTCGCCGAGCCAGGCCTCATCGGCCCGGGCTCATAAAGCGAGCCTTGGCGTACTTCACGTAGTTATAGAGCGCGGCCATATTCGCGATCGTCAAGCCTTCGATGCCGTCGAGAAATCCGAACTTCAGAAAATATGTATTGAAAAACGTCCATGGCGGCTCGAAGATTAAACGGGCCCAGGTGACGCGTTCGCCGGTGGCGAGCAACTGCTCGGCGGCGAGCGTCGTGTAGCGGTCCATGGTTTTTAAATGCTCCGATAAGGAGTCGCAGGTGAAATGGAGCAGATTGGAGTTGAGCTCGCCGATGCGGCCGTTCACGCGCACGGTCTCATGCACGAAATCGCCTTCCCACTGCGCCTTCCTGCGATCGTAGAGCCGCACTTTCCGATCCGGATACCAGCCGGAGTGGCGGATCCAGCGGCCGAGATACTGGGCCATGCGCGGCATGCGATAAGCATCATACTCCGGACCATTCTTCTTAAGCTGCCAGATCTCGCCTTCAAGCGCCTCACTCAGCGATTCATCGGCATCGAGCGAAAAGATCCAATCGTTGGAGGCCTGCTCCGCCGCGAAATTCTTCTGCTTGGCGTATCCCGGCCAGGGACTTTCGATTACGCGCGCGCCGAGCTTTTCGGCGATCTCCACCGTCCGATCGCTCGAACCGCTGTCGATGACGATCACCTCGTCGGCACATCGCAGGCTCTCGATGGCGCGCGGCAGGTTGCGCTCTTCGTTGTAGGTGATGATCGTGGCGGAAATTTTCACAAGCCCGTGGTCCGGATCGGCGCCAGGGTGAACGACAGGATAAAGATAACCAGCGCCGCCAGTCCCAGCCAGCGCCGCCGGGGACTCAATGGCAACGGATCAACGATCACCGGATGGCGCATGCCCAGCAGCAGCAAGACCACCGCCCAGAACAGCCACATGTAGCCCATTTTGTAAGCGCTGGTGAAAAGCTGCGCCGCCCCCAGCGCCGCCAATCCGACCACGAAAATCCGCGAGGTAATTTTCGTCCGCTCCCCGAAGAATGCGTACATGATATGGCCGCCGTCAAGCTGCCCGATCGGCAGAAGATTTAGCGCCGTGGCGAGCAACCCGACCCAGGCGGCTCGCGCCACCGGGTGCAGATAAATATCGTTGGGCGAAACTCCGGGAAACGCGATCCACTCGAACAGGCGCAGAAGCAGCGGCGTGCCGAAAACCACGTCGCCGCGCAGAGCGATGCCCGCGTCCACCTTCGAAAGACTCACCCCGGCGATCAGCGGCAGAAGCAGCGTCAGAAATCCCGCGATCGGCCCAGCGATGCCGATGTCGAATAGGATTCTCTTGGCCAGGATCGCGGATCGAATGCGGATGAACGCGCCGAAGGTTCCGATCAGCGTCGGCGCGGGAAGAAAAAACGGAAGCGTCACGTTCACGCGATAATAGCGCGCCGCGAGATAGTGACCCATTTCGTGCGCCAGCAGAATCGCCAGCAGCGTCAGCGAAAACGGCAGCCCGTCGAGCACCGACGCCGGATTCCGCAGAAATCGAGCATAGCCCGAAAAATCGACGATAAAGGGCTGATTTTGCGCAAAGCTGTGCTGAAGCTCCGATCCGACAATGGTCGTCGTCGCCAGCGTCAGCAGCAGCAACAGCGCGTGCAGCCAATAGGGATGACGCGGGCGCGCATATTCCTCCTGAAGAGTTTCAAACCAGCCCGGAGTGACGGCCGTCGGGGGGTAGCCGTTAGTGGACACAAAACTTCGTTGACCCGCTATTGAAGCGTTTGTAATTCCTTGCCCGGTTTGAACCGGACGGCCTTTCCCGGCGGAATCGCAACCTCGGCGCCGGTTCGTGGATTGCGCCCGATGCCCGTCTTGCGCGGCCGCACGTTGAAAATTCCGAAGCCGCGCAGTTCGATGCGTTCGCCGCGTCCTAAAGCCCGCTTCATACTCTCGAAGACGGTTTCGACCGCCATCTCCGCTTTGGTCTTGGTGATGCCGGTTTTGTTGACCACTTCGTTTATAATATCGAGTTTGATCAAAGCCGCCTCCTGAGCCTAGCGCGAAACCTCATGATAGGATTAGGGTTAGCGAGTTGTCAAGCGCGCCCTTCAATTCCGCCGATTTTCGCCGCGCCTGCGGCCTGTTTGCCACCGGTGTGGCCGTGCTGACCACGCGCGCCGCTGACGGCGCTCCGCACGGCATCACCATTAATTCTTTTACCTCGCTTTCTCTGGTTCCCCCCCTCGCCATGGTGGCGATCGCGCGCAACTGCACCTTCATTGAACACTTTGAATCCAGCGGATTTTTCGCCGTCAACATTCTTCGCGAAGAACAGGTGGACCTGTCGATCCGCTTTGCGCAGTTGCCCGAGGGGCGTTTCAACGGCCTGCGCTGGGCCCCGGCCAAAACCGGCTCGCCGATTCTTGAAGAAGTGCTCGGCTGGATCGACTGCGTCACCGAGGAGGTGATCGGCGTAGGCGATCATCGTGTTCTGATCGGACGAGTTACCGGCGTGCACACCGGGCACGGGCGGCCGCTGCTGTTTTTCCGGGGCCGCTATGCCCGCCTGGATGAAACCGTTTAACCGCGATCCTTTGTAGCACCGGAAGCTTCCGCATACATCTACCCAGATGGGCTTCTCTCGATAGGCGCTATGATGCGGAGTCTGATCTCTATTCTCTTTGCGGTCTCGTTTGCCGCCGCGCAGTCGAATCCGCCGGCGCTCACCGGCACTCATTTTCCGCAGCTTTCTGATTTTCCGGAATTGGCCCAACTCGGATACGATTTCGCGCTGGTGGTCGTCGATCCCAACCAGCCGAATACCTGGAAGCAGGCGCTGGACGCGGCGCAGTCGACCGGTTTAAAACTCATCGTCGGCGCGTATCCTTTGCCCTACACCTACAACGCCGGAAGCTGGAGCGTCAGCCAGCAGGGCCAGCAACTGCTCAATTATTTGCAGTCGCGATCGAATCTGGTGCTGGCCGTTTACGTTTTTAACGAGCCCTACGGAAGCGATCCGTACACCGGAAATGTGACGCCCTGCGGAAACTTTTCCGCCGCCGATCTTCGCGCCCTTCGCAGCACGATTCAATCCTACTGGCCGGGCGCGAAAATCTATCACGATATCGGATCGCCCGCCGATTGGGCGCCCGGCGGCGGGTACGCTTCGAGCACGCCTTGTGTGGGAACCAAATACGCGGATCAGAGCAATATGGCCGATTATGTCGGCATCTGGTATTACCCGTTTCTGGGAATGGGCGATCAGAACTCGGCCGGGCTGGCCAATCTTAAAACGCAAGTGCAGTACGTTCTGAATTCGATGAAGCCCGCGGTGCCGGTCAGCTTGAACCAGTCCTACGCCTGCCCCAACTGCATCTTTTCCGGTTACGTGTTTCCCACGGCGTCCCAGTTGTATCAATGGAACTGCGCGGTCCGCAACATCGCCTTCGGCGCGGTGTCCTGGTATCCCTGGCGCAAATTCAGCGATTACAGCGAAGCGCTCGCCGATGCGCCGGCGCTATGGCCGCTCACCACGGCGGCGTCCTGCGGCTCCGGTATGGGATCTTCCGTAGTGGGGCTGTCCTCGGCAAGCGGCATGCCGTTCGTCGCGCCGGACTCCTTCGTTTCGCTTTATGGATCGAATCTGGCGGCGGCGCCGCAGACCGCGCAGGTCGATCCCCTGCCCTTATCCTTAAGCGGCGTGAATCTGCAAATCACCGATTCGGGCGGCAATCCCGTGAGCGCGGCGCTGTCCTTCGTTTCGCCGCAGCTCATCAATTTCGTGATGCCGTCGAACGTCGCGCCAGGCCAGGCCGCGATCTCCGTGGATAACGGCCTCGGGACAACTCAACTGGGAACCGCGATTGTGCGGAATGTCGCGCCGGCTCTGTTCAGCGCCGACGGAACCGGAACGGGCATCGCAGCCGCGGCCGCTTTGGTGGTGAATGGCAATCAGCAAAGCGTGACGCCCGCATTTCAGTGTGCCGGCAGCGCTTGCACGCCCACGCCCATCGACCTTTCAAGCGGAACCGTTTATCTGATCCTGTACGGCACCGGCATCCGCCATTATCAGAAATCGGTCCTTTGCTCCATTGCCGGCGCCAGCCAGCCGGTTCAGTTCGCCGGCGCCCAGCTCACCTTTGCGGGTCTGGATCAGATCAATGTCGGGCCGCTGAACGGTCTGGCCGGCAAAGGGAACGTCAACGTTTACCTGATCGTCGACGGCTACGCGAGCAATACCCTTTCAGTTCAATTCAAGTGAAGCGGGCGGATTAATTTCTGCCGCACAGATCCGGGGTTCTGCACATTCCACCCGGGCAGGACGGCATCGCCTCCGCCGCTTTGCCGTTGGCATGCGCGGCGAAGGTCGAAAATTGCGGGGTGAGATGCGCCTCGCCGCACGACGGGCACAGAACTTTGTCCCCGTTGCGAACCAGCTTCTCGAATTTCGTTCCACAGTCCTCGCACAGATATTCGAATATGGGCATAATCGCTTACTCCAGCAGCGCTGCCGCTATTTTATCAATCCAGGCGCGAACTTCGGAAGAGGGCGCGGAAAAATTGTTGACCAGAATCGAAAACGCCAGCCGCCCGCACGATTTGCTCTCGGCATAACCCGACAAGGCCAGCGCGCGGCTCAACGATCCCGTCTTGGCGCGGATCGATCCCGCTTCCGCCAGGCAGCACAGGCGATGCTCGAGCGTTCCATCCTCGCCAGCCACCGGCAGCAGCGAAAACCATTGCTCGCGATACGGCCCTTGATTCAGATATGCCAAAAGACGCGTCACCAGCCGCGGCGTCACCAGCGCATTACGCGACAATCCGCTGCCGTCTTCCAGGCGCCAATCGTCCTTGGCCGCGCCGATCCCGGCGAGCATCGCGTCCATTTCTTGCAGGCCCGCTTCCCGCGTTCCCATGTGCCGCGCGACGCGGCCCGCCTCGCGAAGCATCAGCTCCGCGAAAAGATTCTGGCTGACTTTATCCATCACGCGCAGCAGATCGATCAGAGGCGGCGAGCTGCGCGAGGCGACTACGCGGCCCCGCGGAGCAATGTAATCGTCGGCCGCGCTGCGATGCCACGCCACCGGTCCGCCGGCGATCGCCACGCCCCGCCGCGTCAGCGCATCATAGAGCGCGCAGGCCGCGTACAATGCCGGATCGTCGATCGCCACCGTTTCCACGATCGGGGCGTGGCCCAGCGGAATGCTTCCCCACAGCAGCAACTGCCGCGATCCGGCCTGCCGCGACAGGCGAATCTTCGCTTCCGCGCCGCGCGCGACCGTGGCGACGCGCTGATCGATGGCATAGTATTCAAGCGGCGGATCGAGCGAAATGCCGGCCGCGTCGCCCGCGCCCTCGCCCGGCTGCAGCGTGATCGACAGCGCGTTTTCATTCACGCTCAGCGCGCTCACCGGCGCGCCGTAATCGCGCAGCGCGTCGTCCTGAGTCCAGCTCGGCGCATAGGGCGACCAGGGATAGAGCCGGTCATCGCCGGCCACGTCGCCGCGGATTCGCCTCACCCCGCTGGCCACGATCTGATCCGCCAAATCCTCGATCGGCGCCAGACCGGGGCCCATCGGCGCGTTCTTCTGATACGGAAACGCTCGCCCGGAAAGCGAGGGATCGCCGCTGCCCACCAGCACCAGGTTTCCCGCGTCATCGAGCAACACCTGCGTCGTGAATTTTCGGTCCGGCCCGAGCCGCAGCAGAGCCAGCGCGCTGGTGAACAGCTTCATATTCGACGCCGGCAGAAACAGCCGGTCCTGGTTCAGGTGGTAAATCGTTTTCCCGGTGGCAAGTTCGACGACGTGAATTCCCGCGAATGCCTTGAGCGGAGCCGCGCCGGCCGCGATATCGATGCGGTGCTCCAGGTCCACGGCCATCGATCGCGGGGCGAGCAATAACAGAATCGAGCACAGCGCCAGCCGCGCCAACCACATGTAACGAGAATCTCACAATTTCGCATCCCGCTCAGCGGCCCAGCATCCCTTCCACGGCCGCGATCACCGTGCATACCGCCACGTGCGCAAGAAACCCGTAGTGAATCCAGTGACGCGTGAAACGGAGAACCAGAAAAAAGTCCTGCATAGCGGCGGGGGTTATTTTCGCCCCTCGCCTGCCTATGGGACCAATAGCCCAGGACTCATCTCCCAGGGAGAAAAGTTCCAGTACGGCTTAAGGCGCCACCTTGCGTTTCGTACTAAGTTGTTTGGGTCGGTAGGATTTCATCGTAAAAAAGAGATATGCTAGAGCAGACGAAAAAACCGCATCGGAATTGGCGCTGCGAGGTGACGGTGCTGCCTTTTCCGATGCGGTTCGCCCAAGACGGGCTTGGATCCCGGCCTCTAACTTCGACAACTGCTGGTCAAGGCCCGCGTCCTATTTAGTTCCTCAACCAGGCTGCTTCCGGCAGATTCCCGCGATCCATGAAGTCCGTATAAAACTCGAAGAATTCCGTTTTTAAAAACCGTGCCGCCATAAAAAGTTGTTTTCAAAAAACCCCTCTGTTGCAACTTGCCCAAACGAAAGAAGAGGACATTACTCGAACCTCAAAAACCACCGGCTCCCGCAAGCACGCTAGAAACTGGCCGCCCGCTTCTCTCATTCGTGCCCGTTGCAAACAGAGGGCAGGTTTCGAAAAGAGTTACTCCATCAATTCGTGATGAATAGAGCACGGCCCTTGCCACGGATCGCGCCGTTCGTTTTCAAAGCTTTCCGCCGGATCGGGGCTTGCGTGCGCGGGGATGTGGCCCCGCCCGGTGTGTCGCTGTGACACAATATCGGGCAGGTGGGCGCGCGCTTGCTGGTTGTGCTGCTGACAGCTTGGCTGCTGCTTTCGACGGCCGGCGCCGCTTTTGCCCAGACCGCCGGGGACGAAGATTTCCACGTCTACACCGATTCTCCCCGCCTTCTTCTCACCCGCGCGCGGCTTCGTCTGCTCCAGCGCGAGCGCGAGCGCCAGTCGATGCGCTGGGAGCAGTTCGATGCCCTCATCCGCGGCGGCGCGCCGATGCCCGAACCCGGCTTCGCCCTTGCCCTTTACTCTCAGATCGCGCGCGATCCCAGCGCGGCGAAAAAAGCGATCGATTGGGCGCTGGGCGACACAACGGATCTGCGCCAGCTCGCCCTCGTGTTCGATTGGTGTGGTCCGATGCTGAATCCTGCGCAGGCCGAACGGCTGGCGGCAAAAATCCAGCAGGCGCTCGCGGTGCCCTCCAGCGACGTTCGCCGCCAGAGCGCGCGCGTGCTGGCCGCCATCGCCCTGGCCGATCGTCTGCCCGATCAGGGCGAAGCATTGTTGAAGCCCCTGGTTCTTGAATGGTGGCGTTCCGGCATCGCGCCGCGGCTTGAAAAAGGTCAACCCGCGATCCCCCGCGAGCAGATCTATTTTCTCTATGAAATGATGCACGCCCTCCGCGACAATCTGAAAATCGATTTGCGCGACTCGGCGCCGGAGTATTTTAAGGATTTGCCCACGGACCATCTCGCCGGCCATTATCCGGCATCGCTGCAAACTCCGGAAAACGAATACCGCGTGCCGGTTTATGCCCGCGACGGGAATCCGGACGTGACCGACGCCATATTGTCGCGCGCGGCCGAGCTGGCGATGGTCGCCTATGACGGCAACGCGCTCGATAGCCAGTATTTACAAGGCTGGCTGATGCAGGACCGGTTCCTGATGCGCGGCGCGATGGGCATCGTCTACGAATTCCTGTGGGCGAATCCCTATCAGCCCGGCCTCAGCTATTTTCAACTGCCGTTGATTTTCCACAACTCGATTACGGGCCACGTCTTCGCGCGAACCAGCTGGGATGAAAACGCCACTTGGCTGGGATATTTCGACGGGCACTTGCAGCTTTTCCGCGATGGCCAGATCGAATCGCTGCGGGCCGGCGCGAAGATCAAGCCGCTGCAAGCCGCGGGCGCGCTGGTTTTAAGCGCCGATCGTCCCGAAGCGCTGAAATTCCGGGCCAATGCGGAAGCCGTTTTCGTGCTCAATCTGACGCCGCGCACCTCCTACGACGTGGAAGTGGACGACGAAGAAATGTGGGACGCCGAGACGGATTCCGGCGGAACCCTGCTGTTGTCCTTTCCGGAAAACACCGACACCGGCGTGAGAATTCACCGGCATTGATGGCCGCGATCGCGTCTCAGCCGGTCTTGCGCTTGCGGTATTGGCGGACCGCATGTTCGTGATCCGCAAGCGTGGTCGAAAACCGGTGGCCGGACCCGTCCGCCTTGGCGACAAAGTACAGGTATTTTGTTTCGGCCGGATGCAGCGCCGCCTGAATCGATTCCACGCCCGGATTGGCGATCGGCCCGGGCGGCAATCCCGGATGCTGATAGGTGTTGTAGGCGTTGTGGCTGTCCAGGTCCGAGCGGTGAATCGCATTGCGATAGCGGTTTTCGAGAAGCGCCGCGTAAATCGTCGTGGGATCGCATTGCAGCAGCATCCCGGCCTTCAGGCGGTTTTCGAAGACTCCGGCGATCAGCGGCCGCTCCCCCGATACGCCCGTTTCCTTTTCAACCAGAGATGCCAGAGTCACCGTGCGCAGCGGGTCCGCGGCCGATCCCGCCGCGATTTTCTTCCATTGCTTGCGAAACTGGTCAGTCATGATCCGGCAGAACTCGAATGGCGTGGTCGAGTGCGAAAGCCGGTAGGTGGAGGGAAATAAAAATCCTTCGAGCGTTTTCGCGCCCGGCGCGACATCCTGGATCAGCTTCGGATCCGAGGCGGCGGCCAGGAAATCGGCGGCGTGCATCGCGCCGGCCGATTCCAGCGCGTTGGCGATATCGAACATATTGCTGCCTTCCGGCACGGTGAACTCGAAATAATAAATATCGCCGCGCTCCAGCCGGCTGAAAACCTCCGCCACGGTCGCCGGGCGCGCAAACCGATATTCGCCCGCCTGAATTTTCGCCGAGGGATGCAGCGCGCGCTCCGCCCAAAAAACCCACGGCGAACGAATCACGCCCGCCCGCGCCAGCGTCCGGCTGATCTCGATCGTGCCGGTTCCGCGCTCCAGCTCGATGAACGTCTCGCCGCGAAATCCGGCATAAGGCTCAAGAAACCAAACCAGCGCCGCCGCGACCAGCGCCATTGCGGAAATTGCGATGATTCGCTTCATCATGTGCGTTACGGCGCTGCGGTCATGCCTGGCGATCAAGGTAACTTTCGAGCAGAATCACCGCGGCCAGCCGATCCACCGCGCGGGCGCGCTTTTCAATGCTGATCCCGCTTTCGCGTAGCACGCGCTGCGCCTCCACGGTGGTTAGACGCTCATCCCAGAATTGGACTTCGATGCCCGTCTTTTTTGCCAGCCGTTCGGCGAACTCGCGTGCGTAGGCGGCCTGCCGTCCTTCTTTCCCGTTCATATGCCGGGGATTTCCCATCAGGAGCAACGTCACTTGACGCTCCTTCGCCAGCCGGTCCAGCGCGGCGAGGTCCTCGCGGATATTGGTCCGTTCAAGCGTGGGAAGGCCCTGGGCGGTGATGCCCAGCGAATCGCTTAGCGCCAGTCCAATGCGTTTTTTCCCTAAATCGAGCGCAAGAATCCTTCCTTTGGCTGTTTTTTGGTGGTAATCCACGATTCGTACAATTATAGTGATAATCAATGGCCGTCCCGGTTTCATCCTCGCGCCAGACCATCCGCTCGGGCGTGGGAGTACTCGCGCTGGGTGCCGCCATCGCCCTGCTTTACTTCGGCCGCGTCTTCTTTATCACCGTGATTATCGCCGCGATGATCGCGTTTCTGCTGGATCCGCTGGTGGTTCTGTTCATGCGGATGCGGCTGCCGCGCGGGGTGGCGAGCTTTGCGGTGTGCGCGATCGGTCTTGTTTTCCTGTATTTTGCCGGATTGGGGCTGTACACCGAATCGCTCTCGATCATCTCCGATCTGCCGGCCTATAGCGATCGGATCAATGAACTGGTCGATAACGCGGCGGATCGTTTCGAGCATTTTGAATCCGGCATTTATCGCACGCTGATCCCCAAACGTTTCCAGGAGCAGGCGCCGCCGCCGATCGAGCCGCCGCAGGTGGCGCGCGGGAAAAGACGGGCCGCCTCGCAGCCCGCGCCGCCGCAGCAGCCTCCGCCGATCCAGGAAGTTCGCGTGCGCCAGGAACCGGCTACCGTCTTCAGCGCGGTTTCGAATTACCTGAGTTCGTTTTATAACCTCGTTTTAATGGCGTCTTTTGTGCCATTTTTGGTCTATTTTCTGCTTAGCTGGCGCGATCATCTGCGCACGCGATTTTTGCTGATGTTTGAAGGCGAGGAGCGCGATTCGGCCCAATCGGCCTGGGCCGGCGTCGGGGAAATGGTGCGAGCCTACGTGATCGGCAATTTTTTGCTGGGACTGCTGTTGAGCCTGGCGAGCGCGATCCTGTTCGCCTCCGTCAAGCTGCCTTATTGGCTGCTGGTTGCGCCGCTCAGCGGATTCCTCAGCCTGGTGCCCTACGTCGGGCTTCCCCTGGCGATGCTGCCGCCGATGTTCGCCGCTCTGCCGATGCACGCCATGCCCAGCTTGTACCTATTTATCGCCTCCAGCGTGTCGCTGCTGCATCTGTTCGCGCTGAATCTGCTGTATCCGAAGTTTGTCGGCGCGCGCGTGCATCTCAATCCGCTGGCGGTGACCCTGGCGCTCATGTTCTGGGGCCTGCTGTGGGGCGGCATCGGGCTGCTGCTGGCGATTCCCATGACGGCCGCGATTAAAGCGATCTGCGATAACGTCGGCGAACTGCGCGCCTACGGCAGATTATTGGGCGACTCGTGAGCCGGACGTTCTGGTCTTTCCTGGGAATCGGACTGGCGGTGGTCGCGATTGTGGTCGCGATCACGGTGTGGGGGACCAAGGGCGCGCATCTTCAGCTCGACGGGAAAATTTTGAAAGTCCGCGTCCTGAGCCTTAATCCGAATGCTTCAATCGTCGTAGTCGATTTCCGGGCGAAGAACCCGTCCGATGTTTTGTTCATGGTGAAGAACGTAACTCTGGTGCTGACGCCGGCCCATGGCGATCCGGTGGAAGGCACGACCATCTCCAAGGCAGACATCGAAAACGTTTTCAAGTACGAAAAACTTCTCGGCGATAAGTACAACGACGTGCTGAGCATTCGCGACCGGATCGAGCCGCATCAGAGCGTGGACCGCATGGCGGGCGCGCGCTTCGAGCTCGGCGAAGCGGCCATCGACGCGCGAAAATCGATCAAGCTTCAGATCGAAGACATGGACGGCGCGATCGCGGAAATCGGGGAGAAGTAACGCCGGATTTTGAGCACACCTATCGGCTCTGACTCTGCCGGCGAGCGGCCTCCGCCGCCAGCTCATCGGCGCGGTTGTTGTCTTCGTGGGCGGCGTGTCCCTTCGTCCACGTCCAATGCACATTGTGCTTGGACACAAGCTCATCGAGCTCCGTCCACAGGTCCTGATTCAGCACCGGTTTTTTCGCGCTGGTCTTCCAGCCGTTGCGTTTCCAGCCGTGAATCCATTGCGTGATCCCATTCTTCAAATATTCCGAATCGGTGATGATCTCGACATCGCACGGCTCTTTCAGTGCTTTCAATCCTTCGATGGCAGCCGTCAGCTCCATGCGGTTATTCGTTGTCTGCGGAGACGATCCGGCCAGTTCGCGTTTGTGGGCGCCGTAGCGCAAGATCGCCGCCCAGCCGCCGCGGCCGGGATTTCCCAGGCACGCGCCGTCGGTGATCAGTTGCACACGTTTCATCATCAACTATCATATGGTTGTGGCCGACGAGCCTAAGGAAAAGACGCTGAATGCGGCTGCGCCGCTGGTCCTGATCCCCGTCACGGCCGAGGACATGGCTCGCCGCAAACGCCGCCTAGTGGCGGCCTTCTGCGGGGTGGTGCTGCTGGTTGCCGCGGCCGCCGGATGGCTCTACAAACGATCCGTCGATCCGCTGCGTGCTCAGGAATCCTACGACGCCGGCGTTCGCCTGCTGAAAACGGCGCGCTACAGCCAGGCGATTCTTTCCTTCGACCGGGCGATTGCGTTGAAGCCGGACTTCGCCGATGCCTATCTGATGCGCGGCCAAGCCTACGCGAGCGAGTCGAAGACGGATCGCGCGATCGCCGATTTCAGCAAAGCGCTGGAGATTCGCCGCAACGACACGGCCGCGCTGCTCGATCGCGCTTCCGCCTATCTCGACTCGAAAGATTTTCAGGGCGCGATTCTGGATGCCGATCGCGCGCTGCAAGTCGATCCCAAGCTCGCCTCGGCCTACAATCTCCGCGCCACCGCGGAGCGCTACCTGGGCGATGCGCAAAAAGCTCTGGCCGATTTTTCCCGCGCCCTGGAGCTGGCGCCGAACGCGGATAACTATTTCCAGCACGGGGCGACGCTTCAGCTTCTGGGCGAACACAAGCGCGCCATCGCCGATTTCGATCAAGTGATCGCGATGAAGCCGGATGATGCGCCCGCTTATTTTGCGCGCGCCGAATCGCGCCGCGCCGTCGGCGATCTAAAAGGCGCGCAAGCCGACCATCTGAAGGGCCGTTATCTGGACGGGCGTTAATTAATAGGAAACCTGCGGGTCGGAGGACGATGCAGCCGCCGCGGCTCACGCGTCCGTGTAGCGATTCGCGCCGGCGCCCGCCGCCGGGAGTTGCGCGGCGATGATGCGCGCCAGTTCCACGGGCCGCCCGGAGCCGATCAGGACCAGTCCACGCCTGGTTTCCAACTCCACGCCTTCGTTGCCGCCGGCCAGGTAGGCGCGGCCGCGGCGGGTGACGCGAATGCCGTAGCCGCCCCAGTCGCGAACGGGGTCAAAAGAAACCGCGCGGGCGGAGATAATTTCGGCGAAAGGAATTCTTCGCGATCGCCACAGCCCCCGCAAGGCGACGCGCACCTCCGGCGGGCGCACCTCCGTCACCAGCCGGACCATCATCAAACGCCAGTAGACCAGCCATAGAAAAATCGTCCAGCCGATCAGGCTGCCATTGGTTTGCGCGCCCCAATGAAACCCGAAAGCAACCTGAAGAATCGTCAATCCCAGCATCGCGGCGGGAACGATCGCGGTGAGGATGCGCATGCGCCGCGGGCGAAAATTCTGGCGCTCGTAGAAAAGGGATCGCGGCAAAGCTAATGGAGAACGCCGATCGCGTATTCGAGCGCGGCGTACTGCGCCTCATAACCATACTTGGCGCCGACATTTTGAATCTCGGCTTCGGTGAGGTTCAATTGCGCCTGCGTCAGCTCGACGATCGACGACAGACCGAGATTATAACGGCCTTGCGCCAGATCGAGGGCGAGAGCGGCCTGGCGCAGGAACTGCGCGGTGACGTCGATGCGCTGAAAGGCCGCCACGGCGCTCGAATAGGCGACGCGAACGTCCCGCGAGATTCGCTCCTGCTGATCGCGAATGCGCTGCTCCGCTTCCAGAGCGCGTTGCCTCGCGGCTTCCTCGCGCGCGGAAAACAGATGCCCGTTGAACACCGGAATGTTTACGTTGGCGGCGACGGCCTCGTATTCTTTGGGGATGGGCGCGTTGCCCGGGGTGTTGATAAAAGGAATGAAGCCGCCCACGGCGACCACGCTCACGGTGGGGCGCTTCAAATCGCGCTCGGCCTCATAAAATTTCTGAGCGGACTCGCGGGAATATTGAAGGCTGGCGAGCTCGGGGCGATTGCGCATCGCTTGCGCGACCAGATCCTCCACGTTTTGCGGCGGGCCCGGCGGAAGCTGTTCCTCGGCGAGCTGATAATTCACGGACTGATCGGAGCCCAGGGCCCGCGCCAGTTCCGCGTAGGCTGCCGTGACAGCCTCCTGCGCGTCGAGAAGAATCAGCTTGGCTTGCGAGACCGTGACCTCCGCTTCGCTGACGTCGAGCTGGGATTTGAGGTTGTTCCTGGCGAGCTCGGTGACCTGATCCGCAAGCAACTGGCGCGCGTCGACGGTTTGCTGCGCCACCTTCACCACGGCTTGCGCCTGGAGCACGCCGAAGTAGGCGCGATGGACTGCGAGGATGACGTCATATCGGGCGGCGGAGAGATTTTGCTCCGCGGCCCGGCTTTGTAAACGCGCGCTGGCCACCAGGCTCGGGGTGCGGCCGGAATCGGTGATGAGCTGATTGAGGACCGCGCCCTGGCCGAAGCGGTCAAACAGGCGCGAGGCCGAGATGTCGCCGGCCCCCAGGCGCGAAAGGTTGTTGCCTTGCGATCCGGTGATTTCCCCGTTAAATGCGGGGTAATAGGGAGCGCGATTTATGATGATTTGTTCCGCGGCCGCGTTCAACTCGTTTTGGGCGGCCTGGATCTGCGGATGATTTTTCAGCGCGATGGCGTCGGCTTCCTGAAGCGTGAGACGCTGCGGGGTTTGAGCCGGCGCGCCGACGCGTAAAAGCGCCGCCCCGGCCAGAAGAAAAAACGCACGCAGCGGGATTGGATTATTCGGGTTGAGTCGCATGAGGCCTCTTCCTTCCATAGACGAGCAGGTAGGCGGCCGGAACAATGAAAATCGTGAGAAGAACCGACGACGTCAGACCGCCGATAATCGCCCGCGCCATGGGCGTGTATTGTTCGCCGCCTTCGCCCAGCTTCATGGCCATGGGCAGCATGCCGATAATGGTGGCCAGAGAGGTCATTAAAATCGGCCGCAGGCGCACGCGGCACGCCATGATGACGGCGTCGGCGACCGAATAACCCTGCTCTTCGAGTTTGTGCGCGAAGTCGACGATCAGGATGCTGTTGGAGTCGGCGATGCCGATCAGCATCAGCACGCCCATCAACGACATCACGTTCAAAGTGGTGTGGGTCAGCGGCAGAATAATCAGGACGCCGACGAAGCCCATCGGAATCGCGAGCATGATCAGAAACGGATCAATCCAGGAGCGGAACTGCGCGACCAGAATCAGGAAAAGCAGGATAAAGGAAATACCGAAACCCAGCCCGAAGCTCTTGAACGATTCCTCCATCGAATTGACCATGCCGCGCAGATTCACGCGGATGTTCGATGGCAGATGGGCATCCTGGATCGTGTTGAGAATTTCGCCGCGCAGCCGGCCCAGATCTTCGCCCTTGGGCGTGACATAGACGTCCACGACGCGCTGGATCTGATAGTGGTCGACCTCGGTCGGCGACTGCAAGTCGACCAGTCTGGCGACGGTATCGAGCGTGGTTGGCTGCTTCAGATTGGGGGCGCGCAGCGGAATCTGCCGCAGATCGATCAGACTGTGGATGGCAGCGCTGCCGCTTTCCGGATACTGCACACTGAGAAAGTAATCGTTGCCGGTTTTATAGTCGACCCAGTAATTCGGCGCGATCATGATGTTCGAATTGAGCGCCGTGATCACGTTATCGATGACGTCGGCCTGGGTGAGGCCGAGTTCGGCCGCGTGCACGCGGTCGATATCAAGGCGGACCGAGGGGTAATTCATATCCTGGGGAATATAGATCTCCCCGGCGCCGGGCAAGGCGCGGATGCGCGCGGCAAGATCCTGCGCGGTCTTATAAGTGACTCCCAGGTCGCGCGTGTTCACCTGCACGTCGATCGGCGCGGGCTGACCCTGGTTTAAGATCGCGTCCTGAAGGGATCCGCTTTGAAAGAAAGTCCGGACCTCCGGGAATTTTTGCGCAAGCTCGGCGCGCAGCTTGTCCATGTATTCGTAGCTGCCGGTCGCGTGGCCATCGTTGAGCGCCACCTGAATGGTCGCCATGTACATTCCGGCGTTGCTGGTGTAAAGCGAAGAGATATCGTTCACCACGCCGATGTTGGAAAGAATCATTTTGAGATCCCCTGGCGCGACCACGTGGCGAATGACATCTTCGATTTTCGCCACATAATCGTTGGTGACCTCCAGACGCGTGCCCGTGGGGACCTTCACGTTGATGGTGAACTGGCCGGCGTCGGTTCGGGGAAAAAACGATTGGCCGAGCAGCGGATAAATCAGCAGGCTTCCCGCAAAGACGCCCACCAAAACGATTAAAGTGATCAAAGGCGCACGGAGCGCGCCACGGACCAGAAATTCATAGCCGTCCAGGATCCGGTTGAACTGCCGGTTAAACCACGCATTGAAGCGTCCTCCCCAGGAGAGATTTTCGACGTGCGCGTGTTCGCCGTGGCCGGCCGGAACCCCTTTAAGGAACTTCGCGCAGAACAGCGGGATCACCGTCATCGCCACCACAAACGACGCCAGCAGCGCCAGGCAGAAGGCGAGCGCCAGCGCCGAAAAAAGAAATTTGCTGACGCCGAAAAGCATCGTCACCGGGAAAAAATCGACCACATCCACCAGCGTGGCGGCGAGCACGGCCAGATTCACTTCGGCTCCGCCCTGCTCGGCGGCCATGGCCGGCGAGGCGCCCATCTCCAGATGCCGGTAGATATTTTCGAGCGAAATCACCGAATTATCGATCACGCGCGAGAATGCCAGCGCCAGCCCGCCGAGAATCATCGTGTTAATCGTGCTGCCCAGCAGATACAGCACGACCACCGTCGCCAGCGCCGAGATCGGAATCGACAGAAGGACCGCGCCGGTGGCCCGCATGCTGCCGAGAAACAGAAGAATCATCAGTCCGGTGAGGACCAGGCCCATCAGGCCTTCATGCATCACGGTGCGGAGCGCGTCGCGCACGAATTTCGATTGATCGAAAACAATGTTGGTGACCAGTTGCGGGGGCAGATCGAACAGATGCGCGGTCAGATTGCGCAAATCGTCGACCACCTGGATGGTATTGCTGTCGCCGCCGGATTTCATCACCGGAATGTAGGCGGATTTTTGCCCGTCAATGCGGACGATATTGTATTGAAGCTGGCTCGCGTCCTTGGCTTCTCCGATATCGCCGATCGACACCCAGCGCTGGCCGATGGTCTTGATCGGCACATTGTCCAGGTCCTTCACCTGGTTGACCATGCTGTTGGAATAAACGTAGTAATCGTTCGGCCCGATCTTTACGTCGCCGGCGGGAAGAATCAGATTGCTTTTATTAACCGCGTCCACTACATCCATCACGCTCAACTGGCGCGAAAAAAGCCGGTACGGATCGACGTAGATCATCGCCTGCCGGTATTTGCCGCCGAACACTGCCGGAATCTCGGCGCCCTTGATCACCGCGAGCTGATTGCGAATGGTGAATTGCGCCGTATCGTGAAGCTGGGTTTCCGTCATCCCCTCGCCCTTCACCGTGACCAGCGCGACCGGCAGACTGGAGGCGTCGAATTTCAGAACCACCGGCGGAAGAGTGCCCGGCGGAAGGCGCTTCAGATCGGCCAGCGCGAGATTCGAGAGCTGGGTGAGATCGGCGTCGGCGTCCGTGCCCGGTTGAAAATATGCCTTGATGATGCTGACCCCCAGCAGCGACCGCGATTCCATATGATCCATTCCGCTCGCCTGCGTAAACCAGCGCTCCAGCGGATTGGTGATGTCGGTTTCGATATCGATCGGCGGCATGCCGTTATAAAACGTCGCCACCGTGATCACCGGAAGATTGATCGGCGGAAACAGATCCACCGGCATGCGCATTGCGGCGTTAATGCCAATCACAGCGAGGGCAAGACAGCAGACGACGATGAAATAGGGATTGCGGATCGAAAAGCGGGGCATGGTTGGTCAGTTCAGCACACGCGGCTCACTTCGATGGCGCGCGATATTCAATCAACTCCACTTGCTTGGGACGAACCGTCTGGCCGGCTTTGAGTCCGCTGCGGTCGCTGACCACCACGGAATCGCCTTCCTTCAGGCCGGACAGGACTTCGGCTTGATTTTCGGTTTGGATTCCCAGCTCCACTTGGCGGATTTCGATCTTATTGTCCGGCGTGACGACGTCGACGGTGGTATTGTCGCCGTTGCGGTCGATCGCCTGAAGCGGCACCGCGAGCGCGTTAGGAATGCGCTCCAGGGTGATGGTGGCATCGGCGTAAAGCCCCGGAACCAGCACCCGATTGGGATTCGGCACGTCTACCTCGGTGTGCATGGTGCGCGTGTCCTCGCGGACATCCACGGAAAAGCGCGCCACCTTGCCGGGAAACTTCTTGTTGAGCGACGGCACGCTCACCTCCACCGGATCGCCGATGTGAATAAAGCGTACGAACGATTCGGGAACGGGAATCACCAGCCGGAAAAGATCGTCCTCGGAAAGACGCACCAGCGGCAGCGCCTGGGTGCTGGAACTCGTTCCGGCTTGCAGCAGCGTGCCGTAATTGGCGTAGCGCTCTGTGACGACGCCTGCGAAGGGCGCGGTGATCTTGGTGTAATCGAACAGCACCTGATCGTGCGCGCGCTTGGCTTTGGCTTGCTCGAGAACGCTCTGGGCCGATTGCAGCGTGGATTTGGTCGCCTCCACCTGCGCCTGCGCCGCCAGATCGGCGCCTTCCGCGTTATCCACTTCCTGTTGCGCCACCAGCCCCGGCTTCGACTTGGCGACGCTGCTCAGCCGGTCGTATGCCAGATGCAAGACCTTGGCGTTCGCCTCCCGCCGGTTCAGCTCGTTTTCGGCGTGCGCGATCATTTCCTGGGCATTCCGGATCGCGGCGTCGTCCTGCGCCAGTTGTTCCTGCAATTCGGGAATCTCCAGCACGGCCATCACATCGCCGGCTTTCACCCGCGAGCCGTAGTCGACATTGAGTGTCTTCACATAGCCCGATTCCTTCGCATAAACGTCGATCTCCTGAAAAGGCACCAGTTCGGAGGATTGCGTCAGCCGCCGGACCAGTGTCGCGCGGCCCACCTGGGTCACCCCCACCGCGACAGCCTCGGATACCTCCGTGCCGTTGTTGGCGGCGCTGGCCTTTTCCCCCGTGCTGCACGAGCACAGCGCAACTGCCAGCATTCCCGCCGCTCCGGCCAGCAGAAAACATTTTCTTCGATCGATCACAGACAATCGGTCGCCACGCCTTTCAATTTTTCTTCCAAGCCATCCAGCGAAAAGTGCGGGGACCGGCAGAATTCCGTCAGCGCTTTTTCCCCGCAAAGGATGCGCTCCGCCTCGCCGGGAATGTCCGCGGCGACTTCGCGCGGAATCGCCTGCACGCCGTGCATGTCGCCATGCAGGAGATCGCCGGAGGAAATCTTCAACCCGCCGATCACCACCGGTTCGCCAAACTCCACCAGGTGCGCATAGGAGTGCGAGACCGACAGGCTTCCCGAGAAAAGCTGAAAGCCCAGAGCGCCAACCGCGGGCAGATCGCGAACCGCTCCGTTGGTGACGCATCCGACGCAATCCAGAGCCCGGCCGATGCTGGCATGAATCTCGCCCACGAAAGCGCCAAGACCGGGCTGCGGATCCACGTCTTCGAGAACCAGAATGCGCGGAGCCGGGATCGTCGCCACAAATCGCCAGAAATCCATCCGGTCGTAGTAGCACCGGCCATGCAGCGGCGGCACTGAACTGCGAATTCGCCCGGTTACGGCATAGCCCACTATCGGCGGAAGCGTGTTGAACCGGCAGAGCACCGCGCCGCAAATGAATCCCTCATTCCGAAGCCGAACCCCCAAGCGCTCAATCGCATTACTGACGGTGCAGCCGTCGAGGGCACGCAGGCGATCCAAATCAATACCCGAAAGGGTCTGTTTCATTCACACTCACCATTTTTTTGAGACGCCTTAACCGCCAATATAGCGATCCCCGGCCGTCGTCTAACATACCAGACAGTCGGTATTTTTAAAACCCGAATTAGGTAGCCATTTTAGTCCGCCGGTATCGCAGTCGGCCGGTGCGCGCCCATCCAATATGACCACGCCAGACGTATGGCCCGAGCCAGGTCTTCCCGCCGCAGCGGCTTGGGAAGGATGTCGTAGCCGCCCCTGCGCACGACTTCGTTCCAAAGATGATCATCGAAAACCTTCGGAATCAGCAGAATGCACAGCGCGCCCGCGGCCGCGAGGCCGCTAATTGCTTGACGCCACGCATCCCCGGCCACCTCCCGGTCCAGGAGAACGATTTGATACGCGTAGCGCTCGAGCTGGCGCTGCGCAAGCTCGGTGTCGCCCGCGAACGAGACGCTCCAGCCGTGCTCCCGGCACGTTTCGCGGATCAGGGATTCGTCACGCTTATTGCCCACCACGCACAGGATCGCGATCTCGGAATAAGCCGCACATCGGCGCTGTTCCCGCGCAAAGAACCGAGAGATGACATCAAGGATTGGGAACACGCGCCGCCCTACCCCGGATGCTAGCCGAGAACTGGAGCCCGGAAGAATACCAGCTTTCCGGTATTTCTCGAATGGATAGGCCGGTAGATAAGCCGTCAAATAAAAAAGACGGGCGATTCGGTGAGTGGAAAGGATCGCCCGTCTGTCGTAACGAGGGTTTTGAGGTGATTCCAGTTTAGGAAAGCCAGATTCTATTTCCCATACCATGAATCTGGTATTCGCGCACCGCACGAGCCGGTAGGCCGTCAGCCGATCTCGAGAATCGCCGCGCTCGCCGCGGGCAGATCGAGCCGGATTCGCCCGTTCTTAGCTGCCGGATGTTCGATTTTCGATGGCTTCCACGCGCCGCTGGAGGTTACTTCGGCTGCGGCGAGGGAAACGCCCGATTTCGCCTCGATTGAAGGAGCGCTAAGGCGCAGCAGAGAAGCTCGATTGGCTTCGACCTCAAACGAGCGCGGCGTGCGTCCTTTATTGATCAGTGTGAGCGCGAGAGCGCCGCCGTTTTGCGCGGCCCAAGCCTTCACCTCGGGCGGAGCATTCATTTCCACCGCGACCATCCGTCCCTTCGCCGCGAGCGCGAAGGCCAACATGCCGTAATATTCCGGGCGCGCCGAATAATGGCCGTGTTCATCGTCGCCGATCGGTGAATAGTGGCTTACGAAATCGAGTTGATTTACACCGGTTTCCATATTTACGCCGGCGCATCCGCTGGCAGCGAGCGTAAACAGATAATCGAGCACCCACAGCGCGGCGGCCATGGTATCGCTCACCCCCGCGCGTCCGCCGCCCGAAAATGAGTTCACTTCGCAGATGCGATACGGCAGCCCGGAGGCTTTCGAGGCGGCGTTGAGTTTGGCAAGCTCCGGCTCCAGCTTGGGATCGGGAGCAAGCAGCTTTTCGATCGTGCTGGCAGGGTTCTGGCCTTCGCGATAATAATGGTGCGTCAGCAGCACGGCATCGCGGCCTTCGTCGTTTGCGAAGCGCGTGACCCAATCGGTTTCCCGCGCGGCGTCGGGTCCGGCAAAACGGATGTTCGGGATCTCCTGGCGCAGCGCTTTCTTGAACCGCCGGTAATCAGCGAGCCATTCCTCGTAACCGTAGCCGGGTGGGCGATGCCCGGCGCGGCCGAACAGGTCGGGTTCGTTGCCGATCTCAAAGGCGAGCAGATTTGCGCCCGCCCCGGCTATGACCGCCTTCGCTTCCGCGACGGCTTCTTTTTCACTTCCGGCGCCAAGATTGAGCCCCCAGATAAGCTTCCAGCCGGTCGCTGCGCAGAATCCGCCGAGATCTTTCAAAACGCGATCGTTCACCACGGTTCCCTTGGGCGTCGAAACCGGCGCGGCCAATGGGGAATAGCGCGCATAGTCGGAGGTATTGCCGCCAATGCGAATCACCCCGCGCGGGGCGAGCGTGCGCACCAGTTGCACATAAACGCGATTGTCGCGATGCAGCAGTCCAGGCCGCGCAACCGAGGAGATTTCGTAGCCGAGACCCATAAAATCGGCAGCGATGCTGTAGCCCGGATTGCGCCGGGCGACAGCGACCCGGATCGGCTCATCGGCAAACGCGTTCGCGCTTGCAAGGGCGGCGGCGCCGGCGAGGAACTGGCGGCGATTCATGCGTGTGAATAACGGCGCGCGGCGGAGTTAAAGCCCGCACAGACCGCGGAACGTATTATTACTGCTTCTTATTACTGCTTCGCCTCGATCTACTGCTTCGCCTCGATCTACTGCTTCGCCTCGGCCGCCGGTTTCGGCGGCGCGGGCACGATCGTCGCTCGAATAATTTTATCGACGTGCGGCATGTTGCGGTCGAGATAAGCCTGACCGCCGTTTTCGATCTCGCCTTCCTTGCTCGCCGTATCGCCGTAGCCGGAATAGAACTGCTCGGCAATTTCCATTCCTTCGACCACCTGGCCGATCGGCGCAAATCCTTGCGAATCGAGGAAGGTGTTGTCCTTATAGTTGATGAAAAGCTGCGTGCCGCGCGAATTGGGCTGGCCGGTGGTGGCGAACGTCAGCGTGCCGCGCTTGTTCGACTGATAGGGCTTGGGATCGTCCGGCAGCCGGCGCGCTTCCCAGGTTTTGTTCACGGCGGGCGTCGGGCTGATGCCGAACTGGCACATAAAATTCGGGATCACGCGGAAAAACGGCGCGCCGGTGAAGAATCCGCTGCGGACCAGTTGATAGAAACGATCCGCGCCGAGCGGCGCCCAGGCTCGAGTAATCTCGACGACGACGTCGCCCTTGGTCGTGGTAAGCTTCACGCGATAGACCGCCGGGGCGTGCGCTGCCGCCGGCGCCGCTTTGCTCGCCGTGCCGGTTTTCGTGGCGGTCTTGCTCTGGGCAAACGCCAGGCCACCAAGCAACAGAATCGTCAGGATGTGTTTCATAGAATTTCTATCATACTAAACCGGTTGACGCTTCTTTCACCTCGCCTGCCGCTGGCGAAATCGAAACTCGTGGCGCTTCATATCGACTTTGCCGCCGCGAAACGCCACGCCCTCCGATTCCAGGCGCAGGCGCTGTTCGGCTCCGGCCTGGCGGGGCAGCAAAATTTTTCCGCCGGCCCCGAGCACACGATGCCACGGGAGTTTTCCTTCCGTATTGCGCAGCGCCCACGCCACGCGGCGCGCATTGCCCGGAAATCCGGCGGCTTTGGCGACGGCGCCGTAGGTGGAAACTTTACCCTGGGGGATTTTTCGGACAGCGGAGCGGATCTCGGCGAACATAAACGCAGACTTTATGCGGATTTTTCGGCGAATTCGCGCGATAATCGCTCATAAGTCACTTCCAGCGTCTCCGGCAGCACACGGGTTTCGCCGATCGTCGTCATGAAATTCACGTCGCCCGACCAGCGCGGCAGCAAATGCAAATGGATATGCCCGGCGACACCGGCGCCCGCGCTCGCGCCGATATTCATTCCCATGTTGAAGCCATCCGGGGTATACAGGCGGCGCAGCGCGGATTCGGCGAACTGCGCGAGCGCGGCCATTTCCCGCAGCGCCTCCAGATCGGCCTCGGCAAGCGAGGCGACGTGCGCGTACGGGGCGATCATCAGATGCCCGCTTGTGTAGGGGAACGCGTTCAGTATGATGAAATTTTTGGAGGCGCGCCACACCACGTAATTCTCGCGATCATTCGCGGAGCAGGCGGCGCGGCAGAAAAGACACCCGTCTCCCGGCGAGGCTTTGGAGACATAGCGGTAGCGCCACGGGCTCCAGAGATAATCCATCTTAAAAAAGCCTGACGCCCTTCAGGCGTGGGTTTCCGGAGGTTGGCCGTCGGCGGCGGGCGCGCCTTCGCCGCTTTCGTTGTTGACCAGATCCTTTAGTTCCTTGCTGGGCTTGAAATAAGGGATTCGTTTGGCCGGGACTTCGACGCGCGCTCCGGTTTTCGGATTGCGGCCGACGCGAGGCTGCCGCTGGCGCGTGCGGAAACTTCCGAAGCCGCGGATCTCGATTTTGTCTCCGGTTCGTAAGGCGCGCACAACGCTATCGAAGATCGCTTCCACGATCACCTCCGAATCCTTGCGCGTCATTTCCACCACCCGCGAGACCTCTTCGATAAGTTCCGCTTTGGTCATCGTTCCCCTTTCCCTCGTAAGCTCATGGCTTCTTCTATCGTCATGGTCGCCGCGGCGGCCTGGCGCTGATAATCTTCCAGGCGAGTGCGCTCTTCCTCCTCGGCCACGGCGCGCAAGCTTAAGCCGATTTTTTTGTCCGCTTCGTTCATCTTGATAATCTTGAAATCGTATTCTTCGCCGATCGGGAGCGGCGATTCGCCCTCGGGAGTGCCGGAGGGCATTGGGGGAATCTCGGATTTATGGCTCAGCGCCTCGACGCCCGGCGCCAGCTCCACGAATACCCCGAAGGCGCAGGCGCGGCAGACGCGCCCGCGAACCATGTCGCCGACTTCGTGCGATCGGAAAAAGCTTTCCCACGCATCCGGCTGAAGCTGCTTGATCCCGAGCGAAAGGCGGCGATTCGGGGCGTCGATATTTAAAATCACGGCCTGCATCACCTGGCCCTTTTTCAAAACCTCCGACGGATGTTTGACGTGCTTGGTCCAGGAAAGGTCGGAGACGTGAACCAGCCCGTCCACGCCCTCCTCGATTTCCAGAAACGCGCCGAAATCGGCGAGCTTTCGCACCCGTCCTTCGACCACGCTGCCGATGCTGTAGCGCTCGGCCACCGTGGTCCAGGGATCGGGCTCGAGCTGTTTGATGCCGAGCGAAACGCGGCGATCCTTGGGCTTGACCTCGAGCACCACGGCCTCCACCTGATCGCCGACCTTCACCACCTTGCTCGGATGCTTCATCCGCCGGCTCCAGGTCATTTCCGAAACGTGGATCAAGCCTTCGACGCCGGGCTCGATTTCGACGAAGGCGCCGTAATCGGTGATGCTCATGACGCGCCCGATGACGCGGCTTCCCGGCGGGCAGCGCTGCGGCAGCGTTTCCCACGGGTCCGGCGTCAACTGGCGCAGGCCGAGCGAGATTCGCTCCTTTTCGCGATCGAACTTTAAAACCTTGACCGTGATTTCATCGCCGACGTGGACCACCTCGCTCGGATGATTCACGCGGCCGTGCGACATGTCGCTTACGTGCAACAAGCCATCGATTCCGCCCAGATCGACAAAAGCGCCGTAGTCGGTCAGGTTTTTCACCACGCCGGTGACCACCGCGCCTTCAAAAAGATGCTGTAGCGCGTTCTGCTTGCGCGCCTTCAGATCCTCCTCGATGGCCATTTTGCGCGAAACCACGACATTCCCGCGCCGCCGGTTGATCTTGAGAACCTTGACCGGGATGTCCTGGCCGATAAACTGATCGAGGTCGTGAATCGGCCGCAGATCCACTTGCGAGCCCGGCATGAACGCCGGCACGCCGACGTCTACCATCAGGCCGCCCTTGGTGCGCTCGATCACGCGCCCGGACACCAGAAGCTGCTCGCGCATCGCGCGCTCAAGCGTGTCCCAAATCCGCAGCCGGCTTGCCTTCGAATAGGAAAGGAGCACGTAGCCTTCCGGCTGAGCGCCGTGGCGGTCGATCATTACGTCGATCGTGTCGCCGGGGCGCACCGGCACGGTGCCATCGGGCTGCCGGAGCTGCTCGATGGGAACTACGCCTTCAAGCTTGTAGCCGAAATCGACGATGATTTCCTGCGGGGTGACTTTGACGACGTGGCCCTGCAACAGCTCCCCTTCAGAAGGAGGGGCGAGATGACTGTAGTCTTCGATGAGATGCTCGAGGTCATCTTCAGCGGGGAAGTTGACATCCACATCCCGTTCATCTGCGCTGCTGGCCATTCCAATCTCCGGCGAAACCGTTGAAGAATCAGTACTTCAGAACTATAGCCGAGGCGGTAGTCCTTGTCAACCTGAGTCGTCGGCGGTCCCCATGTTGGTTTTACCATAATTAGATGCCGAAAGGGAGCTAAACCTTCTTTGAGACCACGCTATGCCGACTGGCGTAATCTTCAGGGCCGAATGGGAGCCAGCAGCGGCAGGAAACCGTTGCTCTTGCTCCCGTTACGCCCGCCATTCTACTCTGTAGATTCATGGAAATAACCAAAATCATCGGGCGCGAGATCCTCGACTCGCGCGGTAATCCTACGGTCGAGGCGGACGTGTACTTAGCGGACGGCTCGTTCGGGCGGGCCGCCGTTCCTTCCGGCGCGTCGACCGGCGAACATGAGGCGGTCGAGCTGCGAGACGGCGACAAATCGCGTTATCTGGGCAAGGGGACCAAGACGGCCGCGGGAAATATTGTGGGACATATCGCGCCGGCGCTTGTCGGGCTTGACGCCGACCGGCAGATCGAAATCGACCGGCATATGATCCGGCTCGATGGCACGTCGAATAAATCGAAGCTCGGGGCCAATGCCATTTTGGCGGTTTCGATGGCCACTGCGCGCGCCGCGGCGGCGTCCCATGATTTGCCCTTGTACCGCTATCTTGGCGGAGCGGAAGCATCGCTGCTTCCCGTTCCCATGATGAACATCCTGAACGGTGGAGCGCACGCCGATAACAGCGTGGATCCGCAGGAGTTCATGATCGTGCCCTACGGCGCCGAAAAATTTTCGGAGGCACTGCGCTGGGGCGTGGAGGTGTTTCACGCGCTTAAAAATGTCTTGAAAAAACGCGGCTATTCGACTTCGGTCGGCGATGAAGGAGGGTTCGCGCCCAATCTCAAATCGAATGTCGAGGCGATTGAAGTGGTGCTGGAGGCGATTTCGCAGGCCGGTTATCAGCCCGGCGAGCAGATCGGCATCGCGCTCGATCCGGCGGCAAGCGAATTTTACGATTCGTCCCGGAAAAAATACGTCTTTAAAAAATCGGATAAGAGCGAGCGATCGCCGGAACAGATGGTCGAGTTCTGGGCGGGCTGGGTGCGGCAGTACCCGATCGTTTCGCTGGAGGACGGCATGGCGGAGGACGATTGGGATGGATGGAAGGCGCTGACGGACTCGCTCGGCAAGAAGATTCAACTGGTGGGCGACGATGTGTTTGTGACCAACACGGCGCGTCTCGCGCAAGGAATTGAGCGCGGCGTGGCCAATTCGATTCTGGTCAAGCTGAATCAGATCGGTACCGTGACCGAAACGTTCGAGGCCGTACGGATGGCGGCGGAGGCCGGCTACACGTCAGTGATTTCTCATCGTTCGGGCGAGACCGAAGACGCCTTCATCGCCGATTTCGCGGTGGCGACGGGCGCGGGGCAGATCAAGACGGGCTCGCTGAGCCGGACCGATCGTATCGCGAAATATAACCAGCTTCTGCGGATCGAAGAGGAACTGGGTGCGGGCGCGCGCTTCGCCGGCAGGAAGGCGTTCCGCAAATGCTGAACGGCCGCCCGCTGGTCCTCACGATTCTAGACGGCTGGGGATATTCGGCGGCGAAGGAGGGCAACGCGATCGCCGCGGCGCATACGCCGAACTTCGACCGGCTGCTGCGCGAATATCCGAACACGCTGGTGCACACTTCGGGTCCATACGTGGGATTGCCCGAAGGACAGATGGGCAACAGCGAGGTGGGACATTTGAACATCGGCGCCGGACGCGTGATTCACATGGATGTGACGCGCATCGATCTGATGATCGCCTCCGGTGAATTTTTCTCGAATCCGGTTTTGCTGGCCGCGATGCATCAGGCCCGCGGCCGGCGTCTGCACCTGATGGGATTGCTCAGCGACGGCGGCGTGCATTCGATGAACACCCATCTTTATGCGCTGCTTGAAATGGCCAGGCGCGAAGGCGTGAGCGACGTCTGCGTCCACTGCTTCATGGACGGCCGCGATACGCCGCCGGAAAGCGGCGCGGGATTTATCGAAGCGCTGCATAAAGAGATGCGGCGGATCGGCGTTGGACGGATCGCGACCATTTCCGGGCGCTATTACGCCATGGATCGGGACAAGCGCTGGGATCGCATCGAGCGGGCCAAAAAAGCAATGGTCGAAGGCGCCGGCGAAAAGGCCGCGGATCCGGTTGCCGCGGTGAAGCGGTCCTATGAGCGCGGCGTTACCGATGAATTCATCGAGCCGATCACGATCGTCGATTCGCGCCAGGAGCCGGTGGGCCGCATCCGCCCGGAAGACGCCTGTATTTTTTTCAACTATCGTGCCGACCGCGGGCGGGAGATGACCCAAGCCCTGGTCCAGTCGCCGCTAAAGCTGCACTTCACGACGATGACGCAGTACGATAAAACATTCGACGTCCCTTTTGTTCTGCCGCGCGAGCATCCATCGAACATTCTGGCCAACGTGATGGCCCAGATGAACTGGAAAAATCTGCGCGTCGCCGAAACGGAAAAGTACGCGCATGTGACCTATTTTTTTAACGGCGGAAACGAGAAGCCCTATCCGGGCGAGGAACGGGAGCTGGTCGCCTCGCCGAAAGTGGCGACGTATGATCTGAAACCGGAGATGAGCGCCGAGGGAGTCACCGCGGTGGTGGTGGGCGCGATCGAAAAGCGGGATTTCGACGTGATCGTGATGAACTACGCCAATGCCGATATGGTCGGCCATTCGGGAAAAATCGAGCCGACGGTGCGGGCGGTGGAGGCCGTCGATGCCGGATTGGGCCGGATTTACGACGCATTCAAGAGAAAGGGCGGACGTTGGATCATCACCGCGGATCACGGCAACGCGGAGATGATGATCGATCCGGTAACGCACGGCCCGCACACATATCACACGACGAATCCGGTGCCATTCATCGTGGTGGATGAGGAGCGCCGCCCGTTGTGCGCCGGCGGGTCGTTGCAGGACATCGCGCCGACGATTTTAGGAATGTTCGGAGTCGCGCCGCCGAAGGAGATGACCGGCAGGGATTTGCGAAGACAGGCGTAATGCCGCGCAACTCGGAGGCTCAACAGCGGGGATGGTCGAGGGTCCTGATTCGGAAACCCGGTGAACGCTAATGCCGCCAGCGATGGAGGCGCGAATCCAGCTTTAGCTTCCTTTTGATGTCCGGCCAGAACTCCTGCATCACGTCGGAGCCGGCGGCGATTCCCAGGCCCACCGTTCCCGCGCGCAGCGGCTGCGGGCTCAGGAAATGCTGCAATCCCCAGCGATCGGCCAAGAGCGGGGCGCCGTAGGCTGCGGCAAAAAGGCTGTAGGCCGGCATCGTTCCGCCCGAATCATTTCGCACCAGAAATGTTCGGGTGACCGCGTACTTGACCCGCGTCCAGGCCGTGCCCGTGCCCAGCACGAAATAGCGCGGATCTTCATGATCGAAGGCGCGCACGCCAAAGGCCAGGTTCTGGCGCAGGAAGCTTCTCCCCAGAAACGACGCCGTGCGGACGCCATAGGAATCCTCCACGCCCCACGGCATTCGCTTGCGCAGCAGCAGATCCGCGCCCGAACGGAAGTTGTAAAGAACCATTGCTCCGGGCGAAAAAACCTTGTTGGCCGTAAACATGTACTTTTGGCCGAGCGTCAGCGGCACGAAGGGGGCGGGCACGGTGGTTGAGGCGCCGTCCGGCGGAGCTTGCGCATCCTGAGACTGCGAATCCGGAGCCAGCGATGTTTGCGCTGTTAATGGCGCCAGCGAAACTCCGCCGAACGCTAGCACGACCCACGCGGTAAAACAAAATCGCGTCAAAAAAACAATATCCTCGTTACGGCTTTGGACTACTATACGCTGGAAAATTCTTTTCCACAAGGGAAATTTTTACGAAACACGGCGACAAAGCGCCTCTGGCGGGGCTTATTCCTGTAAACCGCTAAACCGCGCCGGATTCGCGCAGGCGCGCGATTTCGGATTCGGAATAACCGAGCTCTTTTAAAACCGCTTCAGTGTGCTCGCCGAGAGCGGGAACCGCAGCCATTTGTGCGTCTACGCGGCCCGGCGGCAACAGCATTGGGAGGGGGCCGGCCGGCGTCGCCACGCTGCGCCAGCGGCAGCGAGCCTTCAGTTGCGGGTGCGACCACGCCTCCGCCATTTCGTTCATTCGCGCGCTGGCGATACCGGCGCGCTCCAGCCGGGCTAGAACTTCGCCGGCGCTCAGCCCGGAAAACGCCTCGCAGATGATTTCGGTGAGCGCAGCGCGATGTTCCGAGCGCAGGAAATTCGTCGCAAAACGCGCGTCCGCCGCCAGTTCTGGCCGCTCCAGCACAATTTGGCAAAAAGCGAGCCATTCTCTTTCGTTTTGCAATCCGAAAAAAACCTTGCGGCCATCGCCCGCCGGAAAAGGACCGTAAGGAAACACGGTGGCGTGAAATGCGCCGCTGCGCGCCGGAGGCGGCGCGCCGTCGATCGTGTAATAAAGCGGATAGCCCATCCATTCGCTGAGCGATTCGAACAGCGACAGATCGATGTGGCAGCCGTAACCGGTTTTTTCGCGTTGAACCAGCGCGGCCAGAATATTCGTCACCGCGTACATCGCGGCGGAAATGTCGGCGATGGAAATTCCGCACTTGGCTGGTTCGTCCGGCGTGCCGGTGATCGACAGCAGACCGGCCTCGGCCTGGATCAGGAGATCATACGCTTTTTTCGAGGCAAAAGGCCCCGTGGCGCCGTAACCGGAAATATCGCAGGAAATCAGCCGCGGATAGCGCGGGTGAAGCGATTCGAAGCCGAGCCCCAGGCGCGCCGCCGCTCCGGGCGCGAGATTTTGCATGAGAACGTCGGCTTTCTCGACCAATTTGAACAGAATTTCGCTCGCCGCGGCATGTTTCAGATCGAGCGTGACGCTTTCTTTGGAGCGATTGGTCCAGACGAAGTGCGAGGAAAGGCCGCGGGCGCGGCGATCGTAGTCGCGGGCGAAATCGCCGCCGCCGGGGCGCTCGATTTTGATGACGCGCGCGCCGAGATCAGCCAAATGCCTGCTCGCCAGCGGAGCGGAGACGGCATGCTCCAGGCTGAGGACGACAACTCCGTCGAGCGGCAGCGATGGCATAAAAGATGAATGTTACGACATCGCGCGCGAGGCTTCGCTCAGGATGCGTTCGGCGCGGGTGATCACCGGGCGGTCGACCATTTTGCCGCGCACCAGAATTGGCCCGCCGGCCGAGCGCCGCGCGGCTTCGACGATCTCCTCGGCCCAGGCGATTTCGGCCGCACGGGGGCGAAAGCATTCATTCACGATCGGGATCTGCCGGGGATGGATGCACAGTTTTCCGCCGAAGCCGAGGCGGATGGCGCGCTCGGTATCGGCGCGGATCAGATCGAGGGAATCAATGGCGGTGGTGATGCCATCGATGGGCGGAAGAAGTCCGGCGAGGCGGGAAGCGAGAACGATGGTTGAACGGAAGAACAGCAACTCGTCATCGGAGACGCCGAGGTCGAGCTGCAAGTCCAGATGACCGAACACCAGGCGCTGGACGCACGGGCATCGCGCGATTTCAACCGCGTTGGCGATACCGCGGGCGGTTTCGATGAGCGGCAGCAGAGCCGTCTGCGCGGAACATTGGCCGGCGGCGGTCAGAACATGATCGGGAGTTTCTGTTTTGGGAAGGACGATCGCGGCGCATTGCCCGCAGGCCGCGGTGTCCTCCCGGAACCATTCGGTTTCGACGGCGTTGACGCGCACGATCATGCCCGGCGGAAGATTCTTCAGCGCCTGGCGCGCGGCGCTTTTTTCGGGCGGCGGAACGGCGTCTTCCAGGTCGGCGATGACGGCGTGCGCGCCGGAGGCCAGGGCTTTTTCGAAGCGATCCGGCCGGGTGGCGGGGACGAAAAGGTAAGAACGCGGGATCGGGGTCATGCGAAGGAACCATGGTACGTGATGGCGCGGCATGAAGTCGCCGCCGGAATTTTGAGTTACAATCGCGTTTTGAATCGCGCCTGCTTTGTCGTCGCGGCGGCCTTCCTGGCGGCTTGCTCCAAGCCCGGTTCCGAAAATCCGCCGCCGATTCCCAAACTGCAAATCGAGCGCTTCAAGCCGCAAATTCGCGCGCGGCTCAAGGAGGCGTATCGCGCGGCGCTGGCTCGGCCGAACGACGCCGGCGCAAACGGCGAGCTGGGGATGCTGCTTCACGCCTTCGAGCAACTGGAATCGGCCGAGGCGTGCTATCGCCGCGCCCGCGCCTTCGATGCGGGACGATTCGACTGGGCATATTATCTCGGGCTGGTGCAATCGCTGAACGGCGAAAACGCCGAAGCGGCGAAAAATCTCGCCGACGCGATTCGCCTCGATCCGGGATATGTGCCGGCGAAAATCAAGCTGGCCGAAGTGCTGCTGATTTTGGGACGGCTGGAAGAAAGCCGGCAAATTTCGGAAGCGCTGCTCAAAGACGATCCGCGAATCGCACCGGCGTATTATTGGCTGGGTCGCGCGGCATCGGCTCGCGGCGATCTGCGCGAGGCCGAGCAGTGGTACGCGCAAGCCTGCCAGCAGTGGCCCAGCTACGGAACGGCGCATTACGCGCTCGCGCTGGCTTATCAGAAAACCGGCCAGAGCACGAAGGCGCAGCGGCACATGTCCGTGTATCAGAAATATCAGGCCAATGGCGATCCGGAGCCGGAGGATCCCAAGCTCGAAGCGGTGCGCGCGCTGGATAATTCGGCGATCGCGCATCTGATGAAAGCGGCGGATCTGGAAAACGCGGGCCAGATGCGGCAGGCCATCGCGGAGGATGAAGAGGCTGCGCGCCAGGATCCGAAGCTGGTGCAGGCGCGGGCCAATCTCATTTCCCTTTATGCCCGCGCGGGCGAACCCGAAAAAGCGGAACAGGCGTATCGGGCCGTGCTCGCCATTAATCCGAATCTTCCGCAGAGCCATTACGATTACGGCGTGTTTCTGGTGAGCCGCTCGCGATTCGCGGAGGCGGAAGCCGCGTTTGACAAGGCCATCGAGTGCAGCCCGCATTACGCGGAAGCGCACAGCAATCTGGGCGCGATGCTGGAGCGCCGCGGCAGGCTGGATGAAGCGGCGCGGGAATATCGCGCGGCGATCGAGGATAAGCCGAATTTCCGGCAGGCGCATTATCAGCTCGGCCGATTGCTGCTGATGGAGCGCAAGCCTGCGCAGGCGATCGAGGAGTTGCGCCAGACGCTCGAGCCATCCGACGAGGCGACGCCGCAATTCTTGTACGCGCTCGGAGTGGCATGCGCCGAAGCGAACGATTTCGCCTCCGCGCGGGACTACTTGCGGCGCGGCGCCTCGCAGGCCCAGGCGCTCGGTCAGGATGAGCTGGCATCGCGGATTCAAGGCGTGCTCGCGCGTCTGGAGCAGAGCGGCGGAAAATGAGGGCCGCGGCGATCGCGCTCGCCTGTCTTTTGGCGGCCTGCTCTCCTCGCGCGAGCCAATCGCCAAACCCGCGCTTTCGCGATGCCGCCGCGGAAACGGGACTCGACTTTCATCATTTCACCGGCGCGACGGGAAAATTTTATCTGCCGGAGATCATGGGATCGGGCGTGGCGCTGCTCGACTATGACGGCGACGGCGATCTGGACGTTTTTTTCGTGCAGGGCGCCCCGCTTGAACCCGGCGCTCCGTTGGTGTTCCCGCCGCCGGCCGGATTCAAGCCGGGCAACCGTCTTTATCGCAACCTGCTGAAGGAGACCGGCAAGCTGCGTTTCGTCGATGTCACCGAACAGGCCGGGCTCGCCTCGACGGGCTATGGCATGGGCGTCGCCGTGGCCGATTACAACAACGACGGCTATCCCGATCTTTATGTGACAAATTTCGGGTCGAACGTTTTATACCGGAACAACGGCAACGGCGGCTTTACCGATGTCACCAGCGACGCGGGCCTTGCCGGCGGCGGATGGAGCACCAGCGCAAGCTGGCTTGATTACGATCAGGACGGTCTGCTCGATCTTTATGTCGCGCGTTATCTGGACTTCACGGTGCGCGGAAACAAGGACTGCTTCACGCCGGCCGGTGAGCCCGATTACTGCTCTCCGAAAGCTTATAAAGGTCTTGCCGGCCGGCTCTACCGGAATCTGGGAAATGGAAAGTTCGAAGACGTAACGCGAAAAACGGGAGTGGGAGCGGTGGCCGCGCCGGGGCTGGGCGTCCGCTCGGCGGATTTCAACGGCGACGGCCGCCCTGATATCTACGTCGCCAACGACGGCGAGGCAAATCTTCTGTGGCTGAACAACGGCGACGGGACATTTCGTGAAGCGGCGCTGCTGGCGGGCGCTGCGTACTCGGCCGACGGGGTCGCCCGGGCGGGCATGGGTCTGGCGGTCGGCGATTTCGATGCGAGCGGAAATCAGAGCATCTTCGTCACTAATCTTACGCGCGAAGGCGCGACGCTTTATCGAAACTCCGGCAACGCGCAATTCAGCGATTCGACCATGCAGGTCGGGCTTTATCTGCCGACGGTCCCGTTTACCGGATTCGGAACGGAGTGGTTCGACTACGATAATGACGGCCGCCCGGATCTATTTATCGCCAATGGCGCGGTGACCATGGTGGAAGCACTGCGCGGCGAGCGCTACCCGTATCATCAGCGCAATCTGCTGCTGCATAACGAAGGCGCGCGGTTTCGCGACGTGAGCGCAGAGGCCGGTTCGCCGTTCGGCTTATCGGAGGTCGGCCGAGGCGCGGCCTTTGGCGACATCGATAACAACGGCACTGTGGATATTGTCGTGGCGAATAATAATGGTCCGGCGCGGCTCCTGCTGAACGAAACGAAATCGCCGGGCCATTGGCTGGAGCTACGCCTTCGCGGCGTGAAATCGAATCGCGACGCAATCGGCGCACGGGTCGTAGTGCGAAGGAGCGGCGGGCCGCCGCTAGCCGCCCAAGTCCACACCGATGGCAGCTATCTGAGTTCGAGCGACCCGCGTATCCACTTGGGGGTGGGGGATGCCGCGGCTGTCTCGATTGTGGTCGAATGGCCCAGCGGGCTCAAGGAAGAGTGGACGAACGTCCGCGTCGATTCCGAAATCATCCTCGTTGAAGGCTCCGGCCGTCGCGTTCCATAGCTCGATTGTTTTCTTGCGTATGGGCTGGTGTTACGCCTTCGTAACAGCAGCAACATACGCCATGAAACTTGCGATTACCCCCAAGCTCCAGGTGACAATCACGAAACATGGTCGGGTGGTCGATCCACGTAGTCTCATCGAGCCAGGGGGTGTGTTCATGTCCGCGAAATGTTTAGGAATGGCGTGCGTCGCGGCGATGTTGGCGTCCGTTCCGTCATATGGGCAGCTTCTGAAGGGAACGATTCTGGGCAGCGTCACGGATCAGACCCATGCAGTCATGCCCATGGTCCCGGTGCAATTGACGGAAGTGAACACCAACTATCAGCGGACCGAAACCACCAACGACGCTGGATTTTTCGCGTTCGCGAACCTGGACCCCGGCACTTACCGGATCAATATCAAACAGCCGGGATTTAAGGAAGCCAAGCGGGAAGGCATCGCGCTTGAAGTAAACCAGACGATCCGCGCCGATTTCGAGTTGTCCCCGGGCGACGTGACGCAGGTGGTGGACGTAACCAGCGAAGCGCCAGTGCTGCAAACCGATCGCGCCGACACCGGCGGGCAGGTAGAGGCCAGCCAGATCCGGGATCTGACCATCGCCAACCAGAGGAATTATCAGGCGACGCTGGTGCTTTTGCCGGGCGCGACGGCGGGCTACCGGTCCAATTCGCCGTTTTTTAACTCGCAGGAGTCATTGCAGGTGCCGGTGAACGGCCTGGACCGGCAGAACAACTTCATGATCGAGGGTCTGGATAACAACATTGAGCAGGACAACAACTTAACGGCCGTGGTGCTGCCTCCGGACGCGATCCAGACGGTCAGCGTGAGCACCACCGCTTACGACCCGGAGTTTGGGCGGGCGGGAGCGGCGGCGGTGAACGTGATCATGAAATCCGGCACCAACAATTTCCATGGAACGCTGTTTGAATATCACAACAACAGCGACTTTCAGGCGCGCAACTTCTTCTCTTATACGCCGCCCAAGGTGCCGCACGCAGTTCACAACCAATATGGCGGCTCGGCCGGCGGGCATATCATTCGTGACAAGCTGTTCTACTTCGCCGACTTTCAGGGAACGAACGATATTGTCGGGCAGATCGCCACGCCGACCATCCCTACCGCGGCGATGCGAACCGGCGATTTCAGCGCGTCGCCGACCGTGATTTACGATCCGCAGACGGGCAATCCGGCGACGGGCGCCGGCCGCACTCCGTTTCCCAACCAGCAGATTCCCGCCAATCGCATCAGCCCCATTTTCCGGGACTACATGAGCCTGCTGCCGGAGCCGACGCTTCCCGGGCAATCGAATAACATCGGAATCGCGACCGACCAGACGAAACAGATTTATTCCTTCGATACCAAGATCGACTGGGTGATCGACGCCAAGAACACGATGTTCGTCCGCTACAGTTTCGCGCACCTGAACGTGACCAATCCGGGCCTGTACGGCCCCGGGCTGGGAATCTACGGCGGGCCATCGAACAGCGGATTTGACGCAACGGGTCCGGCGCTGAATCAGAGCCCCGGCTTGAACTACAGCCATATTTTCAGCCCGACGCTGGTGACCGAGGTTCGCTTGGGCGCGGTTCGCAACCGGAACGACGCGACCAACGTGGACACCGGCTTGAATCTGTCGCAAAAATTCGGCATTCCGAACGGGAATATCGGCGGATTCTGGTACGAAGGCTTGGCCGAGGTTTTCGTCAACGGATACGATACGCCGATGGTCGGCGTGAATGGCTGCCTGCCCTGGCGGCGCGCCAATACCAACTACGAAACGGCGAACAACTGGACCAAAACGAAAGGCACGCACGTGATCTCCTGGGGTGGCGGCTGGCGGCATGAAAATTATTTCCTGCTGCAAACCGCCACATTCAGCCCGCGAGGCCGGTTCACGTTTACCGCCGGACCTACGACGCTCAACGCGCCGGGAATCGCCAATAGTTACGCCAACGCATTGGCGTCGTTTGAACTCGATCAGCCGAACGGGATTGGCCGCGACCTGGCGGGAATCGAGCCGGTCCGAAACGACACGGTGGAGGCTTTATACGTCCACGACAAGTGGCAGGCCACGCCGAAACTGACGCTCGATTTGGGCGCCCGGTGGGAATATTGGCCTGCATCGCATCCGCAATTTCCCGGCGGGCAGTTTAATTACGATCCGAATACCAACAGCTTGCTGGCGGCCGGATACGGAAACATCCCGATGGATCTCGGCGTAAAAAATTATCCGAAAAATGTCTATCCGAGAGAAGGGCTTGCCTACCGGTTGAACGAGAAGACCGTGATCCGCGCCGGGTTCGGGATGAGCAGCGTTTATCGCTATATCGCGAACTGGCAGGGTCCGGTGAAGCAAAACCAGCAGTTGATCGCGGCCAACTCATTTGTCGCGGCCGGATCGATGGCCGGCGGATTCCCCCAGCCGCAATTCTTCGTCATCCCGCAGAACGGCATCATCACCAACGCTCCCAACCAGAACTATTCAGTGACTCCCACGAAAGTCCCGGTCCCGTATACCGAAAGCTGGAACTTCACCATCCAGCGGACGCTGCCGGCGAGTCTTACGCTTGAGGTCGCGTATGTGGGCAATCACGGTCTGTTTATCTCCAATTCGAACGTGATCAACAGCGGGATCAACATTAACGCGGCGCCGGTTGCGGGAAAGGGCGCGGCGAGCGAGCCGGAAAATATCGCCTTCGGCCGCACCGCCACTACCAATTATCCGTTCTTTGAAGGCTCCCATTACGAGGCGCTTCAGGTGAAGTTGAATCGCCGGTTTGCCAACGGGTTTATGATGACGACGGCGTATACCTTCGGCAAGGGAATTGACTATTCTCCCTATAATTTGCTTGGGTACGCGTCGCTGCCGGGCCTGACCAGATATAATCGGGCGAATACGTTTACCTACACCGCCACCTGGCTGGTGCCGTTCGGGACCGGCAGAAAGTATCTGACCAGTGGTCCTGGAAAATACATTCTCGGCGACTGGCAGATTGCCGCGCTGTGGACCTGGGAGAGCGGGCTGCCGTTGAACTTTGTCACCGGCGCGGGCTCCAACCTATCCACGCCGCTGAATGCTCCCGGAAATGCGCAGACGCCGGAACTGGTCGCTCCGGTCCAGATTTTGGGCCATGAAGGGCCGGGGCAGTATTGGTTCACGGCAAGCTCGTTCGCGGCGCCGCCTGCGGGCACCATCGGAAACGTCGGCCGGGATATTCTGTATGGTCCAAATCTGTTTTCGATTAACGCCTCGCTGACGCGGCAGTTCAGCCTCACCGAGCGATTTAAACTGGCGTTCCGCGCCGAAGCCTTCAATTTGACCAACACGCCGGAGTTCGATCTGCCCGACACGACCTTCGGCGACGCGCAGTTCGGCCAGATCACGACCGCCAATCAGAGCGCCCAGGCCGTCAAAGTGAATCCGAACCGGCTGCTGCAACTCAGTCTGCGGTTGTCCTTCTGAGATAGGATTGGAGGCGTGGCCGAGTGCAGGACGCACGTTTTCAACCCGCCGGGCATTCCTCGCCGCGGGTCTGGCTCTTCCGTTTGCGGCGCTGGCGGCGGATGAGCAGCTGGTCCCCTTCGCCGATTACGATCCGGAATATCGCGCCGACGCGCAGGACGATCATCCGCGCGTAAAATCGTTTGATTTGCGCAAGCTTGATTCGCCGATCACGCCCGCGAGCGATTTTTTCACTTTTCATCAGACCAGCACGCTCGACTTGGACGCGCAAGCCTGGCGGCTGCGGATCGGCGGATTAGTAAAGCGACCAGTCGAGCTCGCGCTTTCCGATCTTCTCAAGCGGGACCGCCGCGAGATGCTGGTCACGATCGAATGCTCCGGCAACACTGGCGATCCGCAAATCATGAACGGATTGGTGAGCACCGCGGTGTGGTCCGGCGTCGGTTTGGCGGCGCTGCTGAACGAGTGCGGCGTGCTGCCGGAAGCTCGCGAGGCGGTCTTGCTCGGCGCCGATGTCGAACAGGACCCGAAATTCGAGGCCGGCGGGGCCAGCTATGTTTCCCCGCACGGCTGGAGTCTGTTTATCCAGGATGCGATGGCGGCCGGGAATCTGCTGGCCTTCGCGATGAATGGCCGGCCGCTTGAGCCCGAACATGGTTTTCCGCTGCGGCTGGTGATGCCGGGATGGTATGGCATGTCGCAGATCAAATGGCTCACGCGAATCGAGCTGATCGACTGGCATTACGAAGGCCGGCACATGGCGCGAAATTATCAGAGCCTGCGCGCGCTGGATGGCGATCTCTGGCTCGATAGCTCGATCTCGCGCAACCGCTTGAAATCGGTGGTGGCGAGAGTCACGCGGCGGCGCGCCGGTCAGAAATTCGAATATAAGATCGCCGGCGCGGCCTGGGGCGGACCCGCGACGATCAACCGCATCGAAGTGCGGATCGACGGCGGCGAATGGCGCGCCGCCACGATCGAGGAGCGCGCCGGCGATGAGGCTTGGGTTCTCTGGTCGATGCGCTGGCCGGAGGCCGCGGCGGGCGAGCACGTGATCGTTTCGCGGGCGATCAACGCTCGCGGCGAGATTCAGCCCACTCGCGAGGAAATCGCGAAGCTGCGCGTCAGCAACCGCGAAGACAATTCGCAATGGCCGCGGCGTGTGCGGATCGAATAGAGAATCACCGCGCGCGAGTGCCCGGCCGGAGCGAAAAAAAGCTCACCGACGATTCGGCGACGCGCCCGGCGGCATCGACCAAAGCTCGCGCTTCGAGTCCCGGCTCGCGAGGCGTGCCGAAGCGCAGATCGATCAACTCGACCGCGGTTCCGTCCACGGCAGGCGTGATCTTCCAGAACGGCAGTTGATCGAATTTCGCGAATTTCTGAAACGCCGGCGTCGCGCGCGCCGCTTCGATCGCGGGCGACGGCTCAGGCGCGTAATCGATGCGGCCCGCGTCCGGATCGAATGTTCCACGCAGATCGATGGAGATGTCCTCCACCCAACCGGGGCCTTCGACGACGCCGCGCCAGCGCCAGATTGCGCCCTCGGCGAGCGCGGCCACCCGTTGCGGGACCGATCCGTTGAACAGGTGCGCTCCCATTTCCGCCAGCGCGCGCTGATGGGCCGCCGATCGCGCGCCTTCATACGCCGCCAGCGCGATCAGCGCGCACCAGGCCCATCCGCGCTTGGGGCCGCGCGACTTGGCTCCGATTTCGCCGCTCACCATACGCGCCAGCGCCGGCGCCGCCACCGCCAGCAGCAAAATCGCCCAGATCCACGGATCCACCACGCCGGTTTGATCCAGCCGCAGCCAGCGCGCGGAAAACGGAAGCAGCAAGCGGACGCCGTAAACATTGGTCCAATCGAGCAGAAGATGGCTCAGCACGCCGGCCAGCGAAAAAAAATAGGCCCAGCAGGAGATGCGCCGCCCCAGAACGATCAGCGCCGCGATCAGCGCCATCAGCGGCGCGAAGGCAAACGAGTGAGTATAGCCGCGATGCCAGCTTAAATACGACAGCGTTCCGCCGGCAAGCGAAATTACGTCAACGTCCGGGAGGTTCGCGGCGACGATCATCAGCGGCGCGGCTCGCGGGATTTTCCGGTCGATTCCGCTTCGCGACATCATCAGCCCGACCAGGGAGTGCGTCAGGTTATCCATACGCGGGCGGGATCAGCAGCGTAAGCGCGGCCGGAACGATTTCAAATCGCGCCGGCGTGCGTCCGGCGTATTCGCCGTCCACCTGAACGTGAACATCGCCGGTAAGCTCAACCGATGAGGCGTGGGCGGTTCGCACGCCCGGCATCTTCTGCACGCGCCGGACGCCGGCCGCCATCATATAGCCCAGATAACGCAATGGATGGGAGCCCTCAAACAGCACCACTTCGAAATCGTCGCGGCGAAGCGATGCCCCGCGCGCCAGCTCCAGATCGCCGCCGTAATTTCGCACGCGGCTGGCCAGCGCGAATCCGCAGCGATAGACCCCGCCGTTGATGCGCGCCTCGAACTGCCCCACGCGTTCGGCGATATGGGCGAATCCGCACATCCAATAGGCGAGCTTCCCGGCGCGCCTTTTGAGCGCGGGATTCAAATCGTGAACGATTTTCGCATCCAGGCCGGCGCCGCCCATCGCCAGAAAATAGCGGCACTGCTCGCGGCCGCACAGCCGCCCGGCGGCCACGCGCTCCTCCACGCATTGCGGGAGCCTTTGGATCGCCGGCCCCAGCCGCCAGCCGAGCCCCAGTTCCACCGCGAGCACGTTCGCCGTGCCGCCGGGAAGAATTGCCAGCGCGGACGCCGAATGAATCATACCGTTCACGGCTTCGTTGATCGTCCCATCGCCGCCCAAAACCAGAATCAGATCCGCGCCGGAGGCGGCCGCTGCGCGGGCGATGGCTGTGGCGTCGCCGGGTCCTTTCGTCGGAACCGGCTCGGCGCGCAGCTTGCACTGCTCCAGCGCGGCAAGGGTCCGTTCCAGGTAATACTGCGGATTTTTCCGGAACTTGCCGGCCGTGGGATTATAAATGAGAACCGGCTGCCGATACGGTGCGATGTTCTCAGTATAGCGAAGCGCTTTCTTTTTGATCCCTGAACGCGAAGTCCCGGCGGCTAGAATTAAATAGACTCGTCCCGTGACATCCACTCCGAAAGAAATCGCCGGGCGGATCGACGCTTTGCGCGACCAGCTCCGCCATCACGAATATCTATATTACGTTCTCGATCAGCCCGAAATTTCCGACGCCGAATACGACGAAATGATGCGCGAATTAAAGCAGCTCGAAGACGCGCATCCGGAGCTGATCACACCCGATTCGCCCACGCGCCGGGTCGGCGGCAAACCGCGCGAGGGATTCGTCAAGGTCGCGCATTCGACGCCCATGCTCAGCCTGGACAACGCGCTGAATGAAGGTGAGCTGCGCGAGTTCGACCGCCGCGTCCGCTCGCTTTTAGGCGATGAGAAATTTTCGTATGTGGCGGAATTGAAGCTCGACGGCCTCTCGCTCGCCGTGCATTACAAAGAGGGGATGCTGGCGCAGGCGGTCACGCGCGGCGACGGAATGATCGGCGAGGACGTCACCGAAAACGCGAAAACGATCCGCAGTCTGCCGCTGCGGCTGAAGGAAAGCCATGCGAGCTGCGAGGTGCGCGGCGAAGTGGTCCTCACCCGGCGCGCATTTGAAAAAGCTAACGCACAGCGCGACGCCGAAGGATTGCCTCGCTTCGCCAATCCCAGGAACGCCGCGGCGGGGTCGCTGCGGGTGCTCGACCCGGCCATCACCGCGTCGCGCAGCCTGGAATTTTTCAGCTATTTTTTGCTCGATGGCGGCAAGCCGGCTTGCGCCAGCCAGTGGGAATCGCTCAAAAAGCTGGATCAGCTCGGCTTCAAGGTGAATCCGCGGCGCAGGCTGTGCCCGGATATCGACGCGCTGCTGGCGTTTTGCCGCGAATGGGCGGAGAAACGCGAAACGCTGCCCTACGAAATCGATGGGGTCGTCGCCAAAATCGATTCCGTCGATCAGCAGACGCGCCTGGGCTGGACCGCCAAGGCGCCGCGCTGGGCCATCGCGTATAAATTCGCAGCGCAGCAGAAAGAAACGGTGGTCGAAAATATCGAAGTGCAGGTGGGGCGGACCGGCGCGCTCACTCCCGTGGCGCATTTAAAACCGGTGAACGTCGGCGGAGTCACCGTATCCCGAGCGACCCTGCACAACGAGGATGAGATCGCCCGGCTAGGCCTTCAAATCGGCGATACGGTGCTGATCGAGCGCAGTGGCGACGTGATCCCGAAGGTGGTTCGCGTGGTCAAGCAGGGCAGCGATCGCCGCCAGTTTCGCATGCCGGACCACTGTCCGATTTGCGGCGGCGAAGTGGTGCGCGCCGAAGGCGAGGCAGCCAGCCGCTGCATCAATACCAACTGCCCGGCGCGATTGAAAGAGTCCATCCTGCATTTCGCCGCGCGCGGCGCGATGGATATCGACGGCCTGGGCGAAGCGCTGGTCAATCAACTCGTCGATCAGCGGCTGGTAAAAAACATCGCCGATCTGTACCTGCTGAAAGCGGATCAGCTCATCGAGCTGGAGCGAATGGGCCGCAAATCGGCGCAAAAACTGGTGGCCAATATCGACCGCTCGCGCCGCGCGCCGCTGCCGCGGATTTTGAACGGCCTCGGCATCCCCTTCGTCGGCGAACGCACCGCGCAATTTCTGGCCGGGGAGTTCGGCGATCTGGACGCGATCGCCGCCGCCAGCGTTGACCAATTGCAGCGCGCCGAAGAAGTGGGCCCGCGAATCGCCGAAAGTATTCATCGATTCTTTTCCGAACAGCGCAATCGCGAGCTGGTCGAGCGCCTTCGCGCCGCCGGCTTCGATTTCAAGTACGCCGCCAAGCCCACAACCGGCGGACCGCTGGCCGGGCTGACGTTCGTGCTCACCGGTACTTTGCCGTCGCTGGCGCGCGAGGAAGCCAAATCGCGGATCGAAGCCGCCGGCGGAAAAGTCACCGGATCGATCAGCAAAAAGACCGATTATGTGGTCGCGGGCGCCGGCGCCGGCTCGAAACTGGATAAAGCGCGGGCGCTCGGGATTCGCGTCATCGACGAAGCGGAGCTGCTGAAACTGATCGGATCCTGAATGGGCCATCTCAAAAACGTTCTGGTCTCCTGGGGGCCCGCGGGAATCTTTCTGTTCGCCGTAATCGACGGCGCCGGCGTGCCCAATCCGGGCGGAACGGACCTGCTGCTGATTGCGGTCACCATCGCGCAGCCTTCCTCGATGCTGCTGGCGGCGGGTCTGGCGGTGCTGGGAGCATTGGCCGGCAGCGTGATCTTCTATGAAATTTTCAGCCGCGGAGGAGAACGTGTGCTCAGCCGCTATACGTCCTCGGGCCGGGGCCTGCGCCTTCGCGCGTGGTTCCTCCGCTACGGCCTGATCACCGTCTTTATTCCCGCGCTGCTGCCGATTCCGGTTTTGCCATTCAAACTTTTCGCCGCCTCGGCCAGCGCGATGCGAGTCGGCCGTGCGCGATTCCTCATGGTGATTCTTGCCGGACGCGTGCCGCGCTATTTTGGCCTCGCCTATCTCGGCTCGACGCTCGGCGAAAAAAGCTGGCCGTGGGTTCAGGCGCACATCTGGCTGTTTTGTGTGATCGCGATCGTGCTGTTCGCCGGGTTGTATTTCGCGGCTCGCTCCGCCTCGAAAAGCGGCGCCGGGCAGGAATTTTGAACCCCTTGACCCGCAACCAACCAGCGGGTTTTGAATCTATATCCGTATAATAGGGGAAACAAGCCTCCCCAGCGGAGGGCGAACATGCTCGCCACAGCTTCCATCACCGAGGAAATCGCCGAGCTGAAGCGCGCGCGCCGCGCCATCATTCTCGCGCACCATTATCAGGACCCGGAAATTCAGGATCTGGCCGACGCGGTCGGCGACAGCCTGGAGCTGGCGCGGAAAGCTCGCGCTTTCGAGGGCGACGTGATCGCGTTTTGCGGCGTCTGGTTCATGGCCGAAACGGCCAAAGTCCTGAATCCGGAGCGAATCGTGATTGTTCCCGATCGCGACGCCGGATGCAGCCTGGTCGATTCCTGCCCGGCGGGGAAGCTGCGCGAGTGGAAGGCGAAAAATCCCGGCTACGCGATTGTCAGCTACATCAATACATCAATCGAGGTAAAAGCCGAAAGCGATATCCTCTGCACTTCGCGTAACGCCGTGAATATCGTCAACTCGATTCCGGCCGAGCAGCCGATTCTGTTCGTCCCCGATATCAACCTCGGCAACTACGTTCGCGAGCAAACCGGCCGCGCCGATATGAAGATCTGGCAGGGCGCCTGCATCGTGCACGCCACGTTTGCCGCGCGCAAGCTTTCCCGGGCGCGCTCGGAGCATCCTTCGGCTCTGGTCGCCGCGCATCCGGAATGCCCGGGCGATGTCCTCGCGATGGCCGATTTTATCGGCTCGACGTCGGCGATCATTGACTGGTGCGCCGCGCAGAACGCCTCCGAGTTCATCGTAATGACCGAAAGCGGGGTGCGGCATTCGCTGGAAAAACTCGCGCCGGAAAAGACGTTCCACTTCATCCCCAACGAGCAGTGCAATTGCAGCGAATGTCCCTACATGAAGCGCAACACGCTCGAAAAGCTGCGCGACGCGCTGCGCAATCTCTCGCCGCGCGTCGATCTTTCGCCGGAGCTGATAGAGCGCGCGCGCCGGCCCATCGATCGCATGTTGGCGGTCCAATGAATCTTGTCGATAGCTTCGGCCGTCTGCACGATAATCTGCGCATTTCCGTCACGGATCGCTGCAATATCCGCTGTTTTTACTGCATGCCGGAAGCGGGCGTGAAGTTTCAGCCGCACGATCAGATCCTGCGTTTCGAGGAAATTGAGCGCTTCGTTCGCGTGGCCGTCACGCTGGGCGTGCGCAAAGTGCGCGTCACCGGAGGCGAGCCGCTGGTGCGCAAGGATCTTCCGGTCCTGATCCGCAAGCTGGCCGCGATTGAAGGCGTCCAGGATCTGGCGCTCACCACCAATGGCGTTTTGCTCGGCGAGCAGGCCCGGGCGCTCTACGATGCCGGGCTGCGCCGGATCAACGTGCATCTGGATACTCTGGACCGCGAACGTTTTAAACAGATCACCCGGCGCGACGATCTGGCAAAGGTGCTGGAGGCGATTGAGATCTGCCGCGAGCTGGGTTACGGTCCGATTAAAATCAACGCCGTCGCGGTGAAGAATCTGGTCGAAGCCGATATCGTGCCGCTGGCTCGCTTTGGACGGGAGCGCGGCATCGAGATTCGCTACATCGAATTCATGCCGCTCGACGCGCAGAATCTGTGGGATCGCGGCCGCGTTCTGCTTGCCGAGGACATAATCGCGATGCTCGAGCGTGAAATCGGGCCGCTCGAAGAAATCGCGGGCGGCGATCCGCGCGCCCCGGCAACCGAATATCGCTTCGCCGACGGCATCGGTCGGGTCGGATTCATCGCCAGCGTCAGCCGCCCGTTCTGCCTGAACTGCAACCGCATCCGCCTGACCGCCGACGGAAAATTGCGCTACTGCCTGTTCGCGATCGAGGAGACGGACGTCCGTTCGATTCTGCGCGGCGGAAGCGACGAGGATCTACGAGCCGCAATTCGCGCCAACGTTTCGGCGAAGTGGCTGGGACACGAAATCAACTCAACACAATTCGTCCCCCCGCCAAGACCCATGTATTCCATCGGCGGCTAATTCCCCGATTCACGGAGAGTCGGCGCGCGAGGTTCGCCGTTCGGTCTAAGCTTGAAGAATGCGGGCGACGTTCTGGCTCCTCCTGGTTTCCACACTTCAGGCGGACGAGCTGACGCAGAAAATGGCCGCTCGGGTTTCCGAAGAAGCGGAGGCATTTCGCAAAATCGCGCCGGAAGTTCTCGGGACCGAGAAATTGCACCAAAGCGCGATCCAGCCTTCCCGGCGATTCCATCCCCATGGCGCAAAACCCAGCCAGCCGGAATGGCGGGATCGCGACGTCGTTTCTGAATACGCGTTTGCGTCGTTTTCCGGCCAATCCGGCGCGATTCACGAGGTCCGCCAGGTGATCTCCGTCGACGGCCGCAAGGTTTCCGATTCAAAGAATGCGCAGGACGCGCTGGCCAGGGCGATTCTGGCATCCGATGACGGCCAGAAGAGAGAACTGCTGAAACAATTCGAAAAAGTAGGATTAAGCGGCGCCGTTACCGATTTCGGCCAGTTGCTGCTGCTGTTCACCCGCCGCGACATCGAGCGTTACGAATTTACCCCGCGCGGCGCCCGCATGATCGGCTACGACCGGGCGCTGGTTTTTTCCTACCAGCAGATCGACGGCCCGGAAGCGCTGACGCTGTTCGACGAGAAAAAAGGCGAGCGGGCGCACCGGCTGCGGATGCAAGGGGAAATTCGCGTCCGCGCGGAAGATTTTCTGCCGCTGCAAATCACGATCGCGGTTGGCGAAGGCGACGCCCCCAATTCGGTGCGCGAGGAAGCCGCCGTCACCTACGCCATGAGCAAGTACGGCGCGCTGCTGCCGGTCTCAACCGAACATTATGAGATTCGAAACGGCAAAATCGTGGTGCAGAATAACTTCACCTACAGCGATTTCCACAAATTCAGCGCGTCGAGCGATATTAAATTTGACGCGAAGTGAACCATTGGCGCGGCCGGTGAGATCCAACGTCTGATGCGCGTGGTTTACCTGCACGGGTTCGCGTCCAGTCCGGCATCCACCAAGGCGCAATATTTCCAACGGCGATTTGCCGAACACGGAATCCGCTGCGACGTTCTCCGGCTCGATTGCGGGGATTTCCGGTCGCTAACCATCACCGGCCAGCTTCAGGTGATTGATCAGGCGGTTCGCGGTGAAGCGGTGACGCTGCTGGGATCGAGCCTGGGCGGCTATCTCGCCGCCCTCTATGCCGTGCGGCACAAGAACGTCCAGCGAATGGTGCTGCTGGCTCCGGCGCTTCAGTTCCCCACGCGCTGGCGGAATCGTTTCTCCGCCGCCGAATTCGACGAGTGGAGAAAGACCGGCGCGCGCCTGTTCTATCATTACGGCGACAAGGCGGATCGGCCGCTTGGTTTTCAATTCGTGGAAGATGCTCTTCAATATGAAAACGAGCCCGATTTCGAGCAGCCGGCGCTGATCCTGCACGGCTCGCGCGACGATGTGGTTCCTGTCGAGGTGTCCGAGCAGTTTGCGGCCGCGCATCCGAATGTGGAGCTGAAGATTGTTCCCTCCGGGCACGAAATGACGGACGTGCTGGATCTGCTGTGGTCGGAGGCGGCCAGGTTTCTTTTCTTCCAAATCCGGTAAGACGGGATAGCCGCCTTCCGCCCTATGTGTTAGAATCATCTCGGACCTCGGCTACGGCCGCGGATTCCAAAAACTGAAACCGGCTGTGAGCGGATCTCGTCTCACGGCTGGGAAGCGTCTTACTTTGAGGGAAAGCAGTGCCGCACGAGATGAGCGGATTACCCATAGACAATCCTGACAGCCATCTGGAGCATTTGCTTGCTCCGGCATCCATCGACACGCCCTGGTATAAGGATCTGGTTAGCCGCATCAAGGAAATGATCCATCCTCCGGAGCTTCCGCCGCTTGAACTTACATCGAAGCCGATCGAAGTCCCAAGCGTGTGGGGATTTTACGGCGGAAATGAAAAGACGGCCGGGTTATCGTCCCTGCTGATTCATGTGGCGGTGGTCGGGCTGATTTTCTTCCTCGGCACCCTGAAGCCGGTGCAAAAAGCCGTGCAGGAGACGGTAACGCTAATCGCCCCTGATCTTAAACCGTATCTTCCTGAAAAGAAGGATACGATGCACGGCGGCGGCGGCGGGGGCACGCGCGCTCCGCTGGATGCGAGCAAGGGCAAGCTGCCAAAGATCGCGCCCCGGCAGTTCACGCCTCCGCGCGTCGATCCGGTGGAAAATCCGAAGCTTCCGATGGTGCCGACAATCGTTTCCGAAGTGCAGCCTCCGGACGTGAATATGCCCAATCTGGGCGATCCGATGAGCCACCTGGGAATTCCCTCCAACGGGACCGGGCTTGGCGGCGGGATCGGCGTGGGAAGCGGCGGCGGCGTGGGATCGGGCAACGGCGCGGGAGTCGGGCCAGGCTCCGGCGGCGGATTCGGCGGCGGCGCTTATCGAATCGGTGGCGGCGTCTCTCCGCCCGCGGTTCTTTCCAAGGTCGAGCCGGAATACTCGGAAGAAGCCCGCAAGGCAAAATGGCAAGGCACCGTGATTCTTCAGTTGGTGGTGGACGAGCATGGACTCCCGCAGCAGATGCGGGTGACGCGATCGCTTGGCTTGGGCCTGGATCAAAAGGCCATTGAAGCGGTGAGCAAATGGCGTTTCAGACCGGGAATGAAAGACGGCAAGCCGGTGCCGGTGATCGCGACAATCGAAGTCAATTTCCGGCTGCTCTAACTGCAGCTTCCCAGTGTGAATCCCCCGCACACTTCCAAATAACGTAAGTAGCTGGAAAGAAAAGGGCAACCCTTCGGACCTGTTCGTGCGTCTAAGGAAAGCACGTATGAAAACGTTGTGGTTGCTGGCGCTGATCCTGGCGGCGCCGCTTTCAGCGTGCAAATTGCCGGACGGGGAGGAGAAGGCCTCGCAAGACTTAAATGTCAATTCGCGTTATACCGTGGAGAGCGTGCGATTGCTGGGCACGGACCTGAAGATCAGCAATGCCCTTCGCGTCGAAGTGGACCGGATCGTCGGCGGAAAATACGATCTTTCGGCGATCGAGGATCTGGCCGACCGGATCAAATCGGAGATGCACCTGGCCGACATCAAGATCAGCGTGACGCGGGGCACCACGCCCGATCACGTCATCGTCAATCTGGAAGCCAGGCAGCAGCAGCAGAAGTTCGACCTGAACGTCGCCAAATTCGTCTACGATTCCAAAGAAGGCTGGAACGGCGACGGCGCGGCGACCATGAACTTTCACGAGAACGCCGTGACCTTCGGGCTGGTGAGCGATAACGACACGCTGGTGGAGCGTTATGCCGGCATCCGCGCCAGGTTCGAGCGCAAAAGCGTGGGAACGGATCGCGTGCAACTGCGTTTCGAGTTCGACAGTTTTCACACGCAATGGAACACAGCCACGCTCAGCGAAGCGCCGCTCAGCGAGATCTACAGAACGCGGCAGGTTTTTACGCCGGAGGCGACGGTGGTGATTTTGCCGCCGCTCGATTGGAGCTTCGGCGTCAGTTTCGACCGCTTAGGGGTACCCTTTTCATCGACAACGGTGGGCGGGGCTGCGGCGGCGAAGACCGAGTCCTCCAACGCGGTGGTAAATACTCTGCGCTACCACCAGCGTTGGGGATCGGCGCACGACCGGCGGGAGCAGGAAGTGAACGCGTCCTATATCGTGCGCGCCGGAACGGGGCTGCTCGATTCCGATCGCGCGTTCACCCGGCACCTGGCGCGGGCGTTTTATCGCTTCCGGCGCGGGCGCCACACGGTGCGCGCCGATTTTGCGGCGGGGCGCCTGAGCGGCGCGGCGCCGCTTTACGAACGATTCGTGCTGGGCGATTCGGAGATGCTGCGCGGTTGGAGCCGTTTCGATCTGGATCCGGTGGGAGGAACGCGCCTCCTCTACGGATCGGCCGGATATCAGTACGGAATCTTGCAGACCTTTTACGACACCGGCGCGATTTGGGATACGCCGCGGCAGAAAGAGGCCCGGCAGTCGGTGGGCATTGGATTTAAGAAGGAGTGTTTCCAGCTCGCGGTCGCCTTTCCGCTGGGCTCCGGGCGGGTGGATCCGATTTTTTATGCTGGAATGAATTTTTAAGGACGCCTTGTGAGCGCGATCAAATTCTGGTGGGTGGTGGTCGCGTTTCTCTCCGGATTCGCCCTGGCGATGATGGCCGAGGAACTGATCGTCAACTGGCGCAACGATCGTCTGGAGTTTTCGCTTTCGCACGTGCATTTCCTCAGCGGAGGCAAGCCGCTTGAAATGCTGCACAACGCCGCACCGGTGCCGTTCGATTTTCAGATGACGGTTTATTCCGGCTCCCGCAATCACGTGCTGCGGCAAATCACCGATCAATTCGTGGTCAGCTACGCGCTGTGGGAGGAAGATTTTAAAGTCGTCAAGATGCAGTCGCCGCGGCGCGAGCGCGAGCACCTCAGCGCGCAGGAAGCCGAAAAGTGGTGCGTCGATCAAATGGCGATGGATCTGCCCCGGCTGGCGCCGGAGACGCCGCTGTGGGCGCGTTTCGAGATTCGCGCCGAAGATGGCAAGGAAGGCCCGCTGTTCGGCGGCAGCATCGGCGATTCTGGCTTGAGCCTCACCAGCCTGATCGAAGTCTTCAGCAGGCCGGCGCGCGCCGCGCAATCCCACTGGGGGCCCTATGAGGCGGGACCGTTCACGCTGGAGGACCTGAAGCGCAGCCCGCGGCGGGGGTCGTAAATTGGTATTAGTATAAGCCGCCAGAGTTGTGCACGGCTTGTACTGCGCGCCGCATGAACAGGCTTCGCAATCGGCTGATTTTCGTTTTCGTGATCGCGACGCTGCTGCCGCTGGGCTTGACGCTGTGGACCACGCTGAGCCTGATCGAGCGCAGCCTGGGTCTGGCGCCGTTCGCCGAGCTCGATTCCGTTTCGGCGTCGCTTGAGCGCACCGGGCGCGAGCTTTATAAGGAATCCTGCGATATTTTAAAACGTGAAGCCGAGCAGGGCCGGATCGAGCCGCGGAAACTGAAGCCGTCCGAGGCGCAGTCTTTTTGGGATCGCGGCGCGGCCTCGCAGTTCGAACTGGCGGGCGAGCGCGGCTCGCGGCTCGATTATCTGGTGCGGCGCGGCGGCGAGGTTTGGGTGTACTCGCGGCCGATGGGCGTCGCCATGGACGATCTTACGGACCGGATCGCGCAAGCGCATCAGGCATTGAATCGCAGCGAGGCCCGCAATTTGCGGCGCGGCTTCAGCGCCACGCTGCTGCTGGTCGCCTCCACGCTTTGGCTGGCGGCGCTTTCGGCGCTCATTTTTTTGGCGCATCGCATCAGCCGGCCGGTGCAGCAGTTGACGCAAGGATTGAAGCAGGTGGCCTCCGGCGATCTGGCGGTGCGCCTCGAGCCCGGCGGATCGGATGAGATCGGCGCGGCGGTGGACGCCTTCAATCACATGGCGGCGCAGCTTCAACAGGCGCGCGAGCGGCTGATCCACGTGACGCGTCTGGCAAGCTGGCAGGCGCTGGCGCGCAAGATGGCGCACGAGGTGAAAAATTCCTTAACGCCGATCCGGCTGACCATGGAGGAGATCGTGAGCCGCGGCGGCCCGGCCGACGGCGCATTTCTGGAGCAGGCGGCGCAGATCGTCGCAGACGAGGTGCAGACGCTCGAAAGAAGGGTGCGCGCATTCTCGCAGTTCGCCGCCGAGCCGCCGGTGATGCCGGGCGAAATCGACGTGAACGCGCTGGTCGAGGAGCGCGTTTCGTTCCTGAAGGCGGCGCATCCGGAGGTGACCTACCTGTTGCGGCTCGCGCCGGACCGGCCGGTCGCGCTGGCCGATCCGGATCTGATCAAGGGCGTTCTGACCAATCTGCTCGAAAACGCGGCGGAAGCGGCGCGGCCCGGCGGAGTGGTGCTGGCGGCAACTTCGGCTCGGGAAGAAAGGTTGAGCATCGAAGTGCACGATTCGGGTCCGGGTTTGAGCCCGCAAGCGCGAGCGAGCCTGTTTGAGCCGACGATTTCGTTTAAAAAGGGCGGCATGGGTTTAGGATTGTCGATCGCGCGGCGCAGCGCGCTGCTGTGCGGCGGCGATATCGAGATGGTCGAGAGTGAATTGGGGGGCGCGGGTTTTCGCGTGATCCTCAGCGGGGTGCGGAATGGCGCAGCGGCGAATTCTCATCGTTGACGACGAAGAAAATATCGGGCGCAGCCTGCGATTGATTCTGGAGCGCGAAGGCTACGCGGTGACTATCTGCCTGAGCGCGGCAGAGGCCCGGGCGCAATCGCAGCGCGCCGACGCCTATCTGATCGACGTGCGCCTGCCGGATGGCAGCGGCATCGATCTGGTGCGCTGGATGCGCGCCAACGATTACGACGCGCCTATGCTGATGATCTCCGGCCATGGGACCATCGCCGACGCGGTGGAGGCGACGCGCGCGGGCGCATTCGATTTCCTGGAAAAGCCGCTGGGGCGCGATAAGGTTCTGCTGGCGCTGAAGCACGCCCTTGATGATTCCAAGCTGCGCGAAGAGAACCGGCGCCTGCGGGAGATGATCGGCAACGCGCGGATGATCGGGCGGAGCGCGGCGTTCGAGCGAGTGCTCGATCAGGCGACCATGGCCGCGCGCAGCGACGCGAGGGTGCTGATCGAGGGCGAATCGGGAACCGGAAAAGAACTGCTGGCCGCGCACATTCACGCCGAGAGCCCTTTTGCCGGCGGTCCGTTTGTGAAGGTGAACTGCGCGGCGATCCCCACCGAATTGATCGAGAGCGAGCTGTTCGGCCACGAGAAGGGCGCCTTCACCGGCGCGACGGCGGCGCGGCGCGGAAAATTCGAGCTGGCCGACGGCGGCACGCTTTTTCTGGACGAAGTAGGCGACCTGCACGCGTCCTCGCAGGCCAAGCTGCTGCGCGTTTTGCAGGAAGGCGAATTTCACCGCGTCGGCGGCGAGCAGCCGATTCGCGTGGCGGTTCGCGTCATCGCGGCGACCAATCGCGACCTGGGAGAGATGGTCCAGCAGCAGAAATTCCGGGAGGATCTCTACTACCGGCTGTGCGTGGTGCCGGTGCGGATGCCGTCGCTTCGCGAACGGCGCGAGGATGTTCGCCCGCTGGCGGAATATTTTCTGTGCGAATTTTGCGCGCGCAATAACTTTAAGCTGAAACAGTTCGGACCTGGCGTGTTCGATGTGCTGGAGGATTATTCCTGGCCCGGAAATATCCGCGAGCTGCGAAATACCGTGGAGCGGATGGCCATTCTGACGCGCGGCGACATACTCGAAGCCGGCGCGGTGCCGGTAGAGATCCGCATCGCGCGGTCGGCCGCGCCGAAGGGAAATTTGCGCGAGGCCAAGGAATCGGCCGAGCGGGAGCACATTCTGCGCGCGCTTGAAGAGAGCAAATGGAACGTCTCGAGCGCCGCTCGAGTGCTGGGCATGGAGCGCACCAATCTGCATAAAAGAATACGCGCGCTGGGCCTGGTGCGCGGGCAATAGCGAAAGCGCTACTGAATGTTGACCGTGACCACGTTCGATATCTGCCCATCCACCGTCAGCACGACATTCACCTCGCCGCTGCCGCTCAGCGCGAGCGGCAAGGCGAGATTCACCTGATCGAAACCGTCGTAGCTCCCCTGCGGCCCGGCGTAAATCACCGGAACGTTGATGCCGCCGATATTCGCGGCGACTTTGGCCAGCGAGCTTCGGCCGCGGATCCCGGTCCCGTAAAGAACCAGATAAACCGATTCATTCGCGCGGATCGGGATCGGAATCGAGCTGCAAACCGAGGATGCGCACTCAAACACCGGCAATGCGATCCGCGCCTGGAGATTCGACGACGGCACGGCAATCGCATCGGCGGCCGCGACACCTCTGCCATCGCCGCTCATGCTGAACAGCGTGGGCGAGACGGCCTGAACGATCGCCGTGGCTTCCGCGCCGCCGCTGATCGTGAATTTCGCCGCGCCGGGCGCCGTCCCCGCCGGAACCACGAAGTTGATCTGCAATGGGGAGACGTACAGCAGGGAAGCCACGCGCGCGACTCCGGCGGAATCGGTGACCGTCAGGGTTGCGCCGCCAGACGAATCGGTGAGATTCGCTCCGTAAATGGACGCGATCGAATCCGGCGCGATCGCCGCGTTCGGCGCGGCCGCCGATTGCACGCTGATCGGGCCCAGCACGCCGTAATAGCGCGCCATCCAGTACGGCAGAATGTAATCGACGCCCGCCGTTTCGATGATCCCGCTGCCGCCGCCGGAAAGCTGATAGGGGCTTTCTTCCCACAGATATTCATCCGGAGGCCGAAGCGCGACCGGAATCGGAGCGCACGCCAGAGCGTTACAGACGGGCACGAGTGTTTGCGCGTTTACCGTCACGTCGCGCCGCGAACGCTGGAGCCATTCATTGATCAGCGCGGCGGTTTGCGCATCGCGCCCGGCGTCGGGTCCGTTCAAAGCGCGATCTACAAGATTAAACATCGCGTTTTGATCGCCGCCGGTGGCGCTTCGCAGCACGCCGTAGGCGGTGCGGTAAATCGATTTCGCCGCGCTCGATTCCAGCCGGATCAGATGGTACAAGGAAATGTAATCGAGATTGAATTTGAAGTACGAGCCGTCGTCGGCCGTGTCGATGGTCACCGGAGCCAGCATCGCGGCCGAAAGCAGCACGCGGTTGATGTCGTAGGTGGTGGAGAACGCGCCCGGATTCACGTGCCTGCCGACTTGCAGCAGCGCCAGCATCTGATCCGGACGAATCAGAAACGTCGTGCTGGCGCTTCCATCCGGCATCACCACGGACCAGTTGTGTCCGGTTAGGAATCCGATCAGGCGCTGCGCGATCTGGCTGATGGAGCTTTTGACGCCGGCGTCGTTCACCATGTCGTAAGCCACGCCGAGCCCGAAAATCACACCCATATACTGATCGCGAGACGTGTTGCCCACCCACGCGTAACCTGCCGAGCTGTTGATGTAAATTCCGTTCGCCGATTCCTCGCGTTCAATGCCCGCGGCGTAAGGCGAGTTCAGGGGAACCAGGCAGCGCGCCAGAAGATTCGTGCCGGTCACATCGAGCAGCGATTGAATTCCCGCGATCGCCTGCTTTACGTTCTTCAGCGCGTCCGCCGATTGCGTCACCTGATAACGAAACGCCTCGGCCGCGAGATAATGGCCGGTCCAGATGGCCGAATCGCCGCAGCGCGTATAGCCGATGATCTGCTCGCTTGCCGGTCCGGCGAAAATCGGATCGAGCACGGTGCCGAAAGGAACGTGGAGCGATTGAATTCGCGCGGAAATCGCCAGCGCGTCGGCTTCGGTCGCGCGCGCCGGCGCAATCGCAATCAAAAGCGCCGCGGCGCAGAGCAAGGCTTGGCGGGGTGAAACTTCCACTTGAAAACCTGATTGAACCAGAGATGCTCGCGAGCCGCGAACTGTTACATCGCGCGCGCCGCCGCGATTATCCGGATCGGGACGTTTGCTAACATAAATGGTTGTCAGGCTCCGGGCTTCGTGCAACGGGCGGCTGCGAACCCCGCCAGGTCCGGAAGGAAGCAACGGTAGCGGTTTAACCCGTGTGCCGC
>JAJPHS010000149.1 GCA_021325175.1 Terriglobia bacterium
ATCGGGCAGATGGCCGATGCGGAAAATACGGTGGCGACGATGGTCGAATTTAACCTGCGCTCGGCGAGGACTCGGCAGCTTGGACCGGGCAACGCGCAGACCTGGGCGGCGGACGGATCGATCGTGTTCGAGCAGAATGGGATTATCTGGAAAATGAACGACGCGACGCTGAAGCGGGAACCGATCGCGGACCTGCAGCCGTCCGGCCCGATGGGCCAGAGATTATCGCCGGATCTGCGGTATTTATACGTCGCGCTGACGAGTATTGAATCCGATTTGTGGTTGAGGGAGGCCGAAAAATAAATATCGGCGTTAGTTCGCCGACGCCGGCACCGCATGGTCGATGACGAGCGTTCTAATGGGTCGCTAGCGCTTACCAGCGTCAGGGCCGACGTCAAAATCAAGGAACGATTTCCGACGGATCAAACATGCCTCTTCGACATGTTCACCTGATCCGTTTTCAGATTTATTGACGAGATTGAAGGCCGACGGCGAAGATCGCGAAAAATAGGATTGACTGCCACAAAATAAAAGCGCATAATGCCGCGCAGAGGGAGAGAAACATGCGATCCGTTTCCAACCGAAAACTGACCGTTATTTTGTTAGCCTTGGGCGCTTCGGCTGCGGCCGAGGCCCAATGCGTGACCCTTGGCGACGATAGGTCGTGTCGTTCAGGTTGTTGCCTCGACTCAAACTGCGATACGATATGCACCGATTCCTTAAGAGCAAACTTCAATCCTCTTATGCCGGGCTTTCTGGTGCAAGAGACTGGAACGAAAGCGGTCGCTCTAGTGGTACCACATTCGCCCGCTGCCGCGAGCGGCATGCTCTCCGGCGATGAAATTGTCTCGGTTGATGGCCAAAGCTTATACTCGACGGGTGGCGTTGGTTGGCAAGAGGCGCGGACGCGGACAATTCTTGTGCGTCGTCATGGCTCACCACTTATCCTACGAGTGACTCCCACTCCGCTGAGTGCGATCCTCGCCCGGTTGGGCTCGAGGACGGACTCTGAGCCAAGCGTACGGCCCGCGGGCCTTCCGCTCCCACCCTACGTTTCGGGATTTGTCGTCTCGCGGTCCAGCGATTGTCCATGGGTGATCACGTTTGTGCTGCACGGCAGCGCCGCGGAGCGTGCAGGCATCTGGCCGGGTGATCGGATCGTCGCCATCAACGGCATTGACACGGAACGGCTGGATCGGCGCCATGTGCAGATCGAAGGGGCTGAACAGCCGCTGGCTATCGCTGTCACCGTCCGGCGTGGAGCGGCGCTACACTCGGCGGAATTGCAGATGACTGGGATCAGTGACGTTATCAAACATCTTGCGGAGGATCCCTCTACGATCTATCCTGATCTCACCTTGGCTACGGGAGATCCACGATGAGACTTGTACTCGGCCTCTCGATTTTTGCGATTACGGTTTGCTACGCGGCAGTTCAGCAGGACACGATCACTCCCCCCGACCCGGCAACGGAATTGTTGCGCGAAGCATACTCGATTGGAATGAACTTTCCACCGCAGGAGAGGGCGGACCTCTTAATGACGCTCGCCTACGCCGCAGTGGGAATAAATAGGGAGCTCGTGGCCCCATGGTCAGTCGAGCTCTTTTATTTTGCGGACAAGAATCTTCCGCCGGACAACAATCGGGCAGCGATAAAAAAGAACGCGCTCACAGCCCTGGCGCAGGTCGATCCTAACCGTGCTGCCGATCTTTTCACGCAGCTTGATCTGCCGCCGAGGCCGCTGGCTAGTGAAGATGTGAGATCTTTCGCAGCGCGGACGATTTTCGCGAAACTTTGGGAGGCGGATGGCGGCATAAAGTCGCTTGAGAAAATCGAGCGGCTCGCGAACTGGTTGGGCGAGACAGGTCAGTACCCTTACTCCGCCATGGCGGGGATCATTCTGAAAACCGCTGAGAAGGATCAGGAGAAAGCCGCTGATCTGTTCGCGGAAGCGCAAGGATTTCTCCAGCGCGACCCGGGCTTCCCGGTAACAAACAAGCAGTTCGTTGAAGATTTTCTCCTTCGCACATGGAAGATTCCCGACAAGGGCATTCTGGCGAGCGCGATCGCTTCCGCGCTAGCGTCCATCGAACGGGCTGAGAAGTCGAACCACACTTCCGCTAAGGTAGAGATTTTTGCTTCTCAAGGCAAGGTGGCGTTGCACTCCGAGGGGGATTATCTCGTTTACCGGCTCCTTCCTCTTGTGCAAGCGCTGGACGCAAAATGGGCTGATCAATTGCGTGATAAATATAAGGAAGCGGCCTCTGCTCCGAACGACTCGCTCGATTCTCCTTCGCCGGCGGCAGTAGCGGTGAGCCCTGACGGCAGTGCGTCCGATGCGGCAATGCGCAATGCGCTCGATCGCGGAACGGTGGCACGCGTTTCACAACTCGCGGCGAGTGACCCGAAGCGGGCGCTCCAACTGGCGCTTTCGATTTCCGACCCGAGCGAACGGAGTATCGCCCTTGCCTCAGTTTTTCCTACCTATGCCAAAATCGACGCAGCCGGGAGTGACACCGGGCTGGAAGCGCTCTCTAAGCAGCTCGACTCGATGGATTCCGGCATAGGAAAACTTCAGGTAATGACCGCGCTGATTGAAGCCGACTTCGCGTTGAAGAAAAACAAAGACGCAGTGGCTATGATTGGGCGGGCGTTCGATCTCGGCTCGGAATTGGTCGCCCGCGACCTGGAAGCGAACCCAGGCGAGATGCTCTACTTGGCGCCGGGTGTCGACGAACTCACCCGGATCACAGAGGATACGGCGAAGAGGCCATCCGTGAAATTCGACATTCTACAAAAGGTGCGTCGGGCAAGTCCCGATCTGCTGCGCGCTCGGTTGCTCGTAGCGGCGGCAAGAGGAATCGCCGCCGCTCCGAAACCTGTGGACGGAGAGCCGAACTAAAACTCGCGATTTCGTTAATTTAAAAATCAGCGCGGACCACCCAAGTTCCACGCATGATAAATCAAGGAAAACACGATGCGATCACCCCGGAAAACTCGAAGCCGAAAAAGGGAACAGACCGGCCGGTTAGGTTTTTTCGTGGCGGTGAAAATAATGTCGGCGAATTCAACGGCCGAAATAGCGCGGTTGGAACGTTTTCGGCCGCCTGCGCTTTATCGGGCAAAACGGAAACACCGCGCCCCAAAAACTATGTCTGCGCTACCGCTCCTAGGACTTATTCTTCGGGAGCTTCGCCTTCTTCCTTGCCTTGCCGCAGAGCCTGCAAGCGTTCTTCGCGGCGCTTGGCGCGTTCAGCGGCGCGCTTGACCAGCTCGCTGCCGACCAGCTCTAGCATCGCCTGCTCGGCGCCGTCGCCTTTTCGATTTCCCAGGCGAACCACGCGAACGTAGCCGCCTTCGCGCTGGCCGAATCGCGTGCCGAGCTTGTCGAAAAGCTTTTTCACCGCGGCCGGCGATTCAAG
>JAJPHS010000128.1 GCA_021325175.1 Terriglobia bacterium
GAGGAGCGCATGGACATCGGATTGCGCAAATTCGTGAAGGATCATCCGGATCTGGTGAAGGCCGACGCCATGCTGATGTTCGGCGAGCAGGCTCCGAGCGGCGCGGGCGGCGTCGGCGGCGGCTCGGAAGGCTGTGTTTACGTCGAATTGACCACCAGCGGCAAGAGCTGGGGCCGCGGTCCGACCGATTCCGACATTCACGGCACGCACAAGCGCGAAGTGGATAGCCCGGCGTGGCGGCACATCAAGATGCTCGCCTCCCTAGTCAGCGATGATGGAAATACGCCCAAAATCGCAGGTTTTTACGACAACATCGAGCCATTGAGGCCGGAAGAGATCGACCGGCTGAAGCAGGCGGCGTCGAAAGTGGATATGAAAGTGGCGGCGCAAAATATCGGCGTGGCGCGATTCATCTCCGATGATCCGTTCCAGATGCTGAAGATGAGCCGCTACGGTACTTCTTTCAATATGGACGGGATCTGGGGCGGCAACATGTTCGCGGGCGGCGCGGGTGCGATCCTGCCAAACAAGATCACCTCCAAGCACAATATCCGCTACGTGCCGAACATGAACGGGCTCGACATCGTGAAGAAGCTGCGCGCGCAGCTCGACAAGAACGGATATAAGGACGTCGAGATCAAGCTGATCGGCGATGTGCCGTGGGCCAAAATGTCGTACGACACCGATATCGCGCGCTCGATCACGAAAATGTACGACCTGTTCGGCATCCAGCATGGGCAGCCTTCCACCACGGCGACCATCGTCGCCGGCGGCTACTGGCCGGCCTATTTGTTCGGCAATGGACCGGTGGGCCAGAAGGTCGCGCCGGTGTCGATGCCCATCGCCGGCGGAGCGGCCGGACACGGCGGCATGGCGCACGCGGCGAACGAATATTGGGTGATCGAAGGCGCGGGCAAAGTCTACGGCATGGCGGGCGCAGAAAAATCCGTGGCGACGATCCTGTGGAATTTCGCGCATAGCGGAGCCGGATCGGGGAGCAACTAGGGAAGCCTCTTTTGGGGAGCTTTCTCTGTTCACATGGCGGTGATTTCGGTTCGCAATTTGACCAAGACGTATCACGTCGGCGAGGTCGCCGTGCATGCGCTGCGCGGAGTCTCGCTGGAGATTGAAAAAGGCGAGTTCGTGGCGGTGGTGGGGCCGTCGGGATCGGGCAAATCGACGCTGATGCACATCCTCGGCTGCCTCGATTCGCCGACCAGCGGCGAATATTTTCTGGACGGCGCCGATGTTTCTCACTTGAGCGACGATGAGCTATCGGAGGTGCGGAATCACAAGATCGGATTCGTTTTTCAGGGATTCAATCTGCTGCCGCGAACCTCCGCGCTCGAAAATGTCGAGCTGCCTCTGCTCTACAACGCCGGATCGCTGAGCGCCACGGAGCGGCGGCGCCGCGCGATGGAGGCGCTGGCCGCGGTCGGCTTACGGGATCGCGCAGAGCATCATCCGAATCAGCTTTCCGGAGGACAGCAGCAGCGTGTCGCGATCGCGCGCGCGCTGATGAATCGGCCGTCGATTCTGCTGGCGGATGAGCCGACCGGCAACCTCGATAGCCGCACCAGCATCGAGGTGCTGGACATTTTCCAGTCCCTGCGCGAGGAGCGCGGGATTACCATTGTATTGATCACGCATGAGCCGTCAGTGGCCGAGTACGGTTCGCGAATTGTGGCCTTTAAGGATGGGCGCATCGTTTCCGACACGCCGAACCTCAGGCAGCGCGTCGCGCGCGGCGAGCTGGCGGAAATGCCGATAGCCAGGGAGGACGCATGAGGGCGATTCGTCCCAGCCTGATGATCGCGCTGCGGGCGCTGCGCCGCAACAAGCTGCAAACCGCGCTGACCATGATCGGAATCACCATCGGCGTGGCGACGGTGCTGACCATGATCGCGCTCGGCAGCGGCGCCGAATCGGCGATTGAGGATCAGGTCCGCGCGGCGGGAATGAACACCATCATCGTCACGGCGGGAAATTATAAGACCAAGACGGAAGATTCAGGCAGCGCGGTGGAGGAGCAGGGCCGCATCGCTCCGCGCGTCGAGTTTGTGCCGGCCGTGTGGCGGAATCCGCAAGGCGCGGGGCCGCTTATGCCGCTGTTCCGGCCGGTTTTTCATCCCGAGGACGATCCGATGGAGAAGCACGATCATCCGACGGCGAGCCAACGTCTCGGCGATACCGAAGCGGGACTCGGGGCGGCGGCCACGCTGACCTCGGCGGATGCGGACGCGATTCGAAAAATCAGCGGCGTGCAATATGTTTCGGAAGGGATCCACAATAACGCGCATGTCGCCTGGGGCGCAAAGCGATGGTTCACGCGTCTGCACGGCGACGATGTTTCGCTGCCGCTGATCCGCCGCGCGTGGGTCTTCGAGCATGGGCGATTTTTTTCAAAACGCGAGCAATCGCACGCGGCGCAGGTAGTCGTGCTCGGCAGCATCGTGAGCCAGCGCCTGTTCGGAGCGGAGAATCCCGTCGGGAAACAGGTCAGCATCTATAAACAGCCCTTCGAAGTCGTCGGCGTGGTCGCGAGCGGAAGCTGGCTGGTGGCCGCCGCGCCGGGCGACGATCAGTTCGACGCGATTTACGTCCCCTTCACCACGATTCAGCGGCTGCTGAATTTATCAAAGCTCAACGACATTACCATCACCACCTCCTCGAGCGGCGAAGTGAGCCGAATTTCGCAGCAAATCACGGATCTGCTGCGCGCCCGGCACAGGATCGGCGTGAAAGATCCGGACGACTTCACCGTCACCAGCCAGGCCCGCCAGGCGCTGGCCAAGGGAGGCATGCTGCCACAGGTGGCGCGTTCCGTCGTCGGCAATATCGCCGGTTTGGAAAAGGTGACGCTGGAGCAGCTCGGCAAAACGCTCGATCGGGCCAGCCGGACGATGACGGCGCTGCTGGCGAGCGTCGCCGCGGTTTCGCTGCTGGTGGGCGGCATCGGGATCATGAACATCATGCTGCTTTCGGTAACCGAGCGCACGCGCGAGATCGGCATTCGCCGCGCGGTCGGCGCGAAGGCGAACGACGTTCTGCGCCAGTTCCTGATGGAAGCAGTCGCGCTGAGCGTGACGGGAGGGCTCGCCGGAATTGCGATCGGCCTGGCGGTTTCGAACATCATCGGGCAATGGGTGCAATGGTCCGTCTCGATTTCTGCCCTGGCCGTGGCGCTGTCGTTCGGAATTGCGGCGATGGTGGGCATCTTTTTCGGATACTATCCCGCGCGTCAGGCGTCCCGAATCGCCCCGATCGATGCGTTGCGTTATGAGTGAGATGCCAATGCGCGTGATCGCCAGTTTTCAGCTTGCCGTTCAGGCGCTGCGCCGTCACCAGCTTCGCGCCGGACTCACCATGCTTGGGATCACCATTGGCGTGGCGGCGGTGATCACGATTGTCGCGCTTGGGACCGGCGCCCAGCAGACCGTCTCCGATCAAATCCAATCCGCCGGGACAAATCTGATCCAGATTCGCGCGGGGAATTATACGCGCGGCGGCGAATCGGTCAACATCGCGAGCGGGCTCGGCTCGGCGACCACGCTCACCGAAGCGGACGCGGAAGCCGTCGGCCGGATCGCAGGCGTGAAATACGTCGCCGCGGGCGTGCGGCTGCGCGGCTGGGTGGCGAACGGCGCGCGGCGTTACTACACCCAGATTCTCGGCGCCGACGTACCCTACGCGGCGATGTATCAGTGGTCGTTTTCACGCGGGAAATTTTTCTCGCGGGAAGATGTGGCCGGCTACGCGCCGGTTGCGGTGCTGGGGACCTCGGTTCGGGAGCGCCTGTTCGCCGGCGTCAACCCGGTCGGGTCGGAAGTCGAGATTCATGGGCAAAAATTCCGCGTCATCGGCGTCACCTCGACCGGCGATGAGGATCAAAGCGAGATGGTCTTTGTCCCGTACACGACGCTCCAGCGGCTGCTCGGCATAAATTACCTGCATCTCGTTACGGTTTCGGCGAAAGAAGCCGGACAGGCGAGCGGCATCGTGGACCAGATCGTGCCGCTGCTGCGCCAGCGTCATCATCTGACGGACAGCGCGGCGGCGCGCGCGCGGCAACCGGGCCTGCTCGGCAACCAGATGCCGAACTCGGGCACGGGCGGCCTGGTTCCCGACGATTTCACCGTAAAGACGCAAGCGGCCGAGGCGCTCACCAGGGGCTTGTACACATCGGTTGCGGCGTTCGTGCTGGCGAATATGCCGAAGGTGGATCAGATCAATTTGCAGGAAATGGCCGGTACGCTGAATCGCGCGAGCGCGACGATGACGGCGCTGCTGGCGGCGATCGCGGCGATCTCGCTGATCGTCGGCGGCATCGGCATTATGAACATCATGATGGTGGCGGTCACCGAGCGCACGCGCGAAATCGGCATTCGCCGCGCGGTGGGAGCGAAACAGCGCGACGTGATGCTTCAATTCCTGGTGGAGGCGGTGACGCTTAGCCTGTGCGGCGGCCTGGCGGGAATCGTGTTGGGATTTGCGGCCTCGCTGGTGGTAGCGCGAATTTTAGAGTGGCCGGCGGAGGCGCCCGCCTGGGGAATCGCGCTCGGCTTCGGCATCGCCGGATTTGTCGGCGTCTTGTTCGGATATTATCCGGCGCGAAAGGCGTCCACACTGCCGCCGATCGACGCGCTGCGCTATGAGTAGGCTGCAAGCCGCGCGAGGATCTCTGATCTGCATCGCATTTTTGGTGATCATCAGCTCGTGCGGGCCGCGTGAAAAATCCGCCGAGGCGCCCGCGGCGGCTCCGGCATCGACGGCCCTGCCGAAATATCGCGGCTCTTCGACAACCAAAAACGGCTTGCACACCGAAGTCAATATTTCCGCGCAGGGCGATTACACCGTATATTTCATGGACGCCGCCGGCGATGATCTTCCGGCCGCGCAGCTCTCCGGCGTATCGCTCAATGGGGTCAAGCTCGCGATCAACGATAGCGGGGAGGCATGGATCGGCAAAGGACCTCTGCCGGCCAGCGGCGATCTCACCGCGCGGCTCGATTTTTCGATGCGCAGCGCCGGCGATTCGGCGACCGTCGCGCTCACCACGGTGGATGCGCCGCTCGATTACGTTTGCCCCATGGATCCCGATGTGCGCTCCGCGACGCCCGGCGTGTGCCCGCGCTGCGGCATGACGCTGGTGATGGGCATTCCCGATCCGGTGGAATTTCCGCTGCGATTGCAGCTCGCCCCGGCCGAGCCGCGGCCGCGCGAGAAAGTCGAGCTGATCTTTTCCGTCGAAAATCCCGAGACCGGAAAAATCGTGGATCGCTTCCAGACAGTGCACGAGCGGTTATTTCATCTCTTCATCGTCAACGGCGATTTGCAATATTTTGTGCACGATCATCCGAAATACGACGGGAAAGGCGAGTTCCGCTACGCGGCGGCTTTCCCGAAGCCGGGAATGTATCGTGTTCTCGGCGATTTCTATCCGGCGGGCGCGACTCCCCAGCTTGCGCCAAAGACGATTTTCGTCGGCGGGGGTCCGGTTTCACTCGCTGCGACAAAGCTGGCGGCCGATACGGGTCCGAAAAAAGGCGCCAACAGCGAGGTCGATCTGGTAATGGGCGCGCCGCCGGTTGCCGGCGCGCCGGCTCAACTTTTCTTCGAGTTCAAACCTGCAAGCGGGCTCGAACGATACCTCGGCGCGTGGGCGCATATGCTCGCGGCGAGCGATGACCTAATCGATCTGCTGCACGAGCATCCTTATAGCGCGGACAACGGCCGGATCGAGTTCGATCTGACGTTTCCGCGAGCTCGGACTTATCGCCTGTGGGTGCAGTTCCAGCGCGATGGCGCCGTGAACACGGTCGCCTTCAACGTGCCGGTTCAAGAAGTGCGACCGTAGCACCCGGCTCCGACGCGATAATCTTTGTTCCGGCCGGAAGCCTCAGCGGTTTCCGGAAATAATAAGTGCGCGGAAACTTCGGGTCGTAGCGATAGAGCCAGATCAGCGGTTCGATGGAGCCATCGGGACGTTGCGCGACGATCCGAACCGAGTCGCTGCCGATTGTTTTGGGACGAATCGCCACGAAAGTGCGGTCCGCCCGGAGTTGAGCGCCACTCCACTCGGCGCCGGTTCTCGGTTCGGCAGGCGCGGCGATTTTCAGCGGAGTTTTCCAAGCGAGCGAGGGATCGCCTTGCGGCGCGCCGCCCTGCACCCAAAGAACCACCATTTCGATCTGTTCCTGCGTCAGCGATCGATCGTCGCGCAGATCGCTGAAACCCTTCACGGCCCCGAACGGCGGCATGCGCCGTTCGAGCACGGCTTTCGCGATCTCTTTGGCGCGCGACCGCGCCTGCTCGAAAGTTTCGAGGGAAAACGCCGAGCCGCCCTGCCGGTGACAGGAAACGCAATGCCGCGCGGTGAGACGCGAAATCTCGCGCGACCAGGTCACCTGCGAGCCGATATCGTGCGCCATTGCAGCGTTCGCCAAAACCAACAGCGCAACCAGCGGCTTCATCGATTCATGATAAGACGATCCGCGGCGTTCGGATCGACCATCAGGGCCGCGAACTGGCTCCAATCGCGCACCCGGCGGGCGACGCATTCAGGTCCCAGCGTATAAGTGATCATGTACGTCCGATATTCGTTGATGTATTTCAGCGTTTGCTCGGGATGCTCCATCGCGGCCTGTTGTTGGAGCGCGGCGGCCGCGCGCGCCCATTCGAGCTTGCCGTCGAGAAAATCGCGCGCGATGGCCGGCTCGGCGGCGGCAAGCGCGTCCACCAGCCGCTCGACCTTTAGATATATCGCGGCCTTGGCCGGGTCGAGCCCGGCGAGCGGAAACAGAGCGTCGCGCTCGAAGCGCATCCGCTCGCTTCCTGGAAACGCGATGTTCACTGCGTAGGTCGCCAGAGCCTCGGAAACGAACGCCTGCGGAGAATACGCCGGCTGCACGGTAAACTCCATCAGGTGCTGATTGCGGACAAGCTGGACATCCTGAAGAACGCTTTGCGCGTGATGGCCGGGATAGCCTTCGTGGCAGGCCAGTTGCAGCGCGCGATCGACGGTGAGCGGCAGATCGGCGTTGATCGAAATGACGCTTTGAAAATTGCCCTGATAGCGGCTGAAGGCGCTCCACGGTTTGTCATGAACGTAGGCGACGCGGATCGATTCGCCGGCCGGCATTCGCAGATGCGCCGCGCTCTGATCGCGGCAGCCGCCGAGAGCGCGCGCGATGACGGCGGGCAAGCGATCCGCCGGGATCAGGAATTGCTGATCGAAGGCGCCGTAGCGCTCGGCGAGCGATCCTTTGCCGGGAAGCAGTTTTTCGAGCTGCGCGCGATCCTCTTCGAGGTGTTCGGCAGGCGGCGCGGGGGCTGTCACGCCGAAATAGATCCGCGTCCGTTCATCGAAGCTGCGCCGGACGCCGAGCAGTTCATCGGCTCGTTCCGCGATCGCGCGGAGCTGCCGCGCCAGGCGTCGGCTGCGCAGCCGCGGAATCGATTCGAGCTCGCCCGCCAGCTTCGCCGCGGAATCGCGAATCTGATCGAGACGCGGCGGATTTTTTCGAACATCGCGGACCCATTCCGGCGGACCGTAGTAAAAGTCGAGCGAATCGGGATCGCGTTCGCCCAGCGCGACGGCCAGACGGATATACTCGCGCGCCTGCCGTTCGGGCGATCCGCAGGAGACGGCAAGAGTGATGACAAGAAGAACCGCAACGGCGCTCACGCCGCGCCAATCCCTGCATCTTTCCGTCATTTCACGCATCGCCAACTATTATGATTCGAGAATATTTTCCGGAACCGGGCCGCTGGAACCGCGTCACAATCGACCCCGCAGCCCGTCTTTTATGAAAGCGCGGAGGCAGAAAGGCAGCCGGCGTTTGGATTCTTTAAAAACGGTTCTGATAGACTCGTCCGCTATGGCGGCAAATCGGCGGCGGTTTCTTGGCGCGGCGGCGGGTTTCGGCGTTTCGCGTTTATTGGCGGCGGCAAAATACGATCTGATAATTCGCAACGGACGAGTGATCGATCCGTCGCGAGACTTCGATCAGATTGCGGACGTGGCGATCGCGCGGGGAAGAATCGCGGCCACCGGCGCAAAGCTGTCCGCCGCCGGCATTGAAACCATCGACGCTGCGGGCAAGCTGGTGGCGCCCGGCCTGATCGATATTCACACGCACGCGACACGCGATCCGGATGGTCCGCGAATCTGCCTGAACGACGGCGTGGTCGGATGGATTGACGCGGGAACGCAAGGCGCGGACGGAATCGATCAGGCGGTCGCGGCCGCGCGAAGATCCCCGCAGCCGGCCCGCGTGCTGATCAATATCGGGCGGCGCGGCGTGATCCCGGAAGGGGACACAATGGATCTGAGCCGCGCCGACGTCGATCTGGCGCGCAAGGCGATCGAGCGCAACCGCGACATGATCGCCGGCGTGAAGGCGCGCTTATCGCGCGATGTCGCGGGCCAGAACGATTACGAAGTGCTGCGCCGCGCGCAACAGGTCGCCTCCGCCTTCAGGATGCCGGTGATGATCCACATGGGTCAGACCATGTCGCCGCTTTCAAGGCTGATCCCGTTGTTGAGGCCCGGCGATATCGTGACCCACATGTTCGCGCCGCCGCCCAACAGCATCATCGACGATGACGGCCGCATTTTGCCGGTTATTCAGGAAGCCCGCCGCCGCGGCGTGGTATTCGACGTCGGCAACGGGCGCACCGGCCATTTGCGGTGGGATATCGCGGAAAAGGTCCTCACCGCCGGTTTCGCGCCGGACACGATTTCCACGGACTGGACGCCGGAGGGCCGCACCGCGCAGGTGTTCAATCTGCCGAACGTGATGTCGAAGCTGGTGATGCTCGGCCTGCCGCTCACGCGCGTGATCGCCTGCGCGACCATGAACGCCGCGCGCGTCTTTCCCGTATTTCACGGAGGCGGAACGCTGGCGCCCGGCGCGCGCGCCGACGTCGCGATTCTCGAAATGAGAGAAGGAAATTTCGAGTTTGAAGACAATTTCGGCAACCGCCGAACCGGCCGCGTGAAGCTTTTTCCGGCCGGAACCGTGCTCAACGGAAAGCGTATCGCCAATTGACGATCAACCCAACTCGCCGCGGATCGCATCGGCGATGCTGTTGGCGAAGTGTTCGACGCGCGCCAGCTCGGGTCCTTCGACCATGACGCGCGCCAGCGGCTCGGTTCCGGAGAAGCGCACCAGGACGCGGCCCGCCTCGCCAAATTCGGATTCCGCGCGGCGGATCTCCCGATTTACCGCATGGAGATCCGCCAGCGCGCGCCTCTGTTTCACCCGAACATTCACCAGAATCTGGGGATAAATCTCCAGATCCGCGGTGAGCGCGTCCAGATCCTTTCCCGAATCGCGCATCACTTCAAGCACGCGAAGCGCCGTCAGCAGGCCGTCGCCGGTGGTGGCGTATTCGCGAAAAATTACATGGCCGCTCTGCTCGCCTCCCAGCGGAGCGCCGCGCCGGATCATCTCCTCCAGAACATACTTATCGCCTACCGGAGTGCGCACCAGGCCGATGCCGTCGCGCTTCAGCGCGCGCTCCAGCCCGAGGTTCGACATCACCGTGGCGACGACTTCGCTGAGTTTGCCCCGCGCGTGCAGCGGCCGGGCGTTGATCCACATGACCGCGTCGCCGTCGACAATCTTTCCGGAATGAGAAATGAACAGCGCGCGATCGGCGTCGCCGTCAAAAGCGATGCCCAGATCCGCGCCGGTTTCAAGAACACGGGCGCGCAAGGTTTGCAGATGCAGCGATCCGCAATTCAGATTGATGTTTCGTCCGTTCGGCGAGCAATGGATGCAATCGGCGTCCGCGCCGAGCCGCGTAAAAAGCTCGGGGGCCAGGTGCGACGCCGCGCCGTTGGCCGCGTCGATGGCGATCCGCATTCCCGCCAGCCCGCCGGGGAGCGTCGAGGCGAGATGATCCAGGTATTCGCGATCCAGACCCTCGTCAACCGTGAGCGGGAGCGGCGCGGGCTCGCCGCCGAAGGCGAGAATGTCGCGCTCCAGCGCGTGCTCCTGCTCATCGGGCAGCTTATAACCGGAGTGATCGATGATCTTGATGCCGTTATCCTGATACGGATTGTGCGAGGCGGAGATCATCACGCCCGCCGCGAACGATCCGCTGCGCGCGGCGTAAGCGATGCCCGGCGTAGTGATCAAACCGGCAAAACGCGGGCGCACGCCTTCGCGCGCCAGGCCGCCTGCCACATGCCGCGCGATCCACGGCCCGGATTCGCGCGTATCCATGCCGATGACCACTTCCGGGCTGCGGTGATGGCTCGATACCCAGCGGCCAAGCGCGAGGCCGACGGCGAACGTGGTCTTTTCGTCGAGCGGATACTGGCCGGCAACGCCGCGCACCCCGTCGGTTCCGAATAGTTGTCTCATCTGGTTTGAATTCCGAACGCTCCCGTTATTTCTTGCCCACTGCCAATTTTACGGTGACCGTGGGCGGAGATTCGAACCATACCTGCGAATCGGAAAGAAAAGTGTTGACGCGATATTCTCCGGTTCCCGTAACCGCGCTCACATCGATGGCGTCAGTCTGCGCGACGGCGATCGCGTCGACGCGCGCCTCCGGCCCCGCGATTCGCAACCTTCCCGGCTGAACTTCCTGGCGGACGATCCTGTAGCCGGCCGGCGGCGGCGAGCTGAATCGTACCTCCACCGGCACTTCTTTGCTTTTGCGCCGCGCGAATTGAAGATGAAGTTGGGAGGGGATCGCACGCAAAAACGTGATGCCGTCGGGCAGCCGAAGATCGCCGTCGGAAAGAGTAAACGTGCGCTCGCCCGGGCTCTGGATCCCGCCTAAGTCGAGATCGACGGCCACATCGCCCAGCGCCGCTGAGCTCAGCCGGCCGGCCGGCCCGCGCAAGGCCAGGCGCACGGAATCGGCCGCGTCCTGGCCAATCAGCAGGTCCTTTGAAAGATTGCGATACAGAATCGGCGCGGTGCGCATGGTGACCGCCTCGGGTTCACCGACGTAGGCGAACCACAACAGCACCGCGATCAAAAGCGACCCGAGTTTCCATCCAAAATTACGCGAAAGCGCGCGAGTAAGGGGGCGAAGCGTCACGGCTCAACCTGCCCCCATTTGCGTTCTTCGATCATTTCGGGTTTGCGGACGCCGGGCGTGCGCGCGGTGAGCCGCTCCCGCACCCGATCCAGGCTGACGTCGGATTCAAGCTCGCCGCGCGAGGCGATCGAAATCCGCTGCGTTTCCTCGGAAACCACCAAAGCCAGCGCGTCGGTCTCTTCCGTGATGCCGATCGCCGCGCGATGACGCGTTCCCAGGCGCCGCTGCAACTGTGGATTCGTGGTTAGCGGAAGGAAGCAGGCCGCGGCCGCCACGCGGTCGCCTTGAATAATGACCGCGCCGTCGTGCAGCGCGCCGCCCTGATGGAAAATCGCGCACAGCAGGTCGCGCGAGACGGCGGCATCGAGAGCCACGCCGCTTTCGGTAAACGTGCGGAGGCCGATGTCCCGCTCAATCACCACCAGCGCCCCGGCTTTCATCTCCACCAGTTGCTGCAAGGCGAGAATGATCTCGTCGGCTACCTCGCGCCGCTCGAGCTGCCCGCCGAGTCCCAGCCAGCGGCTGCGTCCAATGCGCGCCAGCATGCGCCGAAGCTCGGATTGAAACATGACAATCAGCGCGATCGCCGTGTAGGGCGCCATCGCCGCCAGTACGGTTCGCAGCAATTCGAGCCGCGCCCAAACAGCGATGACGTAAAGCAGCCCCAAAATCCACAATCCGGTAATGATGTGCGCCGCCCTGCGCCCGCGCACAATCAGAATGAATTGATAGATCAGCGCGGCGACGGCGAGAATATCGAGGATCGCCGCAGGAGTCAATTTCGGGAGCGCGGGAGCCAGAAATTGCGGCATTTTAGTTCCAGTCTACAGGAGATACGAAACGAGTTGACGGATTCTTAGCGGTAAAATGCTATGCTTTCTGATCGCGTGATTCCGGAAACGATTCTCGAAAATCTCGTCTTCCCCGAATGCCCCCGCTGGCGCAACGGCGAGCTTTATTTCTCCGATCAGCACGATTCTAAAGTGTGGGTCATGAATAGAACGGGCAAAGCTCGATTGCTGGTCGAGGTTCCCGGCCACCCCTCCGGCCTCGGCTGGCTGCCAGATGGCTCTCTGTTGATCGTTTCCATGCGCGATCGCCGCGTTCTCCGCCAAAATCTGGCGGTTTACGCCGATTTAAGCCGTATCGCTTCCGGATACTTGAATGACATGATCGTCGATCGAGACGGCCGCGCCTATGTCGGAAATTTCGGATTCGACCTGGATGGCGGCGAAAAGCCGGAGCCAACCGCGCTCGCAATGATCGAAAATGGCGCCGCCTCCATCGCCGCCGGTGATCTGTGGTTTCCCAACGGTATGGTGATCGTCCCCGGCGGCAAAATGCTGATCGTCGCCGAAACCTTTGCGGCGCGCCTGACCGCTTTTGACCTCGACAACGGACGCCTCGCGAATCGCCGCGTCTTCGCCGGGCTTCCCGGTTTATTCCCGGACGGCATCTGCCTGGACGCCGAAGGCGCCGTATGGGTCGCCTGCGCCGGAGCCAGAAAAGTCGTTCGGGTGATCGAAGGCGGAAGGATCACCGGCGAAATTTTGTTAGAAGACAGAAGCGCGTATGCCTGCATGCTCGGCGGAGATGATCGCCGCGATCTCTATCTATGCACCGCGCGCGATCACCGCCCGGAACGAACCGTACCCTTGCGGTCCGGCCGCATCGAACTCGCGCGGGTTGACGTTCCCGGCCCCGGCTTGCCTTAATGCTTTGCCTTAGTGCGAGGTCGCGGGCTGGTTCTTCAACTGGATTTCGTTAACCACCTGCGCGACGTTCGGAACCGATTTGGCGACCTCCGCCGCTTGATTGCGGAGCGCCTGCGTCTTCACATCACCGGTGAGCGTCACCACGCCGTTCTTGACCGAATAGTTCACGGCCTTCTTCAAACCGTTTTGGATAAGCGCGGCATCGAGATTTTTTTCGATGGCTTTGTCGATATCCGAGTTCGCGGTCTTGGTGTCATGCTCGTTTCCTGGCGGCGCCACCGCGATCTCATCAGCCACCACCTGATTGCCCGCTTCATTCTTGGCCAACTGTTCGGCTTTGGCTTTGTCGGCGTCGCTCGGAAGCGTGCCGCTGAGCGTGACGACGCCTTTTTGCCGGTCCTGGCTGACGTTCACCTGGCCTAATCCATTCGCTTTGAGGGCATCTTTCACGTTGCCGGTAACATCGGGGTAATCGGAACTCGATCCGCAGCCGGTAAACGCAACGGCCGCAATGGCGGTGAACAACACGATTTTGAATTTCATGACCGGCTCCGGAAAATACGGCCGGCGAAGAACCCCATCACAGCCGCGCCCAGCACGGCTTTGGCGGGATTGTGCCGCACCCACCAGCGCGCCTCGGCCAGCATTTCGCGCGTATCGTGCTCGGCGATGTAGCCGGCCGCCGAGGCCATCCGATCCGCCGCCGAATGGGCCATGCCGCTGACTTTTTGTCCCCCCGGCAGTTCTTCCGCTTTCCGGTGCAGTTTTTCGGAAGCGTCGTGCATCACGTTGGCGGCCGCATCGCGTGTTTCGTCGATTTTATCGACGACGCTGCGTCCGGCGCTTGAAATACGCTCATGAATTTCTTCGGTTTTTAACATGTTTTCGGCCATATTGCGTCCTACCCGATAGACTCAGCCGCGCCGTCTTTGTTACAGATCGGGGTGTACCCGCGCCGCTTTGCTCGTTAAGTAACGGCGATGCCGCGGTTGTATGCTCTTGTTATGTTCGAGCTCAAACCGATTTCGCCAGAGGCCGTTCCGGAGGCGCTTTCAAAAGCGGAAAGATACCGCCTCCTGAACGAGCCCTGGCAGGCCGAAAGTATCTGCCGCGATATTCTGCGCGTCGATCCGCGGCGCCAATCCGCCCTGATTATGCTGCTGCTCAGCCTCACCGATCAGTTCGGGCACGGCATCGCGGCGCAGACCGCCCGCGAAATTCTCCCCCATTTGGACGGCGAATACGAGCGCGCTTACTACGCCGGCATCATTGCGGAACGCTGGGCGGATTCGCTGCTGCGCCACGGCGCTCCCGGCGCCGGATTCACCGCCTACGAGTCGCTGCGCGAGGCGATGGAGCATTATGAGCGCGCCGAATCGCTCCGGCCGCCGGGCAACGACGACGCAATTTTGCGCTGGAACACCTGCGCGCGGATCCTGATGCGCAATCGCGAGCTGCGCCCGCGCGGCGAAGACCGCTTCGAGCCGGCGCTCGAAGACTGACGGCCGCGAAAACAGGTTTCGCGCCTCGCGCTCCAGCGTTCGATCGTTCGCACCAGACCGGGATCAGTTTGTTTCGCGCGCGCCGAGGAGCTCAAGCTGCGATTCCAGGTAAGCTAAGCCGGATTCGAGCGTTTTACGATATCGCTCGCTGGTGCAGGTTTCCAGGTCGCGCAGGACCCTCCGGCGCTGAAGAAGAAGGCTATCGCGCTTGCGCTCGATCTCGAGCTGCTGTGCGGTCGGCTGTTTGCGCGCCGCCGCCGCACGAGCGGCGCTGACGCGCGAGGAGGCCAACTGAATCTGATCCTCGACTGATTTACTTTCCCAGCCGCGGGCCACGTTTCTATTATAACCGTTTCACCGGCTCTGTAAAGATTTGGCAGGGGCGGGAAGAAATCCGCAAACCCGTTCGTCTAAATTAGGAATCGGGAATGGTGCTCGAATCGAACGACCGGGAAACGATCGCGGCCTGCCAACGTGGTGATCGCGACGCCTTCCGGGCGCTGTTCGAAGCATATCAGGATCGGGTCTATTCGATCGCCCTGCGATACACCGCCGATCCGGCGGCCGCGCTGGATATCGCGCAGGAAACTTTCTTAAAGCTTCTTTCAAGCATTCGCGAGTTCCGCGGCGATTCGAATTTCGACACCTGGCTCTACCGGCTGGTGGTGAATCGCTGCTTCGATTATCGCCGCGGCGGAAAGCGCTGGCTCGCCTTCGTCGAGGAGCTGCTGGATCGCCTTCGCGAGCCCCAGGCATCGGTGCTTGAAGAGCTGGCGCGCGGTGAAGTGCGCGAGGAAGTTCGGAAAGGAGTTGCGCAACTGCCGCCGGAGCAAAGGATGGCGGTGGTGCTGCGCTATACGGAAGGCTTGGCGTACGAGCAGATCGCGGAAATCATGGGCTGTTCGCCCGGAACGGTTGCGTCGCGGCTGAATCGCGCGCACAAAACGCTCGAACGGGGATTGTCGCACCTGCGCGGGAGAAGATGATGTACCATAGCGAAATTTTCGAAGAGGCTTTGGGCCGCGTTCGCGCGCCGGAGGAGCTTTGGCGGCGCGTCAATCAACAAGCGCGCCCTCAGGAAAGCTTCACTCGCGCGCGGAAACTGGCGTGGTCGGTTGCGGCGGCCGTTTTGTTCGCCGGAGTTGTCTGGAATCTGCCGCGGCCGGAGTTTCGATCCGGCGATCCGGCGGCGATCCGCGCCTGGGTTCAGCAGCACGCCGGAATCGATCTGCCCCTGGCGCATTCGGGTCCGGCGCGGATCGAAAGCGTGCGGCTTCAGAGAAATGGGGTCGAGCTCGCTTATCGGACCAACGGCCGGCGCGCCACAATTTCGGTGTCCAAAGCAGCGGCGGCGGGTGCGCACTGGTCGGCCGGAGGAAGCTCGTATGTGCTGGCCTGCGCAACGCCGGGCGATTTGGACGGATCTTGCGGCTTGTGTCATATCTGACGCCGGCTTCGGGTCGAAGCGCCCGCCGGCAGGCGGTATACTGAAAATGAAAAAAGGCCCATGAACAACTACTTGAAATTCGGACTGCTGATCGCTGCGATCGTCGGCACGTTAGCGTGGTTGGCGGCGGGCGGAATCAGCGAAACCAAGACCTATTACAAAACCATCGCGGAAGTCAATCAGATGGGCAAGGAGGGTCTGGAAAAACGAATTCGCGTAGGCGGCGACGTGGCGCCCAATTCGATTGTGCGCGAAGGCCGGGAGGTTCGCTTCACGCTCTCGCAGGATAGTCTGAAGCTGCCGGTGGTTTA
>JAJPHS010000024.1 GCA_021325175.1 Terriglobia bacterium
AGAAAGGACGCCTGAACGGCGGATCGCTTCGCTCCCACCTTCAGGCTCATCTTGTGTGAGAATCAAAATCACTTTTCAGGCTCATTATTCGATGAGAATATGCTCCGTGCCCGGCTACGATGGACGCGGAGCTGAGGAGGTGATCCTGGCGCCGTTAGCTCAGCCGATCCGGCGCGATCGGCGAAAATCGCTTCCGGCAAAGTAAAGAATGTAGCAATAAGCGATTAACGGCACGATGAAGGCTCGCTGGATCGTGCTTCGATCCGAAATAAAACCCATCAGCGCTGGAAAAATCGAGCCTCCGATGATGGACATCACCAGCAGCGAGGAGCCGGTCCTGGTCAACGGCCCGAGATTCCGGATACTTAGCGCGAAGATCGTGGGGAACATGATCGAATGAAAAAATCCCGCGGCCACCACGCCGCCCACGGCCACGGCGCCCGATCCGGCCAGAGCGCAGCTCATCGACACCAAGGCTCCGCCGGCGAACAGAGCGAGCATTGGCGCCGCGCGGACGTACTTCATCGCCGCCGAACCCGCGAACCGGCCGATCATGAACCCGAGCAGGTGCAGTTTCAAAAAATTCGCCGCGGTTTTGTCCGGCGTTCCCGGCGAGGTGAATTCGGCGAAGCGGATCACGAAGCTGGCCACGCCGACCTGCGCGCCGACGTAAACAAATTGAGCGATCACGCCGAGAATCAGATTGCGGTGGCGAAGAATCTCCCGCGGATGAATTTGCCCGCTTTCGTAGGCCTGAACTTCAGGCAGCGGCGTTAAAAAGATCATGAACGCGACGGCGAGAAATACGGAGGCGATCACCAGATAAGGAATTTTCACCGTGGCGGCAACCGAAGCGCCGGCTTGGAAGTTGGTGAGAATGAAAGCTCCGCCGAGAATCGGAGTGACCATCGCGCCCACCGAGTTGAAGGATTGCGAGAGATTCAATCTTCGCTCGGCGCTTTCCGCGGGACCGAGAACGGCGACATACGGGTTCGCCGCCACTTCGAGAAAACTTTGTCCGCAGGCCATCACAAACAGCGCGAACAGGAAAAACTCGTATTTCAAAAAAGAAGCGGCGGGGATGAACAGTAAAGCTCCGGCGGCGCAGATCAGTAATCCGGCGAGGATGCCGCGTTTATAACCGATGCGGTCCATCAAGCGTCCGGCGGGCCAGGCCGCGAGAAAATAGCCGCCGAAAAATGCGACCTGAATGAGCGAGGATTCGAGGTCGGTGAGGCGAAAAGCCTTTTTAAAGTGCGGTATGAGAATGTCGTTCAGGTTGACGCCGAAGGCCCAGAGAAAAAACAGGCTGGTGATGAGGGCAAGCGGCAGATAATATTTCCGCTCGGTGAGGGCGCTCACGCCAGCGCCCGATCCAGGTGAACGTAACCGCCGTCCACGTACAGGTGTTGGCCGGTAATGTGGCTCGCCCGAGCGGAAATCAGAAACATCACCATCGCCGCGATCTCTTCCGCCGTGGTCATGCGATGGCCGAGCGGAATTTTGGAAACGATTTCGGCGAGCTTTTTCTCCGGATCGGGGAAGCCTTCGAGCCATTGGCGATACAGCGGAGTCATCACCTCGGCCGGAAGGACCGCGTTTACGCGAATTCCGTGGGGCAGCAGCTCGACGGCCCATTCGCGGGTGAGGGCGAGGATCGCGCCTTTGGCGGCCACATAGCCGGAAGTGCCGCCCTGGCCGGTTACGGCGGTTTTCGAAGCGATACTCACGATGGCGCCTTGCGACTTCTTCAACGCGGCGAGCGCGTAGTGGGCCATGTTGTAGTAGTGAAATAGATTTCGCTGGAGCGATGCGGCGAAATCCGGCGGGCTGCCGTGCTCCAGTCCAACTCTATCATTCACGCCGGCGTTGTTAATCAGGGCGTCGATGGCGCCGAATCGATCCAGGGTTTCTTCCACGGCGCGCTGGCAATTTTCCGCTGGAATCAAATCGGCGGCGATCTGGTGGCACTCGAGATCGGGCGCGGCGGAGCGATCGACGCTCACCACGCGCGCGCCTTCGGCGAGGGCGGCGCAAACGATGGCATGGCCGATGCCGCGGGCTCCGCCGGTGACGAGGACTACTTTGTTTTTAAGTTGCAAGTCCATAAAAGCGCGCGGCGTTTTCACCGAAAATCCGATCCTGGCCGGAGCAGGCATAATCGGCGATCAGATCGTGGACCTGGCGATAGCTGGCCGCCAGAAGGCACACCGGCCAATCGGAGCCGAACATCAGGCGCGAGGTTCCGAAGGCTTGAAAAATCAAATCGAGATACGGAGTGAAATCGGAGGAACGCCAGCGGTTCCATCTGGCCTCGGTGACCAGCCCGCTGAGCTTGCAGAAAGTATTCTCGCGTTCGGCGATTTTCCGCATATAAGCCGCCCAACGATCGAACTCGCCGGATCTGATAAGAGGCTTGGCCATATGATCGATGACGAAGCGCTGGTTGGGGAAGCGAGTGACGAGTTCGAGCGCGGCGGGCAGTTGCCGGGGATAAATCAAAATATCGTAGGTGAAGCCGAAGCTTTCGAGTTTCGAAATGCCGCGCAGAAAATCGGGGCGGACCAGAAAGAAATCGTCCGGCTCGGATTGGGCGATGTGGCGGAAGCCGCGGAGAGGGCCGAAGCGGGAGAAAAATTCGAGCCGCCGCTCGACTTCCGGGGATGCAAGCGCCGTCCAGCCGACGACGCCGGCCACTTCCGGATGGGCCTGGCAAAGGTCCAACAAAAACAGTGTTTCGTCTTCGGATGGAACGGCCTGCACGGCGATGGAGCGATCGATTTTCGCTTCCAACAATTCGGGAAGCAAATGTTCCGGCAGAAAATCGCGCTTGAGCACGGACATTTCCTCCGTGATCCAGGAATGGCGGGAGGGATGATAGCGCCAGAAGTGCTGATGGGCGTCGATTCGCATGCGTAAAGTTAACGCCAGGACCAGGCCAGATAAATCGCGACGATCACCAGCGTAACCGCGGCGCAGCTTAGAGCCATCAGCGCCGTTTCGCTGCGCATCCAGCCGGGCAGGCGCTCGAAAAAGCCGGGGAGGGGTTCGGGTTCATCCGGCAAATGAGGCGGGGGCGCGGAAGTCGCGCCGCGGGCGGCGAGAATACGCTCGATCTCATCCGCCACCAGGCCCAGGCTCGCGGGGCGCTGCGCCGGCTGCTTATCGAGCATCCGCGCGATCAGGTTCACCAGCGCGGGCGGAATTTTGGCGGCGTGCAGCGGCGCCAGATCGACGGGCTGATAAAGAATGTTTTCAAAAATTTTTTCGACGCTGCTGCCGCTGACGATTTTTTCGCCGGTCAAAAGCTCGAACAGCAGCGCGCCGAAGGCATAGACGTCGGCTTGTGGTCCGAGCTGGCGGCCAAGGACCTGTTCGGGAGCCATATAGAACGGCGTGCCGAGCGTGAATCCGGCCTTGGTGAGCTGCATTCCAGCGGCTTTGGCGATGCCGAAATCCATCAGCTTGATTTTTCCAGCGGCATCGATATTGATGTTTTCGGGCTTGATGTCGCGATGAATGACTTTCTGGGAGTGGATAAAATCGACCGCGCGCGCGACTTGCAGGGCGATGTTCATGCGGCGGCGGAAATCGCCCAGATGACGATTGCGAATCGCCGCGCGCAAGCTTTCGCCCTCCAAATACTCCATGACGATGAAGGGCCGGCCGCGCTCCTCGCCGAAATCGTAAACGGCGATGATGTTGTCGTGGCGCACGTTGGAGGCGACGCGCGCCTCCATCAGGAACCGGGCTTTGGATTCCTCGTCGGCGGCGCCTTCTTCGGTAAGGATTTTGAGCGCGACGCGGCGGCCCAGTACGGTGTCGGTGGCGCGATAGACGTGGGACATGCCTCCGCCCAGGAACTGGTCGATCTGATACTTGCCGACACGCGCGGGATGATCCATTTCGCATATTTAGTTTATCCGATGTGCTCCAGCTCGCCGAACGGCGAAGTGGAAATTACGCGAAAGTCGAAGCCCGGCCGCGGATTTTGCGCCGCCTTGAAACGAAGGGGCTAGAAAGGCCGTCTCCTTAGCGGGAGGAAGAGACGCAAAATGAAGAAATTATTAATATTTACGGGACTGATCGCGGGACTGGCGCTGGCCCAGGCCCCTCCTCCATATCCGCCACCACCGCCTTCGTCCTACCCGCAGCAGGCGCCGTCCTATTCGCCGCAGGAGTTGGACAATCTGGTGTCGCGGATCGCGCTTTATCCCGATCCGCTGCTGTCGCAGGTGCTGGCGGCGGCGGGTTATCCGAATGAGATTCCCGACGCGGCGGCGTGGGCGAATCAGCACAGTTATCTGCACGGCGATGCGCTGGCGGCGGCGATTCAGGAAGATCGTTTACCGTGGGATCCGGCGGTGCAGGCGCTGCTGCCGTTCCCCTCCGTGCTAAACATGATGGCCGGCGACATGGGCTGGACCACTGCGATCGGCAACGCTTTTCTGGCCGATCCGAACGGCGTGATGGATGCCGTGCAGCGGCGTCGGCAGGAGGCGATGAGCTACGGGTATTTGCAATCGAACGGCCAGATCGTAGTGACGAACAGCGGAGGGTACGTGAGCATCATGCCGGTGAATCCTGCCTTTATTCCGGTGCCGGTCTACAATCCTGGCGTCGTATTTGTGCGGCCGCGTCCGGGATTTTTCGTTGGCGGCGCGATTACCTTCGGCGGCGTCACGCTGGGCGCGGCGTTCGCTCCGTGGGGTTGGGGCCATAACTACTTCGATTGGGGTCAGCGGAGGGTGATCATCAATGATCATCCCTGGGAGCGGCATTGGGACAACCGCGGGGTATATGTGCATCCCTACGAGCACGTCGAACGTCATCCGGGCGAGCGGCGCATTGAGCGTCACGAGCGCCATGAGCGGCGCTGAATTATGGCGCGGCCGATGGGCGCTGCGGGGGTGGATCGGGACGGTCCACCGGAATTTTGTAATTGAAGAATCCGATCATCATCTCCTGGAATGTCTGGTCGCCCCAGTGGACGGTCTGTGATGGATCGGGATTGAACTTGTTGTTCGGTGAATTGTCGTACCACGCCGTGGCTTCGATCTTCGATCCGGCGGGGATGCGGCGCGGCTCGGCCAGAATGTAGCTCAACTGCCAGTTGAAATCGTAATGCGGGACGCTGAGCAGTTCCTCACTGCGGCCGTCGGGATACGTCAGGACATACTTGAACGCCTTGCCGCGCAGATGCATGTGCGGGGTGAGATCGAGCAACGTCACGTCTTCTTTAAATTCGTGCGTGGCTTGCGCCATGTAATTGGGGTCGTTCGGCGGGATGTTCAGACGAAACTGCGTTGCGGAGCCGGATAGCGCGCGGAACTTGGGCTTGTCCTTGCGGATTTTGAGGCCGAGCACGCTGCGATCGGTGGCTTCCTTGCCGTTTACCGTGTAGTGGACCTGGAAGAGCAGCGTCGATCCGGCTTTGACCAGGTAGGCGGTGTCGGGGTCCCAGGTGATGGTCGGGACGCCGGGCGCGTAACCGATCAGCATGTTGCTGAACTGCTCGCCGCCGCGCATCGCCGGCTGATTGCCCTGCTGCACAAACACCAGAATGTGATGCACCTGCGAGCGCTGCTGGGGGCGGACTTCGGCGGCTTGCACCCAGGTGTCTTCCTTGAAGCCGGGATCGACCTTGAAATATTGATAGGGCACGACGCCGCCGGCGGGAATCCTAAAATCCTTGCCGGTGTCGAAAACCAGATCGGGCTGGCCGATCACCCAGCCTTCGGTGAAGTGCGGCATCTTTGGCATATCGGAGGGATCGCCTTCCGGCGCGCCGTTGTCGGCCCATTTGACGATGGTCGCCACCTGCGCGTCGGTGAGCCGGCGATCATTGGAGAATTTATCGATGGATGGATCGGCGTCCCAAGGCGGCATGGAGTGCGTGGCCACCTGCTGTTTGATCGCCTTGGCCCACGGGCGGACCTCCTGATAATTCCGGAAGGACATCGGCGCGGCCTCGCCGGGGCGGTGGCATTCAAGGCAGCGCTGATACAGGATGGGCGCGACGTCTTTGCTGAAGGTCGGCGTGGCGGCCGTGAGCAGTCCGGTGAAGGCAACGGCGAGCACAAGCTTCGATTTCATAGAGAAATAATCTCCGAACGCGGCGATGTAGCGGCTATAGACCAAAGCTTATCAAAAAATCGGCCGGAGATATTCAAAAGATTATGATGACCAAAACGGTTTCGCGAAGGAGTGCGGCGCGGAGTCGTGCAAAAAAAGAGGCCGCCCGGTCGCCCAGGCGGCCATTCTCAATGATGATTGGATCCGCGGTTTAGTAATCCATCCCCGGGCCGTGCTCGCCGCCCGGCATCGGAGCCGCCGGCTTCTTTTCCGGAATTTCGGCGATCATCGCTTCGGTGGTCAGCATCAGCGCGCTGATCGAAGCCGCGTTCTGAAGAGCCGAGCGGGTCACTTTGGTCGGATCGATGACGCCGCTCTTTACCAGGTCTTCATACTGGGCGGTCGCGGCGTTAAATCCGAAATTGTGATCCTTGTTGGCGCGGATCTTCTCAATGACGATCGCGCCTTCATAGCCGGCGTTGCCGACGATCTGGCGAACCGGCTCCTCGCAGGCGCGGCGGATGATGTCCACGCCGATGCGCTCATCGCCTTCGGCCTTGAGCGAATCGAGCACCGAAGCCGCGCGCAGCAACGCGACGCCGCCGCCCGGAACGATGCCTTCCTCGACCGCGGCGCGAGTGGCGTGCAGCGCATCCTCGACGCGAGCCTTTTTCTCCTTCATCTCGGTTTCGGTCGCGGCGCCCACTTTGATCACCGCAACGCCGCCGGCGAGCTTCGCCAGCCGCTCCTGTAGCTTCTCGCGATCGTAATCGGAGGTGGTCTCCTCGATCTGCGTGCGGAGCTGTTTGATGCGGCCCTCGATCTGCTTCTGCTGTCCGGCGCCGTCGATGATGGTGGTGTTGTCCTTGTCCACGGTGACGCGCTTCGCCCTGCCGAGATCGTCCAGGCGCACGCCTTCGAGCTTAATGCCGGTTTCTTCAAAGATGGCCTTGCCGCCGGTCAGGATCGCGATGTCTTCGAGCATCGCTTTACGGCGGTCGCCGAAGCCCGGAGCCTTCACCGCGCAGGCGTTCAGCGTTCCCCGCAGCTTGTTGACCACCAGCGTCGCCAGCGCTTCGCCTTCCACTTCCTCGGCGATCACCAGCAGCGGCTTGCCGGAGCGCGCGATCTGCTCCAGCAGCGGCAGCAGGTCCTTCATGTTGCTGATTTTCTTCTCATGGATCAGAATGTAGGGATCTTCGAGCACGCACTCCATCCGATCCGGATCGGTGATGAAATACGGTGAAAGGTAGCCGCGGTCGAACTGCATACCATCGACGGTCTGCAACTCGGTCGACATCGTCTTGGACTCTTCCACCGTGATGACGCCGTCTTTGCCCACCTTTTTCATCGCTTCCGCAATGGTGTTACCGATGGTGGTGTCGCCGTTGGCCGAAATGGTGCCGACCTGCGCGATCATGTCGCCGCTCACCGGCTTGGAAAGCTTTTTCACTTCCTCGACCACCGCGTCCACGGCCTTCTCGATGCCGCGCTTCAGCGCCATCGGATTCGCGCCCGCGGCCACGCTCTTCACGCCTTCGCGGAAGATGGACTGCGCCAGAATTGTGGCGGTCGTGGTCCCGTCGCCGGCGACATCGCTGGTCTTGGAGGCCACTTCGCGCACCATCTGCGCGCCCATATTTTCAAGCGGGTCCTTCAGCTCGACCTCTTTGGCCACCGTCACGCCGTCTTTGGTGATGGTGGGTCCGCCGAATTTCTTTTCAAGGACCACGTTGCGGCCCTTCGGACCCAGCGTCACCTTCACCGCGTCGGCCAGTTGATTCACGCCCCGCAGGATCGCCTGCCGGGAATTTTCGCTATAAACAATCTGTTTCGCAGCCATTTTTTCTCAAATCCTCCCTACGCTGTTTTCTTCGCCAGCTTTTCCGTGCTTTCCAAAATCCCGAGCACCTCGTCCTCACGCATGATCAGGTACTCTTGACCATCGAGCTTGATTTCCGAGCCGGAATATTTTCCAAACAGGATGCGATCGCCCGCCTTCACGTCGAGCGGGATTAACTTGCCGTCCTCATTGCGCTTGCCCTGCCCGACGGCGACCACTTCGCCTTCCTGCGGTTTTTCCTTGGCCGAATCGGGGATAAACAATCCGCCGACTTTGGTTTCTTTTTCTTCGATTCGTTTGACCACGATGCGGTCGTAGAGCGGCCGAATCTGCATAAATCATCCTCCCTTTTAAAATGTATTTAGGCTTTATTGCGGGTCGCGGCCCGAGCGCCACGATCCAAGCAATATTATTAGCACACTCCGCCGAAGAGTGACAATAGTTTTTTGCAAGCGACTGTTATTGAACGACTTCTTTAGCCGTCTTTTGGCTGGGTATGCACAAAGCTGAGCTCGATTTCGCGCGCGTCTTGCTCGGTCGCGCGCAGGCGAATTTCAATCCGCTGCCGGGGCAGGAGTTGCCGAAAGCGCTCGCCCCATTCGATCAGCACCACCGCTTCGCGATCAAAAATCTCATCCAGGCCGAGGGTTGAAACCTGCCGGGCTGTATCCAGCCGGTACAAGTCGATGTGGTAAACGCGCGGCGAATACTCGTGAATCAGCGTGAACGTGGGACTGGAAACATCCTCGGGCGAGGCTGCGCCCAATCCCGCAACCAGGCCCTTGGCTAAGGTTGTCTTGCCGGCTCCCAGGTTGCCGATCAGAAGCACGACGGCGCGCGCCGGAAGCAGCGCGGCGATGCGCCGCCCCAACTCGATCGTCTCCTCCGCGGACCGGGTCTTAAAGACACTCACGAAAGGCCCTCGGCAGATAGTGGAGCAAATCGGTGGCGAGGACGCACTTATCGGTGAGCGCTTCGGCGGCGAACTCGCCGCATCGGCCGTGCAGGAAAACGGCCGCGCGAACCGCCAGCGCGATATCGCCGGGAAACTGCGCGGCCATTCCCGCGATCATCCCCGTCAGAACATCGCCGCTGCCGCCCTTGGCCATTGCGGGCGAGCCGGTGGTGTTGATCCAAACGCGGCCATCCGGCAAAGCGATCAGCGTGCGATGGCCCTTCAGCACGACGCAGCAGTTGCGGTTTTTTGCGAAATCTCGCGCGGTGGATAATCGATCGGTGAACTTTGCGCCCATCAGCCGCGCCATCTCGCCGGGATGCGGCGTGAGGATCGTCTCCACGCCGCGGCCTCGAAAATCGGAGCCGGCGATGGAGTTGAGGCCATCGGCGTCGATCACCATCGGCGCCTTCGCCTCGCGAAGCAGTCGCTCCATCAGCGGGCGATTGGGGCCGAGGCCCGGTCCTACGGCGATCACCGTGATTTTTTCGAGCGAAAAATTTTCGAGCGAATCCGACATCAGCTCCGGCGCCAGGCGCGACGGGTCCGAGCAGGCGACGGTGGTCAATCCCGCGCCGATGCGCGCCGCCGCCAGTCCGGCCATTGCCGCGGCGCCGGCCTTTCCCGGCGCTCCGCCGATGATCAGGACGTGTCCGAAATTTCCCTTGTGCGAATCGGGCGTACGCGGGGCGGCGAGCGCCGCGAAATGGCGCATTTCCGAGGTTTCCAGATCGCAGGGAACCGCGTCGGTATCCACGCCGATATCGCCGAGCATCAGCGCGCCCACGGCTTCTTCGGCTCCTTCGGCGAAAAAATGCTCCACTTTGAAGGCCGCGAATGTCACGGTGACATCGGCGCGCACAAATTCGCCTCCGCCGCCGAGCCCGCTCGGAATATCGACGGCGACCACCCTGGCCGGCGGGCGCAGCGAATTAATTTTGCGAATCCACTCGAGCGCCGCCCCGCGCGCCGGTCCGGATAGCCCTGTGCCCAGGATGGCGTCCACGATCACGGTTGGCGAAAACCGGATCTGTTGAGGATGGTCGATATCGATTTCCTGCAACTCGGCAACGCGACCGCGAAGGAGCCGCGCGACGACGCGCCCATCGCCGCCGTTGTTGCCCTTTCCGCATACGACCAGAACGCGCTGCGCGCGAAGCGGCGAGAAATGGCGCTCGATCGCCTCGGCCACGCGGCGCCCGGCGTTCTCCATCAGGACTTCGCCGGGCGTGCCGCGCTCGATCGTGATCCGGTCCGCTTCGCGCATCTGCTGAGCCGTGAAAACCTTCACCCCGCGTCCTCCCCGAACAAAATTTGCGCCGGCTGCCTAACAGCCTAAAGGATTCCGGCCACGGCCGACCACACCTGCTGCGCCACCTCCGCCTCGCCGCGGCCGCCGTCGATCAATCGCACGCGGTGCGGTTCATCGCCGGCGAGCTGGTGATATGCCTGGCGAACTTTTCGATGAAACTCGATGGCCTGCTCATCGAGCCGCGTCTCCACGCCTTGCGTCCGCTGGTTGCGGGCGCGCGCCCGGCGCAGCCCGGTTTCGGTGTCGATATCGATGACCAGCGTCAAATCCGGAACCAGCCCGCGGCAGGCGATGCGGTCGACTTCGTAAACCAGCTCCGTTCCCAATCCGCGGGCGATGCCCTGATAGACGACGCTTGAATCGGTGAAGCGGTCGGACAAAACGATCTGCTGGTCGGCGAGCGCCGGCAGAATCCACTGCTCCACGTTCTGCGCGCGGCAGGCGAACATCAACAATAATTCGGTGGTGGGACGCATTTCCGCGTTTTGCGCGTCGAGCAGCACGCGCCGGATCTGCATCCCGATGGGCGTGCCGCCGGGCTCGGCCGTTTCGAACACGCGATGGCCGGCCTCGCGCAGGCGCTTGGCCAGGATGCGAAGCTGCGTCGATTTGCCGCTTCCCTCGGGGCCTTCGAAGGTGATAAATTTTCCGCGCACTACGCGCTCCGGCGCGGCGCCTCATCGAGCGGCCGCTCAGTCATAGACAAAATGCAGAACCTTCTTCAGGTCTTCCCAGGCCTCGCGCTTGGCGTCCTGATTGTACGGGCGCAGGAGATAGGACGGATGATAGGTCACCATCACCGGAAGATCGCGCCACTTGTGCCAGCGCCCACGCAGCCGCGTGACGCCGTCCTTGGTATTCAGCAGCGCCTTGGCCGCCGTGGACCCCAGCGCGCAAATCGCCTTGGGCCGGATGGCCAGCAACTGGCGAAATAGAAACTCGCCGCAAATTTCCATCTCCTCGGGCAGCGGCGTTCGATTCTCCGGAGGGCGGCACTTCACCACGTTGCAGATGTACACGTCGGCGCGGCGGATCGGGATGCCTTCTTTCGCCGCCGTATTGTCGATCATCTGGGTAAGCAGTTGCCCGGCGCGCCCCACAAACGGCAGCCCCTGTTCGTCTTCATCGGCGCCCGGTCCTTCGCCGACGAACACCAGCCGCGCGTTCTCATTTCCCGATCCGAAGACGATTTTCGAGCGCCGCTCCGATAAACGGCAGCGGCGGCACTCGCCGAGGTCTTCGATAATTTTAAGCAGCGTGTCGCCGGAGGGAGCGATCGGCGGGATGGAGATCGCGGCGGCTTCCTGCGGCCGCGCCTCGGTTTGCTCGATGGCTGCGCCGCGGCGGAAAACCTCCTTCACGCCCAAATCGCGATAAAATGCGAGCCGGTCCCGCAAATCTTCCCGATTCATCGCGAGGTGTTGAGCGCCAGCCGCAGCTTCGTCACCTGATCGAGAATGCGGCGCGCGATCACGCGCTTGGCCGCGCGCTTCACCGGAATCGTCTCGCCGGTGCGCAGCACCAGCACCACTTCGTTCTCATCCGATTCGAACCCGGCGCCCTCCCTGGAAACCAGATTGGCCACGACCATATCGCAATTTTTTGTTTCGAGCTTCCGTCGCGCCTCTTCCACCAGATGATCCGTCTCCGCCGCGAACCCCACCAGCAAGCGGTCGTTTTTTTTAGTTCCCACTTCGGCCAGAATGTCGGGCGTCGGATCCAGTTCGAGCGAAAGCCGTGCGGCGGTCTTTTTTTCCTTCGTACGCGGCGCATTGGAGCGGTGGTAATCGGCGACGGCCGCCGCTTTGATGATGATCGAAGATTCCTCCAGGTGCTCCATCACCGCCGCGCGCATCTCGCTCGCCGTCCGCACCCGGATCGTCGGCGCGCCGCGAGGCTCGGCAAGATGCACCGGACCGGAAACCAGAATTACGCGCGCCCCCCGCGCCGCGGCTTCCTCGGCCAGCGCGTAGCCCATCTTGCCGCTGGATCGATTGGAGATGTAACGCACCGCGTCGATCGGCTCCTGGGTGGGGCCGGCGGTGATCAGCACGACTTCGCCCTCCAGATCGCGCGGCGTCGGAATCGCGCCCGCGGCCACAAAATCGGCGATGCGCACCGGATCAGCCAGCCGGCCCGGACCGATGGCGCCGCAGGCCAGGATTCCGTCCTCCGGCTCAATCAGCTCATGCCCCCGATCCCGCAGGATGCGCACATTTTCGCGAGTCGCCGGATGATTCCACATTTCGGTGTTCATTGCCGGCGCGAGCACCACCCGCCCGGTGAAGGCCAGGTACGTCGTGGTCAAAAAATCGTCCGCGATGCCGTGCGCGAATTTCGCCAGCACGTCGGCCGTCGCCGGCGCGACCACGAGAATGTCGTTTTCCCGCGCGACCCGAATATGCTCGATCGCGCTTGCCAGGTTGTCTTCGGCGGAAAAAAGCGCGGTGATGACTTTTCGGCCGGTGAGCGCGGCGAAGGTCAGCGGCCGCACAAACTCAGTGGCCGACGCGGTCAGGATGGCTTGCACGGAAAAACCGCGCTCCATCAGGGCGCGCGCCAACTCCGCGGATTTGTACGCGGCGACGCCGCCGCACACGCCGAGGGCGACGTTCATCGATCGCTCCCCAGGGGCGGGCTTGAATCGGCGCGGGCCTCAGCCCCGCGCCCGGCCAGTCGCGGCATAGCTTTTATTCGTCCAGCGGCGCTGCTTGCTGGCGCTTGAGCGCCGGATCTTCGTACTGCACCAGCCCGCGGCGCACTTCTTCCATGGCGGCGACCGTCGGCTTTTTCGACGTGGTCGGCAAAAAGCTGCGGGCTCCGTTTTGCAGTTGGCGCGCGCGCTTGGCGGCAACGATGATAAAACGATACGCGCTCGCTTCCGGATCGTCCGGGATCACGCTCGCTCCGGTTTGTCGAAAATTGGACTCAGGCATTTTTAAACGTCTCCAATATGGGCCGGATTTCCTTCTCCATCCGGTCGCGCCGGCTCCGCGTCGCCTTGACGATGGCCACCAGTGTTTCCACCGATGAAGCGACCTCGCGGTTCACCAGCACATAATCGTACAAAGAATAATTGCGAATTTCTTCCGCCGCGTCGCGCAGGCGCCGGGCGATCACTTCGTCTGAATCCTGCGACCGCGCCCGCAGCCGTTCTTCAAGAATCCGCCGGCTGGGCGCTAATATAAAGATCGACACCGCGCCGTGGATCTTCTCCTTCAATTGTCGCGCACCCTGGACGTCGATGTCGAGCACCAGATCGACGCCCGCCTCCGCCGCCCGGTCCAGTTCGCTGGCATGGGTCCCGTAATAGTGGCCGAAGACTTCGGCGTACTCGAGAAATTCCCCTTTCGCGATTCGATCCTCAAACTCCCCGCGAAATGAAAAAATAATCCTGCCCGTTTTTCTCCTGTCCGCGCGGCGCGCGAGTCGTATAGGAAACCGAGAATCGCAGGCAGGGCACGCTCCGCAGCAGTTCGCGCGTGAGCGTCGATTTGCCGGACCCTGAGGGCGCCGAAATGATAAATACCGTGGTCATGGTTCGCGCGGGCGGCTACTCTAAGTTCAACGACTGCTCGCGGATCTTCTCGATGGCCGATTTGGCCTCCAGCGCCAGCTCCGTAATCTTCAGCCCCGCCTCTCCCATCCCGTTCGTTTTCGAGAGAATCGTATTGGTCTCGCGGTTCATCTCCTGCAACAGGAAATCGAGCTTCTTGCCCACCTCGCCGCCGCCTTCGAGCAATCCGGCGAGCTGCGCCGAATGAATCTTCAATCTCGCCAGTTCCTCGCCGATATCGCTGCGGTCGGCCAGAATCGCCGCCTCCTGCGCCAGCCTCTGCGGGTCCAGTTGCGCGCCCTTCAACAGATCCTTTAATCGCTCCGCCAGCCGGCTCTGAAAGGCCGCGGCCGCGCCGTCCCGGATTTTTTCGATCTGCTCGGCGGCTTCGGCGACGCGCGCATTGTGGGACCGCATCTCCCGCGCGATCTCCGCGCCTTCGCGCGCGCGAAAGCAGTTGAGGTCGTCGAGCGCTTGCGACAGCGCCTCGCGCAGCGCGGGCTCGGCCTCCGGCGGCGGCTCGGCTTCGCCGCCTTCGGCAAACATCCCCGGCAGCCGCAGGGCCGCGTTCAAATCCGGCTTGGAATCCAACCCATGCCGGTCCGCCGCTTCGCGAAACGCTTTCAAATATTCTTCCAGGAGCGCATGGTTCAGCGCCGGGGCGCCGCCGTTGACCGGCGCCTGCGGCAGCGAAACCCGAACCTCCACGTGCCCGCGCAGCACGCGCTCCTTCACCATCGCGCGGATCGTATTCTCAAACGGATCGGCCGCGGCCGGCGCGTGGATCTGGATATCGAGCCCGCGATGGTTCAGGCTCTTCAGGCTGACCACCAGCTCGCCTTCGCCCAGCGGGCGGCGAACGCGCGCGAATCCGGTCATCGATCGAAGCGGCTTCATGAAACCAGAAATTGTAACTCGTGCAGGCGCTGGTAAACGCCGCCCAGGCGCATCAACTGCTCGTGCGTTCCCGTCTCGACGATCCGGCCGCGATCGAGCACGGCAATCTTGTCGGCGCGCCGCACCGTCGACAGCCGGTGCGCGATCACGATCACCGTGCGCCGCTCCATCAGGATTTGCAGGGCGCGCTGCACCAGCATTTCCGATTCGCTGTCCAGATGCGAAGTCGCCTCGTCGAGAATCAGAATCGGGGCGTTTTTAAGCAGCGCCCGCGCGATCGCCAGCCGCTGCCGTTGGCCGCCGCTCAGCTTCTGCCCGCGCTCGCCGATCAGCGTTTCGTAGCCTTCCGGCATCCGCAGAATGAACTCCTCGGCGAGCGCGGTGCGCGCCGCCTGGCAGATCTGCTCGCGCGTCGCTCCGGCGCGCCCATAGCCGATGTTGCTGGCGACCGTATCGTTAAACAAAAAAGTATCCTGCGCGACGATCGAAATTTTTTCGCGCAGCGACGCCAGGCGCAGCTCGCGCACATCGCGCCCGTCGATTTTCAACGCGCCTTTCTCCACGTCGTAAAATCGCGGAACCAGATTGGCCAGCGTCGTCTTGCCCGCGCCGCTGGGGCCCACCAGCGCCACGATCTCGCCGGCCTTTACTTCAAGTGAAACCGAATCGAGCACGAACGCGTCCGGAGCGCCGGGGTAACGGAACGTCACATTTTCAAACGCGATCGCTTTCTCAAAACGCGCGAGCTTGAACGCGCCATCCTTGATCATCTGATCGCGATCCAGGTATTCGAACACTTTCTGCGACGCGCCGAGCGCCTGCTGGAAGATATTGTGAATGCCGGCAAGCCGCTTCATGGGCTCGTAAAGCATCAGCAGCGCGATGACGAAGCTGGTGAAATCGCCGGCGGTCATCGAACCCGCTTTGATCTGCTCGCGCGCGTAGCTCAGCAGCCCGACGATGGTAATGGCGCCGAAAAATTCGATCAGCGGCGAGGCAATGGCCTGCTGCGCCACGTAGCGCAGATTGCTGCGCCGCAGCTTTTCGGCGCGATCGCGAAAGCGGTTGGATTCGATCTCCTCCGCGCCGAAGGATTTCACCACCTGGTTGCCGCTGAGCGTTTCCTGCAAAATCTGATTGAGCTCGGCGGCGTCGTCCTGCGCGCGCCGGGTGGTGCGCCGGATGCGCCGCCCCAGCCGCACCGTCGGAATCACCACGAAGGGCAGGACGGTCAGGCTCGCCAGCGCCAGCTTCTTATCGGTCCCGATCACCACGGCGAGCAGAAACATCGCCGAAAAGCTCTGCCGCAGAAAATCGGCCAGAATGTGCGAGGTCGCCACCTGAATCTTTTCGAGATCGTTCATGATCGACGACATCACGCGCCCGGTCGAGTTCTTTTCAAAGAAGTGCGTGTCCTGGTTCAGCACGCGATCGAACACCGTCTGCCGCAGATCGGTCACCGCCGAAAAGCCGACGTAATTGATCAGGTAATTGCCCAGGTAATCGCACAGGCCCTTGACGAAAAACACCATCAGGATGGCCGCCGCCACCAGCGACCAGACGTTGTGCAGCGGAAACGGGATGATGTCGGCCAGATAAACCGGCCGGTGCAGCAGCGGCACCTTCTTCCACAACATCACCGGCGCGTCGGCGGATGCCGGGTTGAGCACGCGATCGAAAATCGGTCCGATCAGCAGCGCGGTTAACCCCTGCGCCGCGCCGACCAGGATCATCAGGATCACCGACGCCAGCAGATGCGGCGCGTAGGGCCGCGAATAGCGCAGCAGCCGGAGAAGTTCCTTCATGCGCGCACCTTCAGGGTCTCGATGGCGGCCGCGACGTCCTCGACCGAAATGCCGCGGACGCCTTCGGGCGAGACCAGCACCTGCGATTCGGTGCGCCACGGCCCCCAGATCGCCGGATCGGAGGCGCCGAACAGCGCCACGACAGGGATGCCGAAGGCGGCCGCGATGTGCGCCGGTCCGCTGTCGTTGCCGAGGAACAATTGCGCGCCGGAAATCAAACTTTTGACGCGCGCCAGCGGCGCGTTCTTCCACACCTCGAAGCCGGCGAACGGCCGGACGTCGTCTTCCGGGCCCGCCAGAAAAACGCAGCGCACCCGCCGCGCGATCTCCACAAACCGCTCAGCCGGCCACTTCTTATCGGCGGATGAGGCGAACGGATGAACGACGAAATAAGCGCCGCTCAGCCCGGAGGGCGCCGCGAACAGCCTGGCTCGCGGGATCTCCGCGCGCGGCACGCCCAGCCAGAACATCGCCGAAGCCAGATGTTCCGCCGTATGCACCGGCCGCTCGACGTCCAGGATTTCCTGCGCCCGCGGAATTTTGTGGGAATAAAGAAAACTGTAGCGGTGATGGCCGAATCCGCAGCGGATCCTGGCGCGCGTCGCGGCGGTCAGCATCATGGCGCGGGGGCCGCCGTGAAAATTGATCGCCAGATCCGCCGCGCACGCCGACTCGCGAATCTCATCGACGTCCGGATTCTCCTCAAACACGGCGCGGAACCGGGGCTCGACGAGCACGCTGATCTTCAAATCCGGCCGGTGGGCTTTGAGCAGCGCCAGCGCCGGCGTCGTCAGAACGCAGTCCCCCAGCGACCGCAGCCGGATCACCGCGACCCGCGCGCCAGCTGACAAACGGTCCAGTAGATTCGTCACGCTGCTCTCATACGCGCTCACCGGCGAAAATCGATTTCACGCCTTATTCTTCGATCCGCGCTTCATCGACCAGCATCACCGGAATGTCGTCGCGAATCGGATAGACGCGTTTGCACTGCACGCATTTAAGGCCGTTTTCGTCCTGCTTCAATTCAACCGGCGCCTTGCACAGGGGGCAGACGAGAATTTCCAGCAGATCCTTGCTGATGGCCATAAATCGAAGTGTATCATTGCCTGGCGGCGCCCCCTATTCAGGCAGCGGCTGCCCCTTGGTTTCCGGCGCAAACGGCAGCGCCGCCAGGCCGATGAAGAACACCAGGCACATCGTCACGCCGGCGTAGCGCAGCGCGTCCGGACCCGAATAGACGCGGCTGGTCAGCAATCCCAGCCCCAGCGGGCCCACCGCCGCCACGGCGCGGCCGACGTTGTAACAAAACGATGTTCCCGTGCTCCGCAGCCGCGTCGGAAACAGCTCCGGAAAATAAATCGCGTATCCGGCGAATAGGGCGAGCTGGAAGAATCCCATCAGCGGCGGCATCCAGAATACATCGCTGAACCGGTTCAATCTCCAGAACAGAAACGCCGTCGTGATCATGGCCATAATCAGCGAAACCGCGAAGGCGCGCCGCCGCGAGGTCCGCTGCGTGAAATAAGTGAAGGCGTAAACGCCTAAAAAAGCGCCGGAATTCTGCATTAAGGACGTGATTCCGGTCCAGATCGTCTTCTTTCCGGCGATCACGTTTTCCGGGAGCCCTTGCGCGCGGAACGTTTTATCGATCACCGAACTCAACAGATCGTAGCTGAAATATCCGATGCCCCAGATCGCCACCACGCCGGAAAACGCCAGCGCCAGCCCGACCAGCGCGTTTCGCCTCCATCGCGCGTCGGAAAACAGCTCCGCCATGGAGCCGAGCCGCACTTTGCGCGCGACTCCCTCCGCTTTGGCCTTGCGCCACGCCTCCGGCTCTTCCAGCCGCCGCATGACGACGATCACCAGCAGGGCCGGCAAGGCGCCGATCACGAACATGGCTCGCCAGGAGCTTTGAATGATGTGCGCCTCCTGCAAATTTCCCAGCCCGATCCCGATCAGCGCCGCGATTACGTTGCCCGCTCCCGAACACGATTGCAGCGCGCCCAGGGCAAACGGCCGCGCCGGGGCGGGAATCACTTCGGCCACCAGCGCGACGCCGACCGCGAATTCGCCGCCCACGCCCAAACCGGTCAAAAATCGATACAGCGAAAAATCCCAAACGGACGTTGAAAACACGCTTAAACCGGTGAAAAGCGAGTAAAAAACGATGCTCCACATCATTGTTTTGACGCGCCCCAAGCGGTCGCCCATAATGCCGAACAGCACGCCTCCGGCGGCCCATCCGATCATGAAAATCATGGTCGCGTAGCCGGCGTATTCGGTGACCGTGCCGGCCATCGCCGCATCGCCCGGCCGCACGCCGAGCAGATCGAGCATCGCCGGACGCCGGGCCAGGCCAAAAAACTGCTGATCCATGCAGTCCAGCAGCCAGCCGCCGGAGGCGACCAGCAGCACCAGCCAATGATAACGATTCATCTGGCGATACCACGGCGATTCCCGCATGAGGACTCATTCTCTCATGTCGTATCCTGAATTGAAGTGTCCTCGCCCCTGAATTTTCACCTGGAGCACTACGACGGCCCGCTCGACCTTCTGCTGGACCTGATCCGCAAGCAGGAAATCAATATTTACGACATTCCCATCGCCCAGATCACCGCGCAGTACATCGAATACATGCAGCGCGCGGCCGAGCTCAGCATTGAGTTGAGCGCCGAATTCGTCTACATGGCGGCGACGCTGATCCACATCAAATCGAAGATGCTGCTGCCGCGCGATCCCGAGCTCGAAAAACTGCTGCCGGAAGAGGATCCGCGCAAGGAACTGGTCGACCGGCTGCTGGAGCACGAGCGCTTCAAGGCCGCCGCCGAAATGCTTCATCAGAAGCGCGTGATCGAGGAAGCGGTCTGGTCCAACCCGCAGATCGCGCAATTCGCCGATACGGAAGATCCCGGGCTGGCGGTGACGCTGCACGATCTGGTGAAGACATTTCAGACCGTTCTGGAGCGCGCCAAACAACGCCCGGTTTACGAAATCGGAACCGAGGACGTCTCGGTTCCGGACATGATCCGCTACTTGCGCAAGGTTTTCGAAAAGGAACAAACCGTCTCCGCGCGCGAGCTGTTTGAGCGCCAGCGCACGCGCCGCGGGATGATCTGCCTGTTCCTGGCGGTTTTAGAATTGGTGAAATTGCAGGCGGTCGGCCTGGTGCAGAAGGACTTGTTTGGCGAAATCGGCCTGAAGCGCCTGCCGGGCTTCGAATCGGCGTTCGCCTCCGAGCAGGTGATGACCGCCATCAACGAAGGGTATAACTGAATAAGACCCGCGTCGCTCTAACCCCTTGAAAGATCCATGGACGAATTAGACGTAAGTCAACTCACCGAAGAACGCCCGGCGGCCGGCGACGAGGCGCGGCTCAAGGCGATTCTGGAAGCGATTGTCTACATCACCGATGAGCCGCTGTCGCTCCAGCAAATCTCCGCGGCGCTTTCCCAGCCGATCGACAAAGTGAAACATCTGCTCGATGAAATTGTGGCCGAGTTCGCCAGGCCGGAGCACGGCCTTTCGATCCGCGAAGTCGCCGGCGGTTACAAAATGGCGACCAAGCCGGAGCATCACGAAGCCGTCCGCGCCTTCGTCAAGAAACTGACGCCGCCGCTGAAGCTTTCGCTCGCGGCGCTGGAGACGCTTGCGGTGATCGCCTACAAGCAGCCGGTGACCGCGCCGGAAATCATGGAGATTCGCGGCGTGCAGGGCGCGAGCGTTTTAAAAACGCTGCTCGATCGCAAACTGATCGCCGAATCGGGCCGCAAACAGGTGGTCGGCAAACCGATTCTCTATAAAACCACGAGAGAGTTCCTGGTACAGTTCGGGCTGAAGGATTTGAGCGAGCTGCCGACGCTAAAAGAATTCGAGGAGCTCGCCAGAATGGAAGTCGCCGAATCGGAGCCGGTCCCGGCGCAGGCGGAGCTGCGGCCTGAACCCGAATCCTCGACCGAAAATGACGAATCGCATGATTGAGAGGGGACCGATAGACGCCCGCAAACGCGATGCCTGAGGAGCGCCTTCAAAAAATCCTGTCGCAGGCCGGCATCGCCAGCCGGCGTAAAGCCGAGCAGCTTATCACCGAAGGCCGCGTGACCGTCAACGGCCAGACGATTACGCAACTCGGCTCCAAGGCGGACCTCGATCGCGACCATATCAAAGTCGACGGCCGTCTTCTTAAAAAACCGAAACGCCACGTTTATCTCGCCCTGCACAAGCCCAAGGGCGTGGTGACCACGGTCAGCGATCCGGAGGGCCGCGAAACGGTCATGCACCTGATGCGCGGCGTCAAGGAACGGGTTTATCCGGTCGGGCGGCTCGATTATCACAGCGAAGGACTGCTGCTGCTCACCAACGACGGCGAATTCGCGCACCGCATCACCGCGCCGGCAAGCCACGTCATCAAAACGTACGTGGTGAAAACCAACGGCCACCTGACGGAGGAACAGGAGAAACAGTTTCGCGAGGGCATCCCGCTGCACGGCCGCAAAACTTCGCCCGCCGAACTGAAGCGGATCAAGCCCGGCGCCAATCCCTGGTACGAAGTGAAGATCGCCGAAGGCCGCCAGAACCAGATCCGCGAAATGTTCAAGCACTTCGGCCTGCTGGTTGAAAAACTGCGGCGGGTGAAGATCGGCTTTTTCGAACTGGACCTGCCGCCGGGACGCTACCGCCATCTCACGCCCAAAGAGATTGAAAAATTCCGCCGGATCCTGAAGCTGGATGACCATAGCAGAGATACTTAAGACCACCCGCACCATCGCGGTCGTCGGGTTGTCGTCGAATGCGATGCGGCCGAGCAACGGCGTCGGCGCATACATGCAGCGCTCCGGCTATCGCATCATTCCGGTGAATCCGAACGAGACAGAAGTGCTTGGCGAAAAATCGTACGCGCGGCTGGAGGACGTGACGGAAAAAATCGACTGCGTCAACGTGTTTCGCCGGCCGCAGTTCGTCCCCGGGATCATCGAATCGGCGATCCGAATCGGCGCGAAATCGATCTGGTTGCAGGAAGGCGTGATCCATCCGGCCGCCGCGGATCGCGCGCGCCAAGCCGGATTGGCCGTGGTCATGGACAAGTGCATTTTGAAAGAACACCGCAAGCTGCTGCGGCCGTAGGCGCGGTCAAGGCTGGTATTTTTCGAAGTTCAGCACGTCTCCCGCCACCGTTCCGGTGGACTCCGCCGTTCCCGCCGGGAGCTCCAGCACCGAATGAGCGCGAAAGCTCATGGCGAATTTCCAGGCCGGCATTCGATGCCGCACCTTCAGGACTTTTTTTTGTTTGCTCAGGAACAGGACGTCGATGGGAAATTTCATGAAAAACGTGTGCACGCCTTCGCACGGCGCAATCCACAATCCCTCGCCCGCTTCGAGCCGGGCGTGCTTGAGCAGCCCGGTCCTGCGCTTGGCGCTGGTGTCGGCGATGTCGGCCCGGTCGGCCAGCACCGCGCCTTGCGAATTGGTCACTCTCAGCTTGGACAAACTACAATTGAAACATGGAGAAGGCTACATTTGCCGCGGGCTGTTTTTGGGGCGTGGAAGCGACGTTTCGCCGCCTCGCCGGAGTGCAAGATACGCAAGTCGGCTACACCGGCGGCCACCTGCCGAATCCGACCTATGAAGACGTTTGTACGGATCAGACCGGGCACGCCGAAGCCGTCGAGATCACTTTCGATCCGCAAGTGATCCGCTACCAGGATCTGCTACAGGTTTTTTGGGACAGCCACGATCCGACCACGAAGGACCGCCAGGGCCCGGATACCGGCACGCAATACCGCAGCGCGATCTTCTTCCATTCGCCGGAACAGGAGAAAGAAGCGCGGGCGTCGCTTGAGGAGGCGCAAAAACGTTTTCCGCGGCCGATTGTAACGCAGATCGTTCCCGCGTCCGAATTTTACCGGGCCGAGGAATACCATCAGCAATATCTGGAAAAACGCGGCCTCGCCCATTGCCACCTGTAAGTTATGCTGAAATTTCCCGCTTGAAAATCGGTTTTGTCAGTCTCGGATGTCCCAAGAACCTCGTCGATAGCGAGGTGATGATGGGTCAGCTTGTTCAAAACGGCCACCAGCTCACGCCGCATCCCTCCGATGCGGACGTCATCGTGGTGAATACATGCAGCTTCATCGATGCCGCCAAGCAGGAATCGGTAGACACCATTCTTGAAATGGCCGAGTACAAGAAGACGGGGCGGGCGCGCCGTCTGATCGTCGCCGGATGCCTGGTGGAACGATACCGCGCCGAGATTCGGAAGCAGATCCCGGAAGTGGACGCCGTGCTCGGCACCAACGAACTGGAGCAGATCACCGGTCTGTGCGAAGGGGTCGAGCCCGCGCCGAATCCGTTCGAGGCGTATCTTTATCACGAGGCCACGCCGCGCGTGCTATCGACGCCGCGGCACTATGCCTACATCAAGATCGCGGAAGGATGCGATCATCCCTGCACGTTCTGCGTGATCCCGCAATATCGCGGAAAATTTCGCAGCCGCCGCTTCGAATCCGTCATCGGCGAAGCGACGCGGCTTTTCGCTCAGGGCGTCCGCGAAATTAATTTAATCGGCCAGGACACCACCTGCTACGGCGAGGATCTCGGGATGAAGGATGGTCTGGCGGCGCTGCTTGCTCGCCTGGCGCAAATCGAAACGCCGCAGGGGAAATGGGTGCGTTTCCTGTACGCTTATCCGAACAAAATCACGCAAAAACTTCTCGATACGATCGCCGAGCATGCCGCGCTGGTCAAGTACATCGACATGCCGCTCCAGCACGCCAGCGCGCCGGTGCTCAAACGAATGAAGCGCGGCGCGCACGCCGATATTTTCCTGAAGCTCATCGAACGGATTCGCGCGACCATCCCGGGCGTGGCCATCCGCACCAGCATGATCGTCGGATTCCCTGGCGAATCCGAGGCCGATTTCGAAACGCTTTGCCAATTCGTGGAGGCCGCGCAGTTCGACCGCCTCGGGGTGTTTTCCTACTCCGACGAGGACACCAGCGCGAGCTTTCATCTCGATCAAAAAGTGGCCGCGCGCGCGATCTATAATCGCAAGCGCCGCCTGATGGCGTTGCAACGGAAAATTTCGCGCCGCCGCAACCGCGCCCTGGCCGGCCGTGAGCTTCCGGTGCTGGTGGAAGGTCCCACGGCGGATTCCGAACTGGTGTGGCAAGCGCGCCTGGCGACGCAGGCTCCCGAAATCGACGGTGTCTGCTACATTTCCGACCCCGGCGAGCATCCTTTGCGGGCGGGCGAGTTCCGCAAAATACGAATCACCAAGGCCCACGATTACGACCTCACCGGCGACCTGATCGATGCGCCGCGGCCGTCCCTCATCCAGCTTGCGGTATGAAGTGTCCGATTTGCGGAAAACCCGTCGCCTTTAGCGATCCCGACATGCCGTTTTGCAGCGAGCGCTGCCGCCTGATCGATCTCGGCAACTGGGCTTCCGAGAAGTACGTCATCCCCGGCGAATCGACCGCGATCGAAGAGGACGGCGAGGATTGAAGCAAATCGCGCGGGTGCTGGCGACGTGGTTTTACTGCGGGTACGCGCCGAAGGCGCCGGGCACTGCCGGATCGCTCGCCGCCATCGCGATCGCCTGGCTTATCCCCGCGCCGCCTTGGGCTTTTGCCATTTTCGGACTGGCGCTGGCCGCCCCCGGAATCTGGGCCGCCGGGGTGACCGCGCGCGAGCTCGGACGCACCGATCCGGGCATTGTCGTGGTGGATGAAGTGGCCGGCCAATGGATCACGCTGGCGGGCGCGGCCCATCTGAACTGGCAATCCTTCCTGATCGCCTTTGTGTTATTTCGTTTGTTCGACATCTGGAAGCCGCCGCCGGTGCGCCAGCTCGAAAAGCTTCCGGGCGGTTTAGGAATCGTAGCCGACGACGTGATGGCCGGCGTCTACGGCGCGGTCGTGCTTTATGGCTGCACGGAATTTTTGGGGTTGTGAGGCGCTACTCTTCGGCGATCGTGACGCTGTTGAGCATATCGCCCTGTTTGATCGCGTTCACCACGTCCTGGCCCTTGCGAACCTGGCCGAAAACGGTGTGTTTTCCGTCCAGCCAATCGGTGACCACGTGGGTGATGAAAAACTGGCTGCCGTTGGTATTTGGACCCGCGTTCGCCATCGACAGCGTGCCGATTTGGTGCTTGTTCGGGTTGCCCTTGGTTTCATCCTCGAAACGGTAACCCGGACCTCCGCGGCCGGTGCCGGTCGGATCGCCGCCCTGAATCATGAAGTTCTCGATGACGCGATGAAACAGCGTGCCGTCATAAAATTTTTCCCGCGCGAGAAAAACAAAATTGTTCACGGTTTTTGGCGCATCCTTGGCAAACAGGTCGCAGACGATTTCCCCGCGCGTGGTATCAAACGTGGCGGAATATTTCTTGGCCGGATCGATGGACATCGCCGGCGCAGCCGGATATTGTTTTGGCATCGATTCATCTTATCGCGCTCCGGAAATGGGGCCGCGTTACGAACCCACGATTTCGGCGAACTTCGCCAGGTCGATATTGCCTCCGGAGACGATTGCCGCGACCTTTCCCTTCATATCCATGGCCGCCGCGATGGCGCACGCCGCGGCGCCCTCGCAGATCACCCGGTTGCGCTCGGCGGCGAATCGCATGGCCGCGGCCGCCTGATCTAACGTGACCACCCGCGCGCCGTCCACCCACTCCCGCGCCAGATCCAGCATTCCCGGCAGGACGGTTTTGCTGGCGATGCCGTCCACGAACGACGGCCGGTAATCGACCGTCACCGCCCGTCCGGCAACAAGGGAGGCCGAAAGCGGCGCGCCGGTTTCACACTCGACGGCATAAACCCGAACCTGCGGCCGCAGCTCCTTTACGACGGCCGCGATGCCGCAGCATAACCCGCCGCCGCCCCAAGGTACTACGACCGCTTCCAGATCCGGAAGATCCTCGATCAGCTCGAGCCCGATGGTCCCGTTGCCGGCCCTGACGTCCGGATCGTCAAAGGCGTGGATGAATGTCGCGTCCACTCCGGGGAAGGAACGTTCCTCGAAGGTTCGCCACCAGGTATCGAAAGGAACCTTAAGGATCTGGCCGCCGAGCCGCTCGACCGCGCGCAGTTTGGTTTCCGGAGCCGTGTCCGGCGTGATCACCGTGGCCGGCACTCCCATTCTACGGGCGCAATACGCCACGCCTTGAGCCATATTGCCGGCCGACGCCGTGAGCACTCCACGGGCGATCCGTTCCCGCCCGGCGCGGAGCATCGCGTTGGCGGCTCCGCGAATCTTAAAGGATCCGATCGGCTGAAGATTTTCGAGTTTCAGATACACCGGGTGATCCGAATTGAGCTTGAGCAGGGGCGTTCGGAGGGCGATTCCGGCGATGTTCTGGCGGGCTTGCCCGGCGGCCTTCAGATGAAGAGACATTCACAACAAATTTACCGTGGAAACTGCAACAACCGCGCATCCGGAAGCATCTGTTGAAACGTAGTTCAACTGTGAGTCACAAAAAACTCGAGAAAGAGATGACTCGAACCTGCCGATAAGCGGTACAGCCGATTCCCAAGTCAGTGGAATCGAGCGTGCAAAGTAAAAGGCAGGATGGAAGTGGGGTCGCCAATGATTATCGGAGCCGCAATTGCCGGGTTGTTGATCGTTTCCTTGTTTTTCGAAATGCTCTCCTCATCGCCCAAGCCGCGCCAGGAGCGCCAGCGGACGCCAAAAAGCTAGGCCGGCAGCGCCGCAACAGTGACGCGCTGACACAACAGGCGTGTCAAAATGGCAGCTATGCGCGCTGCTGTTCTGACCCTTTTGGCCGTGGTTCCGGCCTTTTCCCAACAACTGGACCTGATCGTCACCGGAGCCAAAATTATCGACGGCTCCGGCGACCCGTGGTTTTTCTCGGACCTCGGTGTGCGGGGGGATACCATCGCCGTGCTCGGGAACCTGAGCACAGCATCGGCGGCCCGCCGGATCGACGGCCGCGGGCTGGTGGTCGCGCCGGGCTTCATCGACATCCATACCCACTCCCGGCGGGGGATCTTCGAGCACCCGGCCGCGGAAAACTACATCCGCCAGGGCGTGACGACGATCTTTGAAGGTCCCGACGGCAGTTCGCCGCTGCCGATCAAGCCGTTTCTGGATCGCGTAGCCGCCGCCCATCCGGCGCCCAATTTTGGAACTTTCGCCGGACAGGGCAGCATCCGCCAGGCGGTGATGGGTCTGGTGAATCGCCCGGCCACACCCCAGGAGCTCGAAAAAATGCGGCAGATCACGCGCCAGGCGATGCTCGATGGCGCGTTCGGGGTCACTACGGGCTTGTTTTACGTTCCCGGCAACTTTACGCCGACCAGCGAAGTGATCGAAATCGAAAAGGTCGCCGGGGAAATGGGCGGCATGCATCACTCGCACATGCGGGAGGAAGCGTCGCAGGTGCTCGACAGCGTGCGCGAAACGATCCGCATCGGCGAGGAGGGCCATATGCCGACGCAGATCACGCATCACAAGATCATCGGGAAGGAGAATTGGGGCAAGAGCGTCGATACGCTGCGGCTGGTGGACGAAGCGCGGGCGCGCGGCGTCGATGTGACCATCGATCAGTATCCTTACACCGCATCGAGCACCGGCACCGCCAGCCTGATCCCGCAGAATTTCCAGGAAGGCGGCCA
>JAJPHS010000130.1 GCA_021325175.1 Terriglobia bacterium
AAGCACCCGGGCAACCCCGCCAGCAACGTCCGATGCTCTGGCTTAAGCTGTGATCGCTGAAATCAGCCCCTTGCTGTCCTGTGGATATCGGGCAGAGCGGCCGCAATTCTGAATTCCTGAGGACGGAATCACCGCCATTAGTGCCGGAAATGTCTCACGCCGGTGAACACCAGCGCCAGCCCCAGTCTGTCCGCCGCCGCGATTACTTCCTCATCCCGCACCGATCCGCCCGGCTCGATTACCGCGGTGATCCCGTGCCTGGCCGCTTCCTCCACTCCATCGGCGAACGGAAAAAACGCATCCGAGGCGAGCACCGTCCCGGCCAGCGGCAGCACCGCCTTCATCGCCCCGACCTTCACCGAATCCACGCGGCTCATCTGCCCGGCGCCCACGCTCACCGTCTGGCCCGCGCGCGCATAGACGATCGCGTTCGATTTGACGTGTTTGGCCACCTTCCAGCCGAATTCGAGCGCCGCCCATTCCTCCTCCGAAGGAGGGCGCCGCGACTTCACTTCCATGCTCGACCGCACCAGCCGGTGCACATCCGGCGTCTGCGCCAGGAATCCGCCGCTGATCGACTTCACCACCAGTTCGGCCTCCGCCGGCGCCACGCGCAGCAGCCGCAAATTTTTCTTCGATTCCAAAACGCGCCGCGCATCCGCCGAGTAGGAAGGCGCGGCGATCGCCTCGATGAACGTCTTGGCGATCTCCGCGGCGGTTTCGCCGTCGATCTCGCGATTGAACGCCAGCACGCCGCCATAGGCCGAAATCGGATCCGCTTCGAAGGCGCGCCGGTAGCTTTCGGCCAACGTCTCCGCTTCCGCGCATCCGCACGGATTGGTGTGCTTGATGATGGCCGACGCCGGTTTGTCGAACTCCTGAATCAACTGCCAGGCCGCATCCAAATCGACCAGATTGTTATACGAAAGCTCTTTTCCCTGAAGCTGCGCGGCGCCGGCGATGCCCGCTCCGCCCGATGCGTACAATGCCGCCGATTGATGCGGATTTTCGCCATATCTCAGCGCCATTTTTCTCGGAGCGCGAATGTCCAACACCGCGGGCAGTGTCTCGCCGCTCGGTGGAATCTCCGCCAGCCGGTTGGCCACCGCGCGATCGTACGCCGCCGTGGCCGCGAACGCTTTTTTCGCCAAACGCCAATGCGTCTCCTGCGACAAACACCGCGACGCGCGCATTTCCTCCAAAATCGCCGGATAATCTTCGGCCGAGGTCACCACCGCGACATCCTGCCAGTTCTTCGCCGCCGCGCGGATCATCGTCGGTCCGCCGATGTCGATGTTCTCGATCAACTCTTCAAGCGGCGCGTCCTTTCGCGCGGCGATTTTCTCGAAGGCATAAAGATTCACGCAGACCAGATCGATCGGCGGGATCCCGTGCGCTTCGAGCGCGCCCATGTGCTCCGGCTTGGCTCGCATCGCCAGAATTCCGCCGGCGATGCGCGGATGAATGGTCTTCACGCGGCCGTCCAGCATCTCCGGAAATCCGGTCACCTCCGCCACTTCGCGGAGCGGCGCGATGCCGGCTTCTTTCAATACGCGAAACGTGCCACCCGTCGAGAGAATCTCCACGCCCAGCGCGGAAAGACCGCGGGCAAAATCCACAATTCCTGTTTTGTCGGTGACGCTCAGCAGAGCGCGTTGGATGCATGCCATGAAACCTGTATTGTACCTTCGAAGGATATGAAACTCGTCACTTTTCGCACGGCTGCCGGAACGCCGCAAGCCGGCATCGTCGAGGACGGCCGCGTCACCGCCCTGGGCCGCGACATGCTTTCCGTCATCGCCTCCGGAATCGCGCCGGAACCCGCCGGACCATCCTGCGATTTATCCGCGGTAAAGCTTCTGGCGCCGGTCCCGCGTCCACCCAAGCTGATCTGCGTTGGTCTGAATTATCGCGATCACGCCGCGGAAACAAAAATGGAAATCCCGAAAATTCCGACCATATTCGCGAAATTCTCCAATGTCGTGATCGGTCCCGGCGAGTCCATCGTCATTCCCGCGGGCTCCGATCGGACGGATTACGAAGCCGAGTTCGCCTTCGTCATCGGCCGCGGCGGGCGGCGCATCCCCGCCTCCCGCGCGATGGAGCACGTTTACGGTTACACCATTCTCAACGACGTAAGCGAGCGCAAATATCAAATGGCCACCTCGCAATGGATGATCGGGAAGACGTTCGATACGTTTGCTCCGATGGGGCCGTGGCTGGTCACCAAAGACGAAATCGCCGATCCGCACCAGCTCGGAATCTGGCTGACGGTAAACGGCGAGCGCCTGCAAAATTCCAACACGCGCGAGCTCATTTTTAAAATTCCCGAACTTATCGAACATCTCTCGAGTGTCGTTACACTTGAACCCGGCGACGTGGTCTCCACCGGTACCCCCGCCGGCGTGGGTTTCGCGCGAAAACCCCCGCGCTTGCTTCAGCCTGGCGACGAAGTGGTGATCGGTATCGACGGTCTGGGTGAGCTCAGAAATACCGTCGTGGCGGAGGCTAAACTACCTTAAAGTCGCGAGGCATCCCGGCCCCCGCCGCCGCATCCAACAAATAGAGGTTGAAACGGTTATGCGGCTAACAACAATTTCCAAAATGCCGGCTTGCCTGCTTTTCGCGGCGGTGCTGGCGGCACTTCCCGCCGTTGCCGCTCCGCAGCAGTATCTTAGCTCGTATCCGGCGAGTGAGCCGAATCACGAGACGAACATGCGGGGTCCGGCGGCGCCGGGAACAATTAACTACGTAGAAGGCCGCGCGGAACTGGCGGGTCAAATGCTCGGCAATACTTCGATTGGCACGGAAATGCAGCCCGGCCAGACATTGACGACTCAGGATGGCAGGGTGGAAGTTCTTTTGACGCCGGGAGTGCTCCTGCGCGTCGATAACAACAGTACGGTTACGGCCGATTCGCTCGAGCTCGGAACGATTCATTTCACCGTGCAGCAAGGGCGCGCGATGATCGAAGCCGATCAGGTCTTCAAGAACGATCAGATCGGAGTCGCCGTCGATGGCGCCAACGCTCGCATCGAGACCAAAGGCCTGTATGAGTTTAACGCGAACAATGGCGACATTCGCGTTTGGGACGGCCGGGCGAAGGTCGCCCTCAATGGCAAGGAGAGAACCGTGCAGGGCGGTCATGAGCTGGCAATGAACGTCAACGGCAAATCGAAAATCGAAGGCTTCAACAAAGATAAAAATGAGGACGCGTTCTATCGCTGGTCCAGCTTGCGGTCGGCTTACCTGGCGGAAGCCAACGTGAAGACGGCCGGAGCTTACGCTTACGGCGGGCCAGGCTGGTATGGTCCGGGCTGGTATTGGAGCCCGTGGTTTGCGGCCTACACCTGGATTCCCGGTGACGGTATTTTCTGGGATCCGTTCGGCTGGGGCTTCTTCGCCCCGGGGTTCGTCGGCTACGCTCCGCTGTATGGCTTTGGATACTACGGCTACGTGGGGCATCCGGTGCACTTCGGCCCTGGATTCCATCCGGGAATCATGGCGCATAACGGATTCGCGGGACGCGAATTTCACCAGGGGCCGGCCTTTGGCGGCGCGCGAGGATTCGCGGCCGGCCGGATCGGCGGCGGATTCTATGGCGGCGCGCGCCCTGGAATCATGGGCGGCGGCTTCCACGGGGGCGCTGGATTCGGCGGTGGATTCCATGGCGGCGGACGCGGCCGATAAATAAATAACCGCCGTCAGGATCGGTACAGATCCTGATAGCGGGCGGCCGACGCGTTCCAGGAAAAATCCTTCAACATTGCCCGGCGCATTCGAGATTGCCAGGTTTGGCGATCTTCGAATGCGCCGGCCGCTTTTTGAATCGCCGCAAGCAACGCCGCGGGCGCGTAGTCCCGGAACTTGAATCCGGTTTCGTCGTCGACCGAATCTTCGAGCCCGCCGGTGGCGCGCACGATGGGCAGCGTTCCATAGCGCAGGCTGTACATCTGGCTCAACCCGCTCGGCTCATAGCGGCTGGGCATCAAAAACATATCGGAGCCGGCCTCGATGCGATGCGCCAGCCCGTTATCGTATCCGATCCGCACGCCGAATTTGCCCGGGTGCAGGTAGGCGAAGCGGCGGAACATATCTTCGATTGCCGCTTCTCCCGACCCCAGCACCGCAAAAGCGAGATTCTCTTCTGCCAGCGGCGCCCCGATCCCGCCGAGCAAATCGAATCCCTTCTGATGCGCGAAGCGGGATACGATTCCGATCAGCGGACGGTCCTCGCGCTGCGGCAGGCCCAGCTCCGCCAGCAGCTCGCGTTTGCATTCCGCTTTTCCGGCAAGATCGTCGATCCAATAATGCGCCGGAATATTCGGATCGCGCCGCGGGTCCCACTCCTCGTAATCGACTCCATTTAGGATGCCGGCCAATTTGTAGGCGCGCGAGCGCAGCAGGCCGTCGAATCCAAAGCCGAACTCCGGCGTCTGGATCTCGCGCGCATACGTCGGACTCACCGTGGTCACGGTGTCGGCCCAAACCACGCCGGCTTTCAAAAAACTGATCCGTCCGTAAAACTCGATGCCTTCGGGATGGTAAAGGGAGGGGTCAATTCCCAGATCGTACATCGCGCCCGGTGGAAAATTGCCCTGATAGCCGAGATTGTGAATGGTCAGGATGCACTTCAATCCTAAAAACGTCGGATCGCCCGCCAAAGTCGAGCGCAAATAAAGGGGCAGAAGCCCGGCCTGCCAATCGTGCGAGTGGAAAACATCCGGGCGAAAAATGTTTCTGGCGATTTCAAGCGCCGCCCGGTTCAGCAAGCCGAAGCGAATATGATTGTCGGCGTAATCCCAGCCGCCCTCGTTGTAAATCCCCGCCCGATCGTACAGCGGCGGGCAATCGAGAAAGAGATAGCGCACGCCGCGATGCATCACCAGATCGACGTCCACGGAAAAGCGATGCGGTCCCATGGAGACGGGCATGGCGTGGCGGATGCGATCCAGGCCCGAAACATGGGCGATCCGGTAGCGCGGCAGCAGCACGGCGACATCTTCCCCGCGCGCGGCCAGCGCCGCCGGGAGCGAGCCGAGCACATCGCCCAGGCCCCCGGTTTTGGCGAACGGCGACGCCTCCGGCGTCACCATCAAGATGCGGGCCATGAGTTTTTCATTTTAGAGGATCGGCTTGTAGGATCGTCCCCAAGCGAAGGGCGAGCTGCCCTGCCCGTCCGGTATACTCCGTGTTTTATACTTACGGTTTCTGCCGCAGAGCGACCACCGTTCGAGGATGTGATACACAATTGCCCCTGAAAGCTAAAATCTGTATCACAATATCCATAGAGGCGCTTTCATGACCCCCGACGAAATTTTTCAAGACCGCATCGACCGCGGCATCAAAATCGAACCGAAGGATTATATGCCGGAGGGGTATCGCAAGACGCTGATCCGGCAGATTTCGCAGCACGCGCATTCCGAGATCGTCGGCCAGCTTCCCGAAGGCAACTGGATCACGCGCGCTCCCTCGTTGCGCCGCAAGGCAATCCTGCTGGCGAAGGTGCAGGACGAAGCCGGGCATGGTCTTTATCTGTACAGCGCGGCGGAAACGCTGGGCGTCTCGCGCGATCAGATGATCGCCGATCTTCACTCCGGCAAGGCCAAATATTCGAGCATCTTCAATTACCCGACGCTCACCTGGGCCGACATCGGGGCGATCGGCTGGCTGGTGGACGGCGCGGCGATCATCAATCAGATCGCGCTGTGCCGCTGCTCGTATGGCCCGTACGCGCGCGCCATGGTGCGCATCTGCAAGGAAGAAAGCTTTCACCAGCGCCAGGGCTACGAAATTCTGCTCACGCTTTGCCGCGGAACCAAGGAACAGAAGGCAATGGCGCAGGACGCGCTGAATCGCTGGTGGTGGCCGTCGCTGATGATGTTCGGGCCGCACGACAGCGAATCGCCGCACGCCGAGCAGTCGACAAAATGGAAAATCAAAATCGTCTCCAACGACGGCTTGCGGCAAAAATTCGTGGATCAGACCGTGCCGCAGGGCGAATATCTGGGGCTGACGTTTCCCGATCCGAAGCTCAAATGGAACGCCGTGCGCGGCCATTACGATTTCGGCGAAATCGATTGGCAAGAGTTCAAGAATGTGATTCAGGGCAACGGCCCCTGCAACCGGGACCGGCTGCGCGCACGGATCGAGGCGCATGAACAAGGCGCCTGGGTTCGCGAGGCGGCGATGGCATACGCCAAAAAACACGAGAACAAGGCGGCGGCATGAACGAATGGCCTTTATGGGAGGTTTTTATTCGCGGCCAGCACGGCCTGGCGCATCAGCATGCCGGGAGCCTGCACGCGCCGGACGCCGAAACGGCGCTCAATAACGCTCGCGACGTCTACACGCGCCGCAACGAAGGGGTCAGCATCTGGGTGGTGAAATCCAGCGACATCACGGCCTCAAGCCCCAGCGAAAAGGGACCGCTGTTTGAGCCCGCCGCCAGCAAACCGTATCGCCACCCGACCTTCTACGAAGTTCCCGATGAAGTGAAACACCTTTGAGCTTACCGGAATATTTATTGCGGCTCGGCGATAACGCGCTGATTCTCAGCCAGCGGCTGGGGGAGTGGTGCGGCCACGGTCCGGTGCTGGAGGAAGATATCGCCTTGACCAATGTGGCTCTCGATCTGTTGGGGCAGGCGCGGCTGTGGCTCGGCTACGCGGGCGAGCTTACCGGCCGCGACGAGGACCAGATTGCGTTTTTGCGCGATGCGGGCGAGTTTCGTAACGTTCTGTTGGTGGAGCAGCCCAACGGAGATTTTGCGCACACCATGGCGCGGCAGTTTTTCTTCGACCTCTGGCATCGGCTTCTGCTCGAAAAACTGAGCGCCTCAAAAGACGAGCGTATCGGCGGGATCGCCGCCAAGGCGCTCAAGGAAGTCGCCTATCACCGGCGCCGCTCCACGGACTGGATCCTGCGGCTCGGCGACGGCACCGAGGAAAGTCACGCGCGGATGCAGCAGGCCGCCGATGATTTGTGGATGTACACGGGCGAGCTTTTTGAAATGGACGCGCTTGACAAAGAGATGCAACAGGCCGGCATCGGCTGCGACCTAGCCGCGCTGCGTGAGCCCTGGTTGAACGAGGTTTCGCGCGTCTTTCGCGAAGGGACGCTGGAGGTTCCGAAACAAAGCTGGATGCAGCGCGGAGGAAAACGCGGCATCCATTCCGAAAATCTGGGCCACATTCTCGCCGAAATGCAGTTTTTGCAGCGAGCTTATCCGGGGGCGAAGTGGTGAGGGTCCGGCCCGACGCCGCGCAGGTCTGGGGCTGGCTCGAGGAGGTTGCCGATCCGGAGATTCCGGCGGTTTCCGTGGTCGATCTGGGAATTGTCCGCGATGTTCACTGGAACGATGATGAGCTGGTCGTTACCATCACGCCGACCTACTCGGGTTGCCCGGCGATGGAAGTGATCGCGCGGGATATTCGCGAGGCGCTTCTGGCGCGCGGGGTCGAAAAAATCCGGCTGGAGACGAAAATTTCCCCGCCCTGGACCACGGATTGGATCAGCGAAGGCGGCCGCCGGCGCCTTCACGAATCCGGCATTGCGCCGCCGCCCTCCGCGCTGGTTCAGATCGAAAATGTCGCCTGCCCGCGCTGCGGATCGCGCGCCACGGAAATGATCAGCCGTTTCGGATCGACTCCTTGCAAGTCGATCTATAAATGCCGCGCCTGCCTGGAGCCTTTCGATGTCTTTAAGCGTCATTGAACCGAAAACCGGGCCGGCCGGCCGCAGCAGCTTTTATCCTTTATTGATTCGCGCCGTCGAGCCGGAAACGGCGGAGGCCATCGTCGTCACGTTCGACGTCCCCCAGCCGTGGCGCGAGCTGTTCCGTTTCACGCAGGGCCAGCATCTCACCTTGCGCGCGCGCATCGGCGGCGAGGAGGTGCGCCGCTCCTATTCGATCTGCTCCGCCGTACAGGACCAGACTCTGCGCGTCGCCATCAAGCTGCTGCCCGGCGGCGTTTTTTCGCAGTGGGCCGCGGCCAATCTGAAAGCGGGCGCGACGCTTGAAGTGATGCCGCCCGCCGGGCATTTTTATGTTCCGCTCGCGGCGGAAAATCGCAAGCATTATGCCGCCTTCGCCGCCGGCAGCGGGATCACGCCGGTGCTTTCGATTCTCAAAACCACGCTGATCGCCGAGCCGCGCAGCAGCTTCGCCCTGTTCTACGGCAACCGGACGTCGGAATCGATCCTGTTCCGCGACGAACTGGCGGATTTGAAGGATCAATTCCTCGGCCGCTTCCAACTGGCGCACGTGCTGACGCGGGAGCATCAGGAATGCGAGCTGTTCAATGGCCGCCTGACTCCGGAAAAATGCGAGATGCTGCTGAACCGGCTCGGCTGCGCCGCCGATCTCGACGCGATTTTCATCTGCGGGCCGCAGCAGATGGCGGAAGCGCTGGCGCGCAAGCTGAAGGCGATGGGTGTTCCCGAATCGCGCGTGAAAATCGAGCTGTTCAGCGCCGCCGCCGCTCCGCCTAAACCGACCGTCACCGCGCCCGCCGCGGCGGCCATCGGCGATTGCGAGGTGACCCTTACCGCCGATGGACGGCAGCGTTCGTTCACCATGGCCCGCGGCGGCGAGTCGATTCTGGACGCGGCGCTCAAGCGCGGCATCGAGCTTCGCTATTCCTGCAAAAGCGGCGTCTGCGCGACGTGCCGGTCGAAGCTGATCGCCGGGCAGGTCGAGATGGACGTCAATTACTCGCTGGAGCCGGAGGAAGTGCGGCGCGGATTTGTCCTCACCTGCCAAAGCCATCCGCTGACCAATCAAGTTAAATTGGACTTTGACCAGGACAACTGATGCCCCACGAAAATATTGTGTTCGAGATTCAGAACGGCATCGCGCGGCTG
>JAJPHS010000132.1 GCA_021325175.1 Terriglobia bacterium
CCTTCAAGCGCGGTCACCTCCGATTGAAAATGCAGCTCCACCCGCGGATTTTCCGCCAGGCGCTGGATCAGGTATCGCGACATGGTGCTCGATAGCTCCGCCGAACGGACCAGCATGTGCACGCGTTTCGCCGTCTGCGAAAGATACACCGCCGCCTGCCCCGCCGAATTGCCTCCGCCCACCACCGCCACTTCCTCGCCTTCACAGAGTTGGGACTCGATATAGGTGCAGCCATAATGAACGCCCTTGCCCTCGAATTTTTCGAGATTCTCCGGGCGCAGTTTGTTATATTGCGCGCCCGTCGCGATCACGATCACGCGCGCCGCCAGTGCTTCTCCGCTATCGAGAATCACGCGATAGGGTCGCTGATCGCAATCCAGCCGCTCCACGCGCCGCGCCACCATCATGGCCGCGCCGAACTTCTGCGCCTGCGTGATCGCGCGCGCCGCCAGCTCCTGGCCCGATAATCCCGTCGGAAATCCCAGATAATTTTCAATTTTCGAGCTGGAGCCCGCCTGCCCGCCGGGCGCGTGCATTTCGATCATCAGCGCGTCGAGCCCTTCCGAAGCCGCGTACACCGCCGCCGCAAGCCCCGCCGGACCCGCGCCGACAATAATCAGATCGCGAACCCGCGCGCGATCGATATTGCTGTTCAGGCCAAGACAATCGGCGAGATCGGAGCTGGTCGGCCGCCGCATCACGCCGTGGCTCGAACAGATCACCACCGGCACCTCCGACGCCTTGATCGAAAATCGATCGAGCAACTCCTGCGAGCTCTTGTCCATATCCAGATCGAGATAGGTGAACGGATAGCCGTTCCGGCTGAGAAATTCGCGCAATTCCAGAGTCTCCGCCGAATGGCGCGATCCCAAGAGAATCACGCCGCTCGCGCCGCCGCGGATCAGCGCCAGCCGCCGCAGAATGAAAGCTCGTAAAAAAATATCGCTCAGCTCCGCGTCCTTGGCGACCACGGAGCGCAGCGCTTCCCCGCTCAGCTCGATAAATTCGCCCGGCTCGGTGACGCGTCCCCGCACCAGGCTGTGCTGCCGGGAAATCATGGTGATCTCCCCGGTGAATTCCCCCGGACCATGCCGGGCGATCAGGCGTTCCTCGTTGAATCCCGGCTGCACGATCTCCATCGCGCCGGAAAGCAGAACAAAAAAAGACATCACCGGATCGTTCGGCTCAAACAGAATTTCGCCGCGCTGAACCGTTCGCGCGCGGCCTAACCCTCGAATGCGATTGATCTGTTCCGGAGTCAGAACCGGAAAAGCTTGCGTGCTTGCATCGTGCGCGCTCGGAACTACTGGAGACGGCATGGCTTCATTTTCTCACCCCTGTCCACTGAAACCTTATCCGCGAAACCCGGTATATGATGCAACCACGTATGAATAATCCGATTGGGCCCGCTTTTCAGGATGTTCGCTTCGCCGCAAGGATGCTTCGCAAGTCCTTGGGCTTTACGCTGGTCGTGCTCGCCGCGCTCGCTTTGGGCGTCGGCGCCACGACCATCATTTTTACCGTTGTCAAATCCGTTCTGCTCGATCGTCTGCCGTTTCCTGATCCCGATCGTCTCATTTCCATCCGCGAAATCCGGCCGGACGGCGTGCTGAATCCGTCCGTTCAGACGCAAAATTTTCTCGACTGGCGCGCGCGAAACCATTCTTTCGAAGCCATGGCGGCGGTTCAACAGATTCCAGCCAACGTCGTCCTTGCCGGAAATGCGGAGCAGGTCAACAGCCTTCTCGTTTCCTCCGATTTCTTTCCGCTGTTCGGCGTTCGCCCGCTCCTCGGACGCTGGATCACTTCCGCCGACGATAGCCGTGGCGCGGCGCTTCGCGTCGTCCTCAGCTTCGGCTACTGGCAGGCGCGCTTCGGAGGCGACCCCAACATCATCGGCCGTCCGATAAATATTTTCGGCAGCCCCGGCGAAGTGATCGGCGTGATGCCGGCGGACTTCGCGCTGCCCGACCTTCGCGTCGAGTTGTTCGCGCCCGCCCAGATCAATCCCGCCTCCGCGCCGCGCGACGGGCGCCATTTTCATATTTACGCGCGGCTCCGGCCGGGCGTCTCCACGGCCGCGGCGGATGCGGAGATTCATCGTCTCGCCGCGCAAACCACGTCCGAGCGCCCGGAGATGAACGCGCGCTGGAGCGCGACCGCGATTCCCCTTCTCGCCGACGCCGTGCGCGACGTGCGCACCGCGCTTTGGGTGCTGCTCGCGGCCGTGTTTTTCCTGCTGATCCTGTGCTGCGTCAATGTCGCGAACCTCTATCTCATGCGGACCTACCAACGCGCGCGCGAGCTCGTTTTGCGCCATGCCCTCGGCGCCGGACGCGGCCGTCTGATCCAGCAGCTTGTCGCCGAAAGTCTTCTGCTGGCGCTGCTCGGCGGCGCGCTCGGAATCCTGCTGGCCTACGCCGGCCTGCATACATTGCTCGCCATGCTGCCGCTGAATTTTCCTTTGCCCCGCCTTGCGCAAATCCACGTGGATGGGACGGTGCTGCTGGCTTGCCTCGCCATTTCCCTCGCGGCCGGACTCATTTTCGGATTGGCGCCCGCCCTCGCCGCCGATTTCAGCAATCCCGCCAACACCCTGCGAAAAGCCGGCCGCGCCGTCACTGGAAGCCGTAATCTCCTGGGCAACGCGCTGGTCGTCGCCGAAGTCGCGCTGGCCTTGGTTCTGGTCTGCGGAGCCGGACTGATGGCCCGCAGTTTCATCGAACTGAATCGCACCAATCCGGGATTTCGTCCGGAGCACGTCGTTACTTTGCGAATGCTGCTGGTCCCCGCCAAGTACGGCCGCGATCCGTACACGGGAGCCGCCGCGGTCGAGCGCATGCTCGAATCGATTCGGGAACTGCCGCGGGTGATCGCGGCCTCCTCGATTCATCTCGCGCCGATGGGCGGCGTCGGATCCGCGTCCGGCATCGCGCGCGCGGATCGCCCCACGAACGCGCCCGGATTCGGCCATGGCGCCGGATATTCCGTAATCTCGGAAGGCTATTTTCATACCATGGGGATTCCGGTGCTCGCGGGCCGCGAATTCGACCAGCGCGATCGCCGGGACGCGCCGCCGGTGGCCGTCATCAATCAGTCCGCCGCGCGCATGCTTTATCCCGGGGAGGACCCGATTGGAAAAGAGTTGGCCCTTGACTGGTCCGGCCCGCCGCGCGCCCGCATCGTCGGAATCGTTGCGGACTCGCACTTTGACGGAGTCGCCTCCCGGCCCGGCCCGTTCGTCTATTTGCCCAACGCGCAATATCCGACCCTGCTTTGCACGCTGGTGGTGCGCACCGCCGGCGATCCTGCGGGAATGCTCGCCGCGATTCGCGATGCCGTGCGCGGCGTCGATCCGGACCAGGGCATCCTCGAAACCAGCACGATGGAGCAGCGCATGGCCGGCTCCGTCGCGCGGCCGAGACTTCAGACCATCCTGCTCGGTTCCTTCGGTTTCCTGGCTCTCGTCCTCGCCTGCATCGGGATTTATGGCGTGCTCGCCTATGCGGTCTCCCAGCGCATGCGCGAAATGGGCGTGCGCCTGGCGATCGGCGCCTCCCCGGCCAGGATTCTCCGCGAAGTGCTCGGCGGCGGCCTGCGATTGACGGCCATCGGGCTGCTGCTCGGCTTGGCCGCCTCGGCCGGGCTCACGCGTTATCTGGAAGCGCTGCTCTACCAGGTTCGCCCCACCGACCCGATCGTTTTCGCCTCCGCCATGGGCGCGATTCTGCTCGTCGCGCTGCTCGCCTGCTATCTCCCGGCGCGCCGCGCCGCATCCGTGGACCCGATCGTCGTCCTGCGCGAAGAGTAATTTTTCGCCAAAACGTGAACCGCCGGGCCGCGTTCGCCACGCGCCAGGCGGCAACCATATATAATGGCCGTCGATAAAGGAGCCTTGGTCTCTCTATGTCGGATCGCACTTCCCGCAGATTTTTCATCGGCGCCGCCACTGCCGCCGCCGCAGCGCGCGTCTGGGGCGCAAACGATCGAATCAACGTCGCCATCGTGGGACTCGGCGGACGCGGTTCCAGCCATCTTAACCTCTATTCCAAGCTGCCCGAAGCGCGAATCGCCGGCATCTGCGATATCGATCAGGCCGCGCGCGAGCGAGCCCAGGCCACTCTGGTTCGAAACACCGGCGAATCCGCCAAGCTGTTCGAGGACATGCGCGACGCTTTCGCCGATTCCGGCATCGACGCGGTCTCCATCGCCACCCCGAATCATTGGCACGCTCTGGCGGCGATCTGGGCGATGAAGGCCGGCAAGGATGTCTACGGCGAAAAGCCGGCCTGCTACAACATCTACGAAGGACAGCGCATGCTCCAGGTGGCGCGGGAAACCAAGCGGATGCTTCAAATCGGCTCGCAGCATCGCAGCACGCCGTTCAAAATGCGCGCGATGGAAGCGCTGCAAGGCGGCGTTATCGGCAATATTTATCTCTCAAAAGGGCTTTGTTATAAGCGCCGCGCCTCCATCGGCCACAAGGAGGATTCTCCGACTCCGGCAGGCGTCAACTGGGATCTGTTCCTGGGACCCGCGCCGATGCGCCCCTTCAATGAGCTCCGCTTCAAATACAACTGGCACTGGTTCTGGGACACCGGCAATGGCGATATCGGCAATCAGGGCGTTCATCAGATCGGCATCGCGCGCTGGGGATTGAGCGATCCCGCCTGGCCCAAATCCGCCTACGCCGAAGGCGGCAAGTTCGCCTATATCGACGATCAGGAGACGCCGAACACGCTTCTGGCGACCTACGATTACGGCGGGCGGCAGCTCGTCTTTGAAGTCCGCGGCTTACTGACCGGAGGCGAAGGCGTTCCGGTGAAGCGCTCCACCGCCGCCCCAGCCGCCGGCGCCGTCGCGCCTCCTCAAGGACCCGCGCCCGTTTCCACCGCTCCCAAGAACGCCAAGCCGCTCGATATCATGATCGGCAACCTGTTCTACGGCACCGAAGGTTGGGCCGCGATGAACGATGAAGGATTTCAGGTGTTCAAGGGCGAAACCAACGAGCTCGTCATGGAAGAACACAACGGTAAGGACGCCACCAGCCTGCACATGCAAAACTGGCTCGCCGCCTGCCGCTCGCGAAATTACAAAGACCTTCACGACGAGATCGAAAATGCCGCGCTTAGCGCCGGCTTGTGCCACCTCGCCAACATCAGCTACCGCACCGGACGGAAACTGACCATCGCCGATGGACCGAAATTCGTCAACGACGACGACGCCAACAGGCTGATCACGCGCGATTATCGCCAGCCTTACGTCGTTTGAGGTTTACGACCCGCTGACCGACGCCACGATTCGTTGAATCATTCCGTCGACGGCCTTGCCCGGCTCGTGCCAATGCCACACCAGCACGATGTCGTGCTCGGGATCGATCCATACCAGATTTCCGCCGTTTCCAACGGCGGCAAAGCTGGACGCCGGCCCGCTCGGCCATTGTTTTTGCCTGGTATTCAGCCACCACAGATAGCCGTAGTCGGGACCGTGCGCCGATGGCGTGGTCGCTTCCTTGAGCCACTCCGCCGAAACGATCTGCTTGCCGTCCCACTGCCCGCGATTCAGAATTAACAGCCCAAATCGCGCCAGATCCTCGGAATTGATCCACAACCCGCCGCCCCACCGCGTTCCTCCGCTGACCGACTCGACCGGTTTCCCGTGAATCTCCACCGTCGATTTCGCGCCGTAGCCGTGCCAGGTCCACTCATCGGAGGCGCCGATTCTGTCCATCACGTTGGCCTTCAGCACCGACGGCAAACTCGCGCCGAAGACACGCGCCAGCGACAGCGCCAGCCGGTTGATGCGAACGTCGTTGTACTCGTAATAAGTTCCCGGCTCGTGAATCTCGCGCGGCGGCCGCCGGCCGTTGCCGAATTCTTCTTCGCCCACGAAATCCGCGTTCTTGCCGAACAGTTCGCCCTGCCATTCGCTTTCCTGCTGGAGATGATTCTTCCAGGTGATCCTGGCATTGTGCGGCGAATCGTAGCCGCCGTCGTGAACATACTCGGCTACGCGATCGTCCACGCTGTGAATCAATCCCTTGGAGAAGGCAAACGACGCCGTGGTGGAGAGAAAACTTTTCGCAACGCTGTACACCGGATCGTTTGCTTTGGTATCTCCAAACTGGGCGACGATGTAGCCGTGCCGCAAAATAATTCCATTCGTCTGTGCGCGGCTTGATGGAAGCGGGCCCAGCACCCTGCCGAAGGTGCGAACCTGATCCTTCTCAAAATCCCATTTTGAGCCGTGCGCCTCCGCCCAGGCGACCGCCTCTTTCACCTTCGCCGCATCCATTCCTACCTGCTCCGGCGAGCGGTGCTGCCAGCTCCCCTTGGGAGGAAAATAGCTGCTCTGCCCGGCCAGCGAGGGGACAATCGCGGCGGCGATCAGCCACCGCGCAACCCCGAATCGCGTCCAATTTGCCTGCGCCATGTCTGAACAGTGTCTCATATTTTCTTCAATATACACAGTGGGATACAAAGATCGGCCGGACCCCGGCCCGCTCACCTTCCTTTACAACGAAAACTTACTTTAAGTTAGCGCGAAACTAAACCGATAATATGAAAGAAGTCATTCATGCGAGTTCTGATCGCCGACGACAGCATCGTTTCCCGGCACCTGCTGGACGCGACTTTGCGTAAGTGGGGCTATGAAGTTGTCGTTGCCTGCGATGGCATTGAAGCCTGGAACGTGCTCCAGTTGCCCGACGCTCCCAAGCTGGTGATCCTCGATTGGGTGATGCCGGGGCTCACCGGCCTGGAGCTTTGCCGCCGCATCCGCGAGCACGCCAAGGAAAAAGATGCCTACACGTATATCCTGCTTCTCACCTCCAAGAGCCTGAAAGAGGACCTGATCGAAGGCATGGAGTCCGGCGCCGACGATTACGTCACAAAGCCTTTCGACCAGCATGAGCTGAAAACCAGACTGCGCGCCGGCACTCGCATCATCGACCTGCAGCAGCAGCTTGTCACGGCGCGCGAAGAGCTGCGCGAGCAGGCCACGCGTGATTTTCTCACTCGTATCTGGAATCGATCCTCAATCCTGGACATTCTCCAGCGGGAGCTCGTCCGCGGCAGCCGGGAGCATCGCCCGGTTGGCGTGATCCTCGCCGATCTCGATCACTTTAAATCGGTCAACGATACCTACGGCCACTTCGCCGGCGACGCCGTGCTGCTCGAGTTCACGCACCGGGTGCAAGGCTCCATGCGCCAATACGACTCCATCGGCCGTTACGGCGGCGAGGAATTCTTAATCGTGTTGCCCGGCTGCGATGAGGAAGCCACCGCCGCCCAGGGCGAGCGGATGCGCGCCGCGCTGGCCGCCGAGCCGATGTCCATCAACGACGATCATCGCGTCATCACCTGCAGCTTCGGCGCAACCTGCTCGCGTCCCGGCCTGGACATCGATTCAGAAGCGCTGATCCGCGTCGCCGACGACGCTCTTTACGCGGCCAAGCGCCAGGGCAGAAACTGCGTCGTGTTTCAACCCGCCGTTTCAGAACCCGAAAACGTAATCTCTTAGGCACGACCGGCGCTGGGCCGTGGGCGCGACTTCGGCGCCTTCCGAGTCAAAAGTGGCGACGCGATCATAATCCCCAGTGTGGCGATAGCAGTGGCGGCCGCCGCGCTCGCTTCCATTCCCGGGGCCCACTCCAACTCGATATGACAGGGGCCGGAACACTCCGGTTCGATTACGATGAATCCCAGGCCGTCGGCGCGCGTCTGAACGCGATGAGTCCCGTTCCAGGCGCGCCACCAGGGATGATAATTGATAGCGAGCTCGATTATTTGGTCATTCGCCACTGTCCCGGTTATGCTGGCGCGGTCCGGACCATGCCAGGCGACGCTTAGCGTCGGAAGGAGCGGGTCATCAAGTGCAGTAACGAACCTGTTGAGGTCCGAGACATCCAGACCGTTTACCGGGGCTCGCGATACGAGATCTGACTGGCGAACCACTCGCGCCAAGCCGATCGGGCGATGGGGAACGGCGTATATCGCGTCTTCTCCTGAATGCCAAAGCTGTGAAAATCCGCCCTTGAATCTATATGGAAATTTGAACGCCTTATAGAACTCCCTGCTAGTCGGTCCGCCCAGCTCGATAGCGTGAACGGCATACGCCTTGAGCCACAGCGTACTCAGTCGGGCGGTCTGCTCGTCATTCAGATATCCTGCCGATACTATATACGCGGCAATTCGGTTTTCGGGGTTTATGATAGATTGCTCACAGCAGCCCGCAAGCTGAGGATTGCTCGTGAAAACGTTCATCCAAAAGCTCACGGTTCCGGGAACGGCCACCCGTTCATTCGGCATGTTATCGGCAAACCACCTCGCGGACTCATATTCCACTGCCGTACGGATTGAGGCCGCCCGGATGTGAGCACGAGCGAACGATCTGTAATTTACAAACTGCCAGATGATAAAGAGAGGGAATGCGATTGCGATAAATTTGGCGGCGGCTGTCCAACGCCGGACGCATCTGGCGAGGAGGGCGGTCAAGGTTAGCACGAACCCGATCTCGAACGCTAGGTGAAACCGAACCGGCTGCGGCAGGATCCGGACGCCAAACCAGGTTGCGCATCCCACGAGACCGCCGAGCAGTATTGAGAGCGTCGCGGAAAAACGGAGAGCAAAACTGCCTCCGCACTTTCGGATCAGGAAGCGGAGCGCAAGCGCCGCCGTCAATAATATCACTGCGGCGACCCAACGGGCATTGCCGATTGTCGGAGCGTCCGCCATCGCGTTAGTGTTGAGGAGGGTGGCGCGGACAGTTGTCGGTAGTGCAAATGGGGCGGCGAGCCCAATGCTTATAATGCCAGCCTTGCCAACGGACAAAAGGGCCCTCGGGATGTCCTCAAGATCGTACGAAATAATATATGAGGCGCACGCCATAGCCAAAGCGACCGTAGACGGCCAACTTGTGGCGACGACCGCAGCCATCCCTACCGCGGCCATCAGGTAAGAGCGGGACGTGCGCCGAACGCACGCGATGTGGAGCAGCCCAACAGACAACATGAGAAGGCTAAGTCCCGTCACATTCGGACCTTCTCCGTAGACGACAAGCGCCTGGAGTCTCCGCGGATTCCAAAACCCGCCTGCATCCGTGCGGATTGTGTTAAAAAATAGGAGGCTCGGCGAAAAAAGTGAGTAAAATAGCGCGCCGTACAGCGCTGCGGCGCGGCTCTGAATGAGTACGAGCGCCATCATGTAAAACGTCACCGCGCCCAAGCTGTAAGTGGTCGCAATGAGTGTATGATATGCAGTCGCTGGACTGATGTGGGCAGCGGCTGCGACCGCGGCAACAGCGTACGGCAGTCCAGGCTGATAGGTCATAGATAGCGGCATACCACCGTACCAAAGCGGAAACCAACCGAAAAGGTTCCAATGATCCTTGATGTAGCTCGAGAGAGAGATGAACGCCCCCTCAATTGACGAGAAGCGGTCGAGGTATTCAAGCCGAAGCAATCGATGGCAGATTATCAGGTTCACAACGAGGAGCGCTGACGCGTCAGCGACCCCTAACAATCCGCGGCTTTTAAACCAAGCTCTCGTTGATGCGTTCTTGGCGGGTGGGAGCATGACCGAGACTAGGAATCCAGTTTGCCATTACTCAAGACACGATGGCAAGCCAAATACGCTAATGCCCTAGCGCCGGCTTTCAGGCGAGCGAGTGCGCATCCATTCGGCCGCACCCGCTCTTAATTCCTGTTTGGGTGACCTATTTTCCAGCTTTTATCGTGTAAACCGTCAAATGAATATCGGTCGTGTCGATGCTCGTAATCGTTGGCGTATACTGAAGCGTCGCGGTGTAGAAACCGCTTGATTCACTTTCAATCGTGGAGCAAAAACCGCTGTCCGCACCCGTAACATTCGTGTTGTCGTCCACATCGTATGTGTAGCTGAACTTGGAATTAAACCCCGTGTCGAGGATCTGGACAACGAATTGGCAGCCGTTTGAACCGCCCGACTGCGGGTAAATTATGAACCAGTACTCCGTACCGTACCAGGTTCCGCTTATCACTTCCGTATTTGAGACCTGGTTTGGCGTATTCATATGGGTTCCCCAGTAGGCCTCCAGCCGTGCCGCTGGTCGCATCGAAGCTAAAGCCGTACTCGCGCCCATCCCCGTAGCACTGGTTCTCGTGAAAGAAAATGGCCTCAACGAGCGATGCGCCGCTCCCGACTGTCCCAGTGCTTCCGTACCCGAAAATGCCGTCCATTTCCAGTCCCTTGTAAGTCCCAGATTGTGGTCCGGGATTGCTGCGGATAAACTCTGAGGGCCAGCGGTATGGTGAACCAGAGCATGTGGTATCATATCCGCCGCTGCTTGACGGATTGCCGTACCCGTCTAGTGGCGCGCTGTATGGCGAATACGTTGTCGCGGCCTGATCCGCGTAGTGCGTAATGCCGCTGTTGAAGCGATAATAATCACCGCTCGCCTCGGTTGATGATCCTGCAGTCCAAAGGATCGAGGTCCAAACGGGTTGCGCGTTAGCTGCTGATGCAAGCAACGCGGACAGAAATACGAAGTGAGCTTTCTTCATTAGCGTAATTATCATTCTTTTTTGCCGAAGCGCGTTCGCAATACCCGATGATATTATCACGATTAATCATGAATATCAACGAATTACGCATCCGTAACGGTTACACCCGCGAGCGTCCGCCGTGGACGTTTTCCTGAACGCCTGAACAATCAATCCGGGCCGCATCGAAAAAGATGCGGCCTTTTTTCTTTGCCACTGTCGAAAACGGAGAAATCGAACGTCGTGGAAGTGAGGAGACAGATTATGGGCATTGTTGCACAAATCAGCTCGAATGAAAGGCTCACTTCCGAGGAAATCCTGCACGCTCGGAAGTACCTGGAGCAGACGCGAAGCGGCATGATCGGCGCGACCGCCGGTCTTTCCGAAGCGCAATGGCGGTTCAAGCCATCGGGTGGAGGTTGGTCGATCGCGGAAATTCTGGATGTCATTATCATGCAGGAACGCGTGAGCGGACCTCTCTAAGTAACCGGGTCTAAGTAACTGGAGCCAGAACGCGCCTTCGCCTCCACTCGATCAGGCGAGCCGCCATCAGCGCCGCCCAGATCGCTCCATACAGCAGCGGCAGGCGAATGTCCGATTTCACCAGCCAGTAGTAATGGATCACCCCGCACAGCGCGATCGCGTAGATCAGGCGGTGCAGCTTTTGCCATCGCCGGTAGCCGAGCCGCCGAACCCATCCGTTGGTCGAGGTGACGGCGAGCGGCGCGAGCATCAGCAGCGCGGCCATTCCGATGGTGATGAACGGCCGCTTCAGAATATCCTTGCCCATTTCCTGAAAGTCGAAAAACTTATCGATGCAGAACCAGGTCGTAAAGTGCAGCATCGCGTAGAAAAACGCGAACAGCCCGAACATGCGGCGGAACCGGACCAGCTGCGGCTGCCGCAACAACAGCCGCAGCGGCGTCACCGATAACGTGATCATCAGAAAACGGATCGTCCAGTCGCCGGTGGTATGGGTGATAAACTCCACCGGATTCGCGGTAAGGTCCTGGTTGTAGGCGCGCCAGAGAAGCTCGGCCAGCGGAACCAGGCACAGCGCGAATACCACCGCCTTGGTCCAGGGGCTTAAAAGGATTTTTTTAACCACGCAATTAACCGCGGGGCGGACGTGGAGTTGCGCCTAATGATACTTCCGAAGATCCATTCCCGCGTACATGCCGGCGACCTGATCGCCGTAGCCGTTGAACTTGATCGTGTCGCGCGGGAACAGTTCCGGCAGCCGGCGCTCTTTTTTCTGGCTCCATCGAGGATGATCCACCTCGGGATTCACGTTCGAATAAAAGCCGTACTCATTCGCCGCCGCCAGATTCCACGTCGTCGGCGGCTCTTTCTCCACCAGCTTGATCTTCACGATCGATTTAATGCTCTTGTATCCGTACTTCCAGGGAACCGCCAGCCGCACCTGCGCGCCCATCTGATCCGGCAGCATCTCGCCATAAACTCCGAAGGCGAGCAGCGTCAGCGGATGCATCGCCTCGTCCATCCGCAGACCCTCGACATACGGAAATTCGATCCCCGCCGAAAACGAGCTCAGCTCGAACTTCGAATTGTAATAGCTCTGAAACGCCACGTACTTGGCCTTCGAGGTCGGCTCCACTTGTTTAAGCAGCGCGCTCAGCGAATAGCCGATCCAGGGAAAAACCATCGACCATCGCTCCACGCAGCGGTGCCGGTAAATACGCTCTTCCATGGGTGCGATCTTGCGCAGCGCGTCCAGATCGATGGTCCGCGGCTTGGCGACCTCGCCTTCAATGCGAATCGTCCACTCCGGAATGCTGACCAGCTTACCCGGCGCGTTCCTGCCGGGATCTTCCTTGCCCGTTCCGAATTCGTAGTAGTTGTTGTAGTGCAGCGCCAGATCCTTCGGCGTGATCTTTTCCGTCGTGCTAAAGGGACTCTTCACTGCCGCCGCCAGCGGCGTATTGCCGCGAACCAGAGGCGCGGCCAGCGCCGCCGATCCGGCCGCCAGAAATTTTCTGCGGTTGAGATAAACCTGCTTCGGCGTTACATCCGAATAGCGAAGATCGGTCGACTTACGGATGATCATGGCTCTAATTCATCCTACCTCTTTAAGACGGCTCGCAGCGCGCTCCGTTATCAACGCGCGGCCGCAAGCCGCGGCGAATCTGTTGAAATTCAATGGCGGCGCTCTTCGTGCCGATGCTCCTCCAGCCGATGCCCCTCCACACGCCGCGCCGGCTCATACCGAGGGACCGAATAGGGATGCACGTAGGTCGTACGATTCACGTAAGTCCGCGTCCAGGGATGATTATTGACGATCACTTCATGATCAACCCAGCCAAACCGCACGCCGCCCCAGCCCCATGGAGCGAACGCGCCGCCGATCGTCACGCCCGCGCCGAACGTAATCGCGCCGCCGAGGAAAAATCCCGGCCGCGGCGCCACGAACACCACCCCCGGATTATAGACCGGCACGTAATACACGCCCACCGGATTAATCACAATCGACGGCCCGGACACCACCACGCTAAAATGCGGATTCGATCGCAGATATCCGTATTCATACGCGCGGTGGCGCATGCGCTGTACCGCGTCCATTACCGCCTCGCGCTGCGCCAGAAACTGATCGCCCAACTCACGCGTCCATCCCGGATCGATCGCCATCATGTGCAACACTTCGGGAAACGGCAGCAGCGCCTGCACGCTCGGATCCCACGGCAAATGATCTTCGCTGATCGCCCGAGCCAGTTCCTCGCCGTGCAGGTATCGATGTTGGTTCGCCCACATGTCGGCATCCGGAATCTGATCGGAATACGTAGCCGCCGCCAGTACTTGCGCCAGCAAGGGATCGGGATACAGTGCGATGCGGGAAACCAGCTCATCGAGCTGCCTCGGTCCCAACAGCGGAGGCTGCGCCAAAACGAGAACAGGAACGCCGAGCATGAAAATGGCTTTGGTGATGTTACACATGGTTACAATCGTGCCACAACTCAGCCCACATTCGCGCGGGGCGCGGCGCCGGCGGTAAACTCCGCAACCATCCGGATTGCTTCGTCGATCACCTCGGGATCGCCGCCGAAGCCGCGCAGCCAGACGATCCCTTTCTCCCGGCGAAACCAGGTCCATTGCCGTTTGGCATATCGCCGGGTTTCAAGCGCCGTTAAAGCCACTGCTTCCTCAAGCGAAAGCGAACCGCGCAAATACGCCAGTGCCTGCTTGTAGCCGAGAGATTCAAACGGTTTTTCATCCCCGTTTGCGCCGGATTGAATTAAATGCTTCACTTCTTCGATCAAACCGGAACGAAACATTTCATGGGCTCGCGCATCCAAAAATTTGTATAGCGCCGCGCGGTCGGGATCGAGACCGAGAAGCAGCGTGCGAAATCCAGACAAACGATCGGCGGTATCGGAGGGCGGCGCGGGATGGCTCGTCAACAGGCGAATTTCAAGAGCGCGAATCAGCTTCGGCCGGTCGTGCGGGTGAATGCGCTTGGCCGCCGCCGGATCGAGACGCGACAAAATCCGATGCAGCGCCCCGGGGCGCGAATTTTCGCGCGACGCCAACCGCTGGCGCAAGCTTTCATCGCGCGGCGGAAGCTCGGGCAGCCCGCGCAGCAGCGCGCGCAAATAAAACCCGGTGCCCCCGGCCACGATCGGCAGATGGCCGCGCGCCGAAACTTCTTCGATCACGCGCCGGGCGTCGCGGGCATAATCGCCAGCCGAGTAAACGCCTCCCCGCACCGCTTTCTTGTCGAAGAGGTCGATTACGTCGATCAGGTGGTGCGGGATTCCGCGGCGCTGCTCCCGGGGAACTTTGGCGGTGCCGATGTCGAAGCCGCGATAGAGTTGCATCGAATCGCAATGGATCACTTCCCCTGCGAATTCTTCGGCAAGGCGAAGCGCCAGCGCGCTTTTTCCGGAGCCGGTGGGCCCGGCGATCACAATAATCGGCGGCATTGCGCGAGTCGAGTCTATATACTAAAGTTAACGTGGGATTCAGGACGAAGAGGACGGAATGTATAAAGCAGCATTAGCGATTTTCCTGATCGGAGCGAGCGCCGTTGCGCAGGACACGCAGGCCAAGAAGATCGATCACGCTTCGGCATATTATCATTACGCGCTGGCCCACATGTACGCGGAGATGGCCGAAATGCCCGGCAACCGCGCCGAGAACCTCAACAAGGCCATCGAGAATTACAAAGCTGCCATTCAGGCCGATCCCACTTCGCCCATGCTCACCGAGGAGCTGTCCGACGTTTATTTTCAGTTCGGACGGGCGCGCGAGGCCCAGGACGACGCCGAAGCCGCGCTGCGCAAGGATCCCAACGATGTTCCCGCGCACCGTCTGCTGGCGCGCGTGTACATGCGCCAGATCGGTGACCCGCAGCAGCAGCGTATCGATGAAAACATGCTGCAAAAGGCCATCGCCGAATATCAGAAGATCGCGCAGTTGGCCCCCAACGACGCCGATTCGCTGGTGATGCTCGGCCGCCTGGAAAAGATCGCCCAGAACACCGGCGAGGCCGAAAAGGCTTACAAGCGCGCGCTCGCCGCCGATCCCGATAACGACGAGGCTCAGGCCGGCCTCGCTATGGTCTATCTCGATGAGGGCAATAACGAGGAAGCCAGCGCGATTCTCAAAAAGCTCGCCGACAAGAATCCCAGCCAGCGCAGCCTGCGCCAGCTTGCCAGCGCCTATGAGCAGATGAAGGAGTATTCGCTGGCCGCGGAAACCCTCAACCGGGCGCTGGCCCAGAACCCGCAGGACGCCTCCGATTTGCAGCGCGCCGTCGCCCAGGATCTGGTGCTTGCCAAGCGCTACGACGACGCGCTCAAGATTTATCAACAGCTTGTCGCGCAGGAGCCCGGCGACGCCGACTCCTACGTCCGGATGTCGGAAATTTATCGCGAAAAGAAAGATTTCGCCAAGGCCCGCGAGATGGCCGCCAAGGCCAGCACCATCGATTCCGGCAACCTGGAGATCCGCTACAACGAAGTCCTCAATCTGGAAGCGGAAGGTAAAATGCCCGAAGCGATTCAGGCCATCAAGGATATTCTCACCAGCACGCAAAAGCGCTCCTACAATCAGCAGGAGAAAGGGATCCGCATCCGGCTGTTGGAGGAGTTGGGGCAGAAGTCGCGCGAGGCCGGCCAAATCGATCAGGCGGTCGATGCCTTTCGCCAGATGCAGGATCTGGATCAGGATTTAGCCCCGCGCGTCGAGCCCGAAATCATCCAGACCTATACCGCCGGCAAGGAATACAACAAGGCCGAGCAGGAAGCGCAGGACGCGGCCAAGAAATGGCCCAACGATCGCGGCGTCAATATTTCGCTCGCGTTTGCCGAAGCCGATCTGGGCAAGACCGATGCGGCGGCGGCGATCGTCAGAAAGCAGCTTGATCAGAAACAGGACGCGCAGACGTATCTGAACCTGGCGCAGGTCTACGATAAGGGCCGCAAGTTCAACGAGGAAGCCAAAGCCATCGATCAAGCCGAGAAGATCGCGCAGACCAAGGACGAAAAGGTGCTGGTCTTCTTCCAGCGCGGCGCGATGTTTGAAAAACAGAACAAAGTCGACGCCGCCGAAGCGGCTTTCCGCAAGGTGCTGGAGATCGATCCGGAGAACGCGGAGGCGTTGAATTATCTCGGCTACATGCTGGCCGATCGCGGCCTGAAGCTGAACGACGCGCTGGGCTACATCAAGAAAGCGAACGAGCAGGTTCCCAACAACGGCGCGTTCCTCGACAGCCTCGGCTGGATTTATTTCAAGCTCGGCCGGCTCCCGGAAGCGGAGGAGAATCTGCGAAAAGCCGTGGAGCTTGATCCGCGCGATGCCACGGTGCACGATCATCTGGGTGACGTGCTCTTGAAGGAATCCAAGCTTCGCGAGGCGGTGGGGCAGTGGGAGATTTCTTACAAAGAATGGAATCTCAGCTCGCCCGCCGATCTGGATGCGAAACAGATGGCCAAGGTGAAGGACAAGCTCGACAACGCCAAACTCCGGCTGGCCAAGGAAGGCTCATCGCCCAAGCAGAATCAGTAATTCGCGTTCATTGCGCGGCAGCCGTGGAAATTCTAAAGCCGCTCAGGATGGCTGTACCGCGCCCGCTTTGGCGCGATGCTCTTTGTACGCCGCGCGCACCGCGCGCAGTTGCGTGGCGTGATTTTCGGCGTGCTCCGCCATTAGTCTTACCAACTCCCGCAAGCTCATCCGGCCGCGAACCGAATGCGTGCCCGCGCGCTCAAACTCTGCTTCGGCCAGATCCTTGATCAGTTCGTAATTGGCAGCCCGAAGGATGCGAAACATTTCCAGCACGCTCGAAATCTTCCGCTTGTGGTAATCGAGCCGCTCCGCCCAGGCGTTCTGATCCCAGGCGATCATCGTCGGATTGTCCTCGGCGATAATCTGGCGCAGCCGCATCCCGCCCACCGCTTCCGCATCGGCGACATGGCTCACAATCTGGCGCACGCTCCACTTTCCTTCGGGCCTGAAATCGAGCTCCGGCCCGGCGGCTCCTGTGGTGGCCACCGCCAGCAGCTCCGCCCCGCGGCGGAATCGTTCGAGAATTCCTTGAAGTTCGCTCATCAATAATAATCCGCGCAGCTCAGGTAATAGCCGCACTGCTCGCACCACAGCTTGCACTTGCGCCCGGCAAGGCGCCGGCTGCAAAGCGGACAATAGAGCATCGGCTCGTTTTCATCCTTCCGCGGCGCTTTCCTCTCGCGGCAATTCGTCGGAGCATCCACGCGAAACCATTATAATGAGGGCGGACGCAAAAAGAACATCATGCCCAAGAAGTTTGTTGTTTTCCTCGCGGCGGCCGCGCTTTTAGCCGCGCAGAAGCGTGACGACCACCCGATGCGGCAGGCCGTCCGCGGCACTCATGGAGCCGTCGCGGCCGGAAGCGAATATGCCACCGAGGCGGGAATGCGAATCTATTATCACGGCGGCAATGCGGTCGATGCCGGCGTTGCTGCGATGTTCGCCGCGTCAGTCACCGAGTTTTCGCACTTCGGCATGGGCGGCGAAGCGCCCATCTTGATCCGCGCCAAAACCGGCAAGGTTTACGCCATCGCCGGCGTGGGCACGATGCCCAAAATGGCCACCGCGGAAATGTTCCGCTCCCGCCCGCTCAAAATCGGCGAGCTGTTTGAAACCGAGCCCGGCGGCCTCAAAGGAATCATCCCCGTCGCCGGAATCATGCCCGTGCTCGTTCCCGGCATGGTCGACGCGGGCCTGCTCGCGCTGCGCGAGTTCGGAACCAAATCGTTTAATGAAATCGCCGCGCCTGCCATCGAGCTCGCCGACGGCTTTGCCATAGATGAGATGCGCGCGCAGAGCATCGCCTACAGCCGCCAGTTTTTCGAGTTGTGGCCGACATCCAAGGCCCACTTCATGCCCAACGGGCAGGCGCCGCGCGTCGGCGAGATTTTCCGCCAGCCCGATCTGGCCCGCACCCTGCGCGGAATGGCGGAAGCCGAAAAGAAAGCGCTCGCCGAGGGAAAGCACCGCCAGGCCGCCATCGACGCGGTGCGCGATTATTTTTATCGCGGCGAAATCGCGCGTAAAATCGACGCCTTCATGAAAGCCAACGGCGGGCTGCTCCGCTATGAGGACATGGCCGCATTCAAGCTCGAGGTGGAGGAGCCCGTTTCGACGACCTTTCACGGCTATCGCGTCTATAAGCCCGGCTTCTGGAGCCAGGGTCCGGCGATGATCGAAACTCTCAACATCATGGAGGGATACGATTCGCGGCCGCCGCTCAACTCGGCCGAATACATTCATCGACTGGTGGAAGCGCTGAAGCTCGCCTACGCCGACCGCGATACTTATTACGGCGATCCCAAATTCAACAAAATTCCCGCCGACGTTCTGCTCTCAAAAGAGTACGGCAACGAGCGCCGCAAGCAGATCACCGGGCGCGCCTCGCAGGATTTCCTGCCCGGCAAAATCGACGGCAAGATCGGCAAGCATCCCTCGGAGACCGCGGCGACGCACTTCAAAATCGACGATGCTCTCATGGCGCACGATACAACCTGCGTTGACACCATCGATCGTGACGGCATCGCGTTTTCCGCAACGCCCTCCGGCGCCTGGCTGCCGAGCGTCATCGCCGGCGACACTGGCATTCCGCTCACCGAACGCGCGCAGAGCTTCGTTCTGATTCCCGGCCATCCCAACGAGCTCGCCGGAGGCAAGCGGCCGCGCGTGACGCTGAGTCCTACATTGGTGACTTACGCCGATGGCCGTCCGTATCTGGCGCTATCCACGCCGGGCGGCGACAATCAGGATCAGGCGCTGATCCAGATCATGTTCGACATCATGGAATACAACATGAACGCGCAGAACGCGACCGAAGCGCCGCGCTTTCAAACTCGCCATCTGATTTCGAGCTTCGACAATCACGCCTGGAACCGCGGCGATCTGATTCTGGACGAGCGCACCTCGCCGCTGGTGGTCGAGGAGCTGGCCGCCAAGGGCCATCACACCAGCATCGCCTCGCGCTGGAACAACGGCGCCGCGCCGGTGGTGATTCGCGTTTTGTCCGACGGAGTCATCGAAGCCGGCGCCGACCCATACTACAATCGTTCCGCCCACGCCTGGTAAGCCAAGGGCGGATTCGATTCGAAAGATTTAAGTTCCTGAAAAATAGTGGTGCTGGAGGTGGGGGTCGAACCCACATGCCCAGTGAAGGGCGCGGGATTTTGAGTCCCGTGCGTCTGCCAGTTCCGCCACTCCAGCAAGCCAGCGGCTCCTTTGAGTTTACCGCGAACCTCGTACTTGCGCACTGTAATCGGCCAATCGCGAAATAACAGCTCGAGTATTCCTGCAAACCAGTGAGACCAGAGTGGAGCGGACGTGGCGGACGCGGCCCGATCCGTTCACGTGACAGCAGTATGGTCGAGCGCTGGGTTGCTTCGGCTTGGCTGCTCACCGAAAAGCACTTCCGACGCATCGATGGTCATGAGCATCTCTGGAGTCTGGCTGCAATTCTCGGCGTAAGATGAATTCAGCCGCCGCCACGACCTTCAACTAGCGAGCGGGACGCCCGCAGCAGGCAAGCTGGATGGGCTTTAGGACAACCATTCGGTGCTCGTTCCCACCAGCAGCGGACCCAGCAGAAGAGCCGCGTCCCGCTCCACGTTTTGCAGAACGTGCTCGGCATGCGCCTGATCGCCCGAAACCGTCGCAACCGCGACCAGCCCGCGCTGCCACAAATCCTGATAATCGATTTCGGCGACGGATACGTTAAACTTGCCGCGCAGCCGGTCCTTGAGGCTTTTAAGGTAATGCCGCTTATCTTTGAGCGAGTGCGACTCCTCCAGCCGCAGTTCGAGGATCAAGACTCCGATGGATGGCATGAGTCTCGCATACGACGCACGGCTTCGCCTTTTAAACCAGCGCTTCGCTGGCGACGCGCTCGGTCACGAAAGCTTCGATCACGTCGCCCGGTTTGATATCGTTGAAATTCGCCAGCGAAATGCCGCACTCAAAGCCGGTCTTCACCTCGCTCGCGTCGTTTTTAAAGCGCTTCAAACCCAGAACTTTGCCCGTGTAAATCACCACATTGTCGCGCAACAGCCGGACCTCGCTGTCTCGGGTGATCGACCCATCCTGCACCATGCAGCCCGCCACCGTGCCGACCTTGCTGATGCGGAACACTTCGCGAACTTGCGCTCGGCCCTTGTACACTTCCTTGAACACCGGCTCGAGCATGCCGCTCATGGCGCGCTTGATCTCATCCGACAGCTCGTAGATGATCGTGTGCAGGCGAATGTCCACCTTCTCCTGCTCGGCCACCGCTTGCGCGGTGCGCTCCGGCCGCACGTTGAATCCGACAATGATCGCGTTCGACGCCGAAGCGAGCAGAACGTCGGTCTCCGTGATCGCGCCAACGCCGGAGTGCAGCACGCGAATTTTCACTTTATCGGTCGAAAGCTTTTGCAGCGTGTCGGTGAGGACTTCGGCCGTGCCGCCGACGTCGGTCTTAAGGATAATGTTGAGCTCCTTGGTCTCGCCTTCCTTGAGCTGATCGTGCAACTGGTCAAGCGTGATGCGATTGGTCTTCGACATCGCTGCTTCCCGCGCCTTGCTCTCGCGATAGATGACGATCTGTTTCGCCTTCGCCGTGTCCGTAACCACCTGGAAGTTGTCGCCCACATCCGGCAGCGAGTCCAGACCGAGCACCTCGGCGGGCATCGATGGTGGAACCTCGCGCACCGGCTGGCCGCGATCGTCAAACATCGCGCGCACGCGCCCGAAAACCGATCCGCAAATGAAATAATCGCCGACGCGCAGGGTCCCGTTGCGCACCAGCACCGTGGCCACCGGACCGCGTCCGCGATCGAGCTTCGCTTCGAGCACCGTTCCCATCGCCGGCCGCGCCGGATTCGCCTTCAAATCTTGCAAGTCGGCCACCAGCAGAATCATTTCGAGCAGCAGATCGAGGTTTGTTTTCGCTTTCGCCGAAACCGGAACCATTACCGTGTCGCCGCCCCAGTCTTCACTCAACAGCCCGCGATCGGCGAGCTGCTGCTTGATTCGCTCCGGCTGCGCGTCCGGCTTGTCGATCTTGTTGATCGCGACAATGATCGGGACCTGCGCCGCTTTCGCGTGGTCGATCGCTTCCAGCGTCTGCGGCATCACGCCGTCGTCGGCCGCGACCACCAGCACTACAATATCCGTTACCTTCGCTCCCCGGGCCCGCATTCGCGTGAACGCCTCGTGGCCCGGCGTATCGATGAAAACGATCTTGCGCCCGTTCTTTTCGACGTGATACGCGCCGATATGCTGCGTGATCCCGCCCGCTTCCGATGCCGCTACGTTCGCCGAGCGGATGGCATCGAGCAGGCTTGTCTTGCCGTGGTCGACATGGCCCATAATCGTGACCACCGGCGGCCGCTTCTCGCGGTCCTGCTCGACCTCGGTTTCCTCGATCTCCTGCCGCGTTTCCTGCTCGTAGCTGACCTTGTTGGTCGAAGCGCCGAAGTCGCGCGAAACCTCCTCGGCCAGCTTCACATCCAGGGTTTGATTGATCGTCGCGAAAATTTTCTTCTCGAACAGCCGCTTGATCACCAGGTTGGCCTTAACGCCGAGCTTTTCGGAAAGCTCCTTTACCGTGATGCCTTCGGCGATCGTAATTTCGCGATCCACCGGCGGCGGCTCGAACGCTTCCGCGCGCCGCGCCACCGGGCGTAAACGACCCTCTTCTTCCTCGCGCCGCCGATCCGTTCGCGCGCCGGGCTTGGTCGCGTGGCGACGGCCAGTCTCGGTGGGAACCGTCGCCGGCTCCGCGCGCAGAGGTCCGGCGGTGGGATGCATCCCGCGCCCGCGCCCGCCGGGACCGCGTCCCGGACCGCCCGGAGCTTGCCCCGGACCGCGCGATAAAGGTTGTCCCGGCCGCACCGGTCCCTGATAAATCGGACGGCCCGGCATCGGACTCGCCGGACGATTTGCCGGCATCCCCGGCCGCGGCTGAGCGGGTACGCCAGGAGCGGCTGGACGCTGCGTCAGCTTCGCAACTAAATCCGGACGCGGAGGCACCACCGGCCGGGCCGCCGGTTGCCCCGCTAAATTCGGTTTCGCCGGCGGGCGCAGCGGACTGCCTCCTCCCATCGGCTGCCCGCCTGGTGCCGATTGCGCCGCGGGTGGCGCGCCGGGGCGAGCGGCCGGACGTGGCGCGGGAATGCTCGGAACCGGAGCCGGACGCGGCGTGCCGGGGATCGCCACGGCGGGAGGCGCTTTCGGCGCTTCACCCATACCCGGCGGTAGCGGCTGGCGCGGCCCCGATAAAATCTGTCCCGGCCGCGGCGAAGGGACCGGCTTTGCTGGAATCGTCACGCCGCGCGCCGGCGCGGAAGCCGATGGCTGCGCGGCGGGACCTGGAGTCGAGGGCTGAGCCGGCGGCGCCGCCGGGCTGGTCGTGCTCGCCAGCGGCGGGCGCACCGGATGAGCGCGTGGTTGCGGCGGTGGCTCCTCGATCGTTTCCTTCTTCGCCTCCACCGGAGCAGGTTCCGTCTTAACAACCGGAGGTTGCGCCACGGGAGCAGGCTCCGGCGCGGGCGGCTGCGCGGGCTCGATCGCCGGTTGCGCCGCTTCGGAACTCGATTCGGCCGCGGGCGCATGACCAGCCCCGTTCTCCGGAACCGCTCCGCCGAGCCGCCGCCGAACTTCGAGCGCCACCTCGTCATCGAGGGAGCTTGAGTGCGTCTTCTTTTCTGAAACGCCGAGTTCCGGCAGCAGCTCGAGGATCACGTTCGGTTTTACCTCCAGCTCGCGAGCCAGCTCATTTATGCGGATTTTGCTCATACATTCACGATCCGGCGGCAAATTTTCTACAGCCGGACCATTCGATATACCTCTCCTCGAAGAAGCCCCACTCGTTAACTCGCCTCGCGCGGCTCCGCTTGCTCCGTGTTTTCTATCCTAACAGATTCGCTTTCCGGCTCCGCTTTCTGTTCACCTTGCACGGAACTTTCGAACTGTCCATAATATCCGTTCACCGCGGCCTGAAGCTGCCCGACCACCTCCGGCCCGATCTCGATCGCCTCCAGCTCCTCCGGCGTCATCGAGCCCAGCCGTTCCACCGTCGGCACCCCCGCCGCCATCAGCTTGTCCACGATCGCTTCCGGCAGCCCGTGATCGATCAGAACCGAAACCGGCGCGCCCGGCACCACCAGCGCCGCCATCTGCGATTCCACCTCCTGCCGCTTCTCTTCTTCGCTCTTAATATCGATGCGCCAGCCGAGCAGCTTCGCCGCCAGCCGCACGTTCTGCCCCTTCTTGCCGATCGCCAGCGAAAGCTGCGTGTCATCCACGATCACTTCCATGTGTTTTTCCGTCGCATCGAGAATCGTCACGCGCGAAATCTTCGCCGGACTCAACGCATGAGTGGCAAATACCACCGGATCGTCGTTGTATTCGATAATATCGATCTTCTCGCCGCGCAATTCGCGGATAATCGACTGCACCCGCATGCCCTTCATGCCCACGCAGGCGCCGACGCTGTCGACGTCGCGGTCGCGGCTCGACACCGCGATTTTGGTTCGCTCGCCCGCCTCGCGCGCGCAGCCTTTAATCACCACCGTGTTGTCGTAAATTTCGGGAACTTCCTGCTCAAACAGGCGCATCACCAGCTCCGGCGCCGCCCGGGAAACGATCACGCCCGCATTTTTCCCGGTTTTTTCCACGCTTTTGATCACGCAGCGAATCCGGTCCCCCACGCTAAAACTTTCCAGCTTCGACTGTTCTTTCTTGGGCAGACGCGCTTCCGTTTTTCCGAGATCGGCGACCAGATCCTGGCCTTCTACCCGTTTGATCACGCACGTCACCAGCTCGCCCACGCGGCCGGAGTATTCCGAATATATGTTTTCCCGCTCCGCTTCCCGGACCTTCTGCAAAATCACCTGCTTGGCGGTCTGCGCCGAAATACGCCCCAGCACGTCGGTCGGCTTGGCGAGTCGGATTTCGCTGTTGATTTCCGCCGCGGGATTGATTTCGCGGGCTTCTTCAAGCGAAATCTCTTTATCCGGGTCGGCGACGTCGGCGACCACGCGGCGCACGCCGTAAATCTGAATCGCGCCGGTCTGCTCATCCAGGTCCGCGACCAGATCTTCCGTGGTGCGGAAATGTTTCCGCGCCGCCACCAGCATCGCGTCCTTCACCGCGTCCAGAATGATCTTCGGATCGATCCCTTTTTCCTTGCTGAGTATCTCGATGGACTGATAAATCGTTCCCAGGCTCATATAAATTCCGTTTGTCGTTTGATTCGGACCTTACCACTCGAACTTGAGGTTCGCCCGTTCCACCTGTTCGAAGGGAATCTGAATATCCCGCCCCGGCGACGGCTCGAGTGTGATGATTCCTTGCGCGAAGCCTTTCAGATGGCCCACCCAATGGCGTTGATTCTCCACCGGCTGGCGCAGCACGACGTTCACTTTTCGTCCCACGAACCGCTCGAACTCCCCTGGCTTTTTGAGCTTCCGCTCCAGCCCGGGCGAGCTGACCTCAAACGTGTATCTCGCCCCCGGCACTACGTCTTCGACGTCCAGAATCGTGCCGACGTTCTGCGAAATATATTCGCAGTCGGCGTGGGTTACGCCCGCCGGCTTATCGATAAAAATGCGCAAAACACGGCTATTGCCGCCGCCGACGAACTCGACCTCGACAATTTCCAGGCCCACGTCGCCCGCGACGCGCTCGGCAATTTCCCGTACCTTTTCGACGATCGCCGCTCGGTCCGCCATGGTATTCTCATCGCGAGCAATAAAAAAGTGGGCTTTCGCCCACTCCGTAAGCTCGCCACCTGATCCCAGTATAGCACCCGCGGCGAAAGGCTCGCCCTCAGGACTTCTTGTGGCCGTTCGAGCCGTTTCTCGTTTCCAGCCAGCGGCGCAATGCCTCTTCCGTACGCATCTGGGCATCGACCAGGGCGTCGATTTTTTTGTCGAGGTTGCGATGGTCCTGGGCGATTTTGGCCATCCAGCGCATTCCGGTCTTGACCAGCGCCTGCATCCCCCTCATTTGGCGTTCGAGGCGATCCATTCTCGCCTCGGCGCGATCCATGCGGGCATCGGCGCGATCCATTCTGGCGTTCGCCCGACGTTCCGCCTCGCGCCCGATGGCGGCGGTCTCCTGCAACGTGTCCCAGACGCGCCGGAACTGGCGGTCAAAATCCTCCATCGACCAGAGAATACCATGATAAACTCGACGCTCAATGCTCATCCTCGCCGCCATTCTCGCGATCTTCGTCTACGGCATGATCGCCGCCATGCTCGGCACCATCCTGCCCGATCTTTCAGCGCGATTCAAACTCACCCCAAAGCAAAACGGAACGATCGCCTCGATGCAGGCGCTGGGGCTTATCATCGCCTCGGTCGGCGTCGGACCGCTGATCGATCATGAAGGCAAAAAAGCCGGCCTGATCCTGGGCCTTGCGCTCGTCACCATCGCGCTTTTTCTCCTGCCGAAATCGACCGGCTACGCGAGCATCATTTTCTATCTATTCTTGCTCGGCCTCGGCGGCGGCATCATCGTCACCGGCGCCAACGCGCTCGCCGGCGACGTGGACGAGTCGCATCGCGCCATCACCCTGAATTTCCTGAACCTCTTCTTCGGCCTCGGCGGGCTGCTCACGCCATTTCTTTCCGCGAATCTCCTGAAGCGAAACTCTTTCCGGCTCTGCTTTACGGTCGCGGCTTGCGCCGCGATCACGCTCGTCATCCACATCGCCACGCCGATGCCGCTTCCCTCCGGCGGCGGCTTCGCGCTGGCGAATATCGGATCCGTCCTCGGCCGGCCCGCGCTATTTCTGTTCGCGCTGATGCTGTTTCTCTACGTCGCCTGCGAAGTCGGCGTCTGGAACTGGCTGGCCCAGCATCTGATCGCGCAGGGCGTCCCGGAATCGAAAGCTCTCAACATCCTGTCGCTCGGCTTTGCGCTCGGGCTGCTCATCGGACGCCTGGTCGTGTCTCAAGTCCTTCGCTCCGTCTCGCCCGAAAACGTGACCCTCGCCGCCGCCACGCTGATGGCGGTCACCACTTTTTGGATGCTGCGCGCCACGCGTTTCGCCGGCATCGCCGTGTTCCTCGCCGGAATCGCCATGGCCCCGATGTTTCCCACCGTTCTCGCCATGGTTGGCGATCGCTTCCACACCTACACCGCAACCGCGCAAGGATTCGCGATCAGCTCCGGCTGGCTGGGCCTGGCGATCAGCTCGCGCGTGATCGGATCGATCGCCGGTGGCGACCCTAAGCGCCTCAAGAGCGCGCTGCTGGTGATTCCCGCCGCATCGCTCCTGATCGTAGCCGTGAATCTCGCGCTGCGTTGACGTTTTATTCTGAATACTTGATCGATGACTCCCGAACAATTCCGTAAAGCCGGCCACCAGCTGATCGACTGGATCGCCGATTACCGCAGCCGCATCGCCGAATTTCCGGTCATGTCCCGCAGCGCCCCCGGCGAAATCAAATCGCAAATCCCACCGGAGCCACCGCAGGAACCGCAGCCCTTCGAAGCCATCCTGCGCGATCTCGAACAGATCATTCTTCCCGGCCTTTCTCACTGGCAATCGCCGAAATTTTTCGGCTACTTCCCCTCAAACGGTCTGCTGGCGAGCGTCCTGGGCGATTTCGCCAGCACCGGCCTCGGCGTCCTGGGCCTTTCCTGGCAATCGAGCCCGGCGCTCACCGAAGTCGAGGAAGCCGTCACCGGCTGGATGCGCCAGATGACCGGCCTTTCGGAAAACTGGAGCGGCGTCATCCAGGATACGGCCTCCACCTGCACGCTGCTCGCTCTGCTTTGCGCCCGCGAACGAACCACCGGCTACAGTCTCGCCCATGGAGGGCTGCAATCGCAGCCAAGGCCGCTGATCGTCTATGTCTCCGCCCACAGCCATAGCTCGGTCGATAAAGCCGCCCTGCTCGCAGGCTTCGGACGCCAAAACGTGCGCCTGATCGCTCACGACGAAAACTACGCCATGCGAGCGTCCGCGCTTGAAGAAGCGGTCCGCCGCGATACCGCCGCGGGCTATCTCCCCTGTGCCGTTGTCGCCACCGCCGGCACAACCGCGACCACAGCGCTTGACCCCATCGAATCCATCGCGAAAATCGCGGCGGTGCACAAACTCTGGCTGCACGTGGACGCCGCCATGGCCGGCTCGGCAATGATCCTCCCCGAATGCCGCTGGATGTGGCAAGGCATCGAAGGCGCCGATTCGCTGGTCCTCAATGCCCACAAATGGCTGGGAGCCGCTTTCGATTGCTCCCTTTATTACGTCCGCGATGCCGAGCACCTGATCCGCGTCATGTCCACGAACCCCAGTTTTCTTCGCTCTTCCGTCGACGGCCAAGTGAAAAACTTCCGCGACTGGGGCCTGCCTCTCGGCCGCCGTTTCCGAGCCCTCAAGCTTTGGTTTCTGATTCGCGAACAAGGCGTAGCGGCGCTTCAGAATCGCCTCCGTCGCGATCTCGCCAACGCCCAATGGTTCGCCGATCAGGTCCGCGCGGCTCCGCACTGGCGAGTGCTCGCTCCCGTTCCGCTGCAAACGATCTGCATCCGCCATGAGCCGCCCGGACTTGAAGGCGAGGCGCTCGACCGCTACACCCAAGCCTGGTGTGATCGCGTCAATAAATCCGGCGAAGCCTACCTCACGCCCGCGATCCTCGATGGCCGCTGGATGGTGAGAGTCTCCATCGGCTCGGCGACGACCGAACGCGAGCATGTCGAGGCGCTGTGGCGCCTGATCCGCAATGAGGCCGCTCCTTCGCTCGCCACCGGGCAGTGATGACCATCGGTCTACAATAAAATTGTTTGACCGCCTTGCTCCGCCGCATCCGCCTGACGCTCGAAATGATCAAATTCGAGCACTCCGTCTTCGCGCTCCCCTTCGCGCTGACCGGCGCGCTTCTGGCCTGGCGCGATGACCACTTCAGGCGCGAACACCTGCTGTGGCGGCTGGGCTGGATCGTCGTGTGCATGGTCGCCGCGCGATCCGTCGCCATGGCGTTCAACCGGGTGCTCGACGCGGAAATTGACGCGCACAATCCCCGCACCAAAATGCGCCATCTTCCCGCTGGCCTCCTCACCGCGCGTTTCGCCTGGGGATTTATCGCCGCCTGGGCCTTCATTTTCATCTTCGCCGCGCGCGAGCTGAATCCGCTGTGCTTCAAACTCGCCCCGCTCGCGCTGGCGATCCCGATGTTTTACTCCTACACCAAGCGCTTCACGTCTTTATCGCACCTGGTCCTGGGATTCTCGCTCGGCATCGCGCCAGCGGCTGCCTGGATCGCCATGCGCGGCTCGCTCGAGGTTCGGATTCTTTGGCTCACCGCCGCCGTCACTCTCTGGACCGCCGGCTTCGACATTATTTACAGTTGCCAGGATTACGCCTTCGACATTCAGACCGGCCTCTTCAGCATTCCCCAAAAATTCGGCATCGCGGGCGCGCTCTGGATTTCCCGCGCGCTGCACGTTGGCATGCTGATCTGCCTGGCGATGCTGGTTCGATCCTTCGCTCTCGGCCCGATGGCCATCGCCGGAATCGTCGCCGTCACCGCGCTGCTCGCCTGGGAGCACCGTCTGGTTCGCGCGGGCGATCTCTCGCGCATCGACGCCGCGTTCTTCACCATGAACGGCTACGTCAGCATCATCTTTTTTCTGTTCTGGGCTACCGATATTTTTCTAAAATGACGCGTGGCGGTCGCGCCGCGCGGCGAAAAAATCGCGCAGCAGTTCCGCGCATTCGGCCCCCAGCACGCCTTCGGTGATTTCCGCGCGGTGATTCAACACGGCGGCGTCCGCGATCTGAAATTTGCTGCGGACTCCGCCGAATCGCAGGTCGCGCGCGCCGAAAACCAATCGGGAAACGCGCGCGGCAACCAAAGCTCCGGCGCACATCACGCACGGCTCGAGCGTGGAATACATGGCCGAGCCTTCGATCCGGTAATTGGCGATCGCGGCGGCGGCTTCCCGCAGCGCGAGAATTTCCGCGTGCGCCGTCGGATCGCTCAAGGAGATCGGCGAATTTCTACCCCGTCCGATCACCTTGCCGCCGGCAACGATCACCGCGCCCACCGGCACTTCCCCCGCGCTCGCCGCTTCGCGGGCGAGTTCCAAGGCCAATCGCATGTACGATTCGTCGCAGGGCACTGAATCCAGAATAATCAGTGGCCGGTGGCCAGTGGCGACGGCGTCGAGCTGCACCGGTCCGCCGAAAAAAACCGGTTCGTTGTGGCCGGCCGCGCCGTGGAGCTCGTGCAAGGCGCGCGCGATCGGGATGCCTGAGGGCCGGCTGATCATCAGGCCGAAAGCGCCGTCCTGGCCGTAACGAATCAGCAGAATAACGGACTCGGCGAAAATCGGATCGGGCGCCGGGTTGGTGGTGATGAGGATCTTGCCCGGCGCGAGATCGCCGGGATTTTTCGATTGCGCCAGTAGCAGAGTTGCCGGCAGAAGGAAAAACAATAGCCGCATATTGCCCTGCTCGTAGCATAATGCGGTTGGTTTACCAGGTGGGGTCTAAGCGGCGCTGCGGCGCTCCAGCATGGCCGAGCGAAGCAGCATCACGGCGGTGTATGCGACCACGACGATCACCAGCCAGCGCACCCAGTAAAGCGACATTTCCTTGACGATGAACGCCGCTACCAGTACGCCCGGCAGTCCGCCGATCACCAGGCCGAGCGCGGCTTTGAGGTTGTAGCTTTTCTCGCGAATAAAACGGATGCTCGCCACCGGCGCCAGAAACGCGGCCGAGCCGGTCATGATCGGATAGGCGGCCTTGGGGCTCATTCCCAGCAGATACACGATCATCATGCACGGCGCGTACATCCCGATTCCCAGCGTCATTAACGCGCCGAGCACCAGGTTGGCGGCGACCGCAGCGGCAAGCTGCCAGCCGGTGAGACCGCTCCGCTCCCCGCCTCCCGGAAAAAGCTCAAGCTGGCGCATCAGGAAAAATCCCGCCATGACGATCAGGGCGATACCCATGCCGATCTGCACCTTGCGGCGCGGAAGGCGCGCCACGACTCCGGCGCCAAGCCAGGCTCCGACGACCGATGCGGCGATCATTAAGGTGAGCGTCAGCACATCGACCTGCACCACGGTGATGTAAATGAAGGCTTCCAGCGTGGACGGCAGCACATCGCCGATATTCATCGTTCCCGGAATCTGCTCGTCGCGCACCAGGCCCCAAAGCTTGTAAAACGAAGTGGTCGGCGCGTAGGAGCCGATGCCGAGCGTGTCGAAAAAATTGGTGACGAGTCCGACGAAAAGCTCGCGCGGGCCGGGCCATTCGTATTTGCGAATGGACGCGATCCAAACGGCGAGATAGCCCGCGACGAAAATTGCCAGCGCCAGGAATAGGGTGGTTTTCATGCCGCGACAACCTTGTTCCGCAGCACTCCAATGCCTTCGATCTCCACTTCCACCGTATCGCCGGGATTCATCTTCCTGGTGCTGCCGGGCGTGCCGGTAAAGATGACGTCGCCCGGCTCGAGCGTGACCCAGCGGCTGACGTAACTTACGATCCTCGCCGGAGGGAACAACAGATCGGACGTGCGCTGCTGCTGCACGGTTTCGCCGTTGAGGCGCGTGGTCAGAAGAAGATCGGAATAATCGAGGCCGGCGGCGATCGCGGGTCCGAGCGGGGCGAACGTATCGGCGCCCTTGGCGCGCCACCATTGCAGGTCTTTTTTGTCGCCGTGCTGCCAATCGCGCTCGCTCACATCGTTGCCGCAGGTGACGCCGAAGATGGCCGCGGCGGCTTCTTCCTCGGAGACGTTACGCGCCTGGCGGCCGATGACGAGCACCAGTTCGCCTTCGTAGTGAACATTGGCGGCGTCGCGCGGAAGAACGATCGATCCGTCGTGGCCTTGCACGCAGGAAGGCGGCTTATAAAAAATTTCGGGATGGGTGGGCGCGGGCCGGGAGCCGAGATGGCTCTTATAATTGAGGCCGACGGCGAGGATTTTCGACGGCGCGCAGGGCGCGAGCAGCTTCACATCGGCGAGCCGATGCGTCCTGCTAATGGGCGCCGCGGCCTGTGGCGAGCCGAGCTCATGTATCGTCGAGCCATCGAGAATTCCGAATGCCGGATAGGGCGAGCTTTCAAAGCGAACGTACTTGACCATAGGCTGATTGGGCAGGATGGCACCCTTGCGCGGCAATTGTCAAACCGCCGCGCGATGTTCGCAATTCGCCGCCGCGTAGCCCGTTTTGAACTGACCGGCCCGCGCGGGATCCGCGCGTGTTTGTCCAGCGGCCCCTTTGGAATCGCTCTTCGGGTCAGCCAGTAGAATAACGCGCCGATCATAATAGAATGGTCAGCGCGCCGAAATGTCAATTTCCGCATATTCTTCGTATCGTGAATACGATCGGCTCAAGGCGCGCCTGAGAGTCAACCGGCCGCTCGTAATAGAATCATTACGATCCGGCTCGATCATTCCGGAAGAGGTGCTGCGATGATGCGTTTTTGCGTCTTTCTGATGTTCGGCTCTGCCGCGGTGCTCGTGGGGGCGGAGACGGCGAAGGTCGATTTCGCGCGAGATGTCCGGCCGATTTTCGAGCGATCCTGCTACGGCTGCCACGGGCCGTCGCAACAATCCGCGGGGCTGCGGCTTGACCGGCGCAGCTCCGCATTCGAGATCCGCGGAGGCGTCATCATCGGACCCGGGAACGCCGCCGGAAGCATTCTCTATTTGAAAATTTCCGGAGACAAGATCGGTCCACGGATGCCTCCGACCGGCGCCTTGCCGGCTGAGCAAATCGAAACGATTCGCAACTGGATCGATCAGGGCGCGGAATGGCCCGACAGCCTCGCCGGGGAGAAGCCCGCGCCGGCGGCCGATCCGGCTGCGACGCGCATCATGGATGCACTGCGCCGCGGCGACCACATGGAGTTCGGCCGCCTCATTCTCGACAAAAGCGCGGTGAACCGGCATGGCGCCGAGGGCGATACCCCGCTCCAGTACGCGGCGCTTTACGGCAGCATCGCATCGATGCGTAAGCTGCTCGATGCGGGAGCCGATCCGAATCTGGCGAACGGTGTTGGCGCGACTCCGCTGATGTGGGCGGTGGATGATGTGACAAAGGTCCAGCTTCTGCTTGATCGCGGCGCCGATCCCGATATTATTTCCGACGAGCGGCGCACCGCATTGCAGATCGCGCTGCACCGGCAGGATAGTGACGCATCGGCTCTCCTGCTGCTCGGCCGGGGAGCCAAACTGCCGGCCCATCGGGGTTCCCTGTGTAGCGCGGCGCGCAATGAAACGCTGCTTCGCGCAGTAATCGCCAAGGGCGCCAACGGTGAGATGCTTTCCGGCGGCGTGAACGTTGCGGCGCACAGCGGCTGCGACGCCTGTATCGAGATCCTTCTGCCGTTGATGGACAAGGCTGCAATGAAGGGTGCTCTGGAAGAGGCCGAGTTCGACGTGAGCCCGAGCCATATCAAGCGTCTGCTGGATGCCGGCGCCGATCCGAATATGATTGAAATCGGAAAGCCGCTGCTGGCATGGTTCACCACGATGAGGGTGGCGCCGGCCGAAAATGTCCGCGCGCTTCTGGAGCATGGCGCGGCGGTAAACGCGGAATCCGACGGAGGGCATACCGCGCTCGATTACGCGTTGTTGCAGGGCGAAACTCCAGTGGCCGCGGTTTTACGGAAGTTCGGAGCACAACAAGGCCGCCCGCCCGCGCCGCTCGAATCGCCGGATCCAGCGCCGTCGGCGCGCGCGGCGATCGCACGCGCAACACCACTCTTGCAGCGGACCGATGTAACGTTCATGCAGAAATCCGGCTGCGTTTCCTGCCACAACAACAGCTTCCATCAAATGGCGCTGGCCGCGCTGCGCGAACAACGAGTCGATTTCGATCGCGACATTGCGCGATCGCAATTGGAAGCCATTGGCCGATACGCCGCCGCCAGCCGCGAGCGCTATCTTCAGGGGATCTCCATCGCGGGAGAATCGGACACCACCAGCTATATTTTGGCCGGGTTGGCCGCCGAATCTTTTCCGGCGAACGCCGCCACGGACGCGATGGCGCGTTTTCTGCGGGGCGCGCAGGAGGCGGATGGTTCCTGGCGGCTCGATGCCAGTCGGCCGCCGATCGAATCGAGCCGATTCGAGGTGACCGCGGTTTCGTTACGCGCTCTCGCCGTATACGCACCCGCGCCGCGGCGCGAGATTTACCGCGCCTCGATCCGGCGCGCGGTGTCGTGGCTTCAATCGACTCCGCCGGAGAGCAATGAAGATCGCGTCTTTCAGATTCTCGGGATCGTATGGGCCGGAGAAAAACCTGAAAGGGTGCGCAAGATGGGGGACGCGCTGATTGCCACGCAGCGCGCCGACGGCGGCTGGTCGCAGATATCCACGCTTTCAAGCGATGCCTACGCGACGGGTCAGGCGCTGGTGGCCTTGCGGACCGCCGGCGTCTCGCCCCGCGATCCGGCTTACCAGCGCGGAATAAAATTCCTGTTGAGCACGCAGATGAAAGATGGCTCCTGGCACGTCCGGAGCCGGACGGTTCCCTTGCAGCCATTTTTCGACAGCGGCTTTCCCCATGGCGCCGATCAGTACATTTCGGCGGCCGCGAGCAATTGGGCGGTGATGGCGCTCGCGTTCGGATTTAAGGTCGCTTAGATCAGTTCACGACATAGAGCCCGGCGTGGTAGGCGCGGCTGGACTCGAACCAGCGACCCTCAGCTTAGAAGGCTGATGCTCTATCCACCTGAGCTACGCGCCCGTGTTTCGATCCTAACATCTTCGAAGGCCCGTCCCTACGTGCTTTCGTGCCATGCTTTCGGGACTCGATCGCCTCCATATTGATCCACCCGTCGCCTGCATCGATGCCGTTGGCCCGTCGGGCACGGCCACGGTTGGCGGCGATGGCCGTGATTGGCCGCCGCGGCGCGTTCGAACTGACCGGCGCTTGGCATGTTCGGCCCGCTCGGCATGTTGGGAATGTTAGCCTATCTTTCTTATGAGGCTGTTCCCGATCCTCCTGCTCGCCGCGGGCCTCGCCGCGCAAGTTCCGGCGCCGCAGTCCGTCCTGGGCCACAACCCCGGCGACGATTTTTATCTCGCCAGCTATGACGAATCGCTCGCATATTTCCAGAAGCTCGCCGCATCCACGGACAAGCTGAAACTGGTCAAAGTCGGCCAGACCACGGAAGGGCGCGACTGGTACATGGCGATCATTTCTTCGGCGCGGAACCTCCGCGATTTTGAAAAATATCGCGATATTGCCCGCCGATTGGCGCTGGTCCGCGGCCTCACCGATAGCGATGCGCGCGCGCTGGCCCACGACGGCAAGGTTTTCGTTCATATTGATGGCGGGCTGCACGCGACCGAAGTCGCGGGGGCGCAGCACACCATCCAGCTCGCCTACAACCTGGTTACCGGCACGACGCCCGAGATCAATTCCATTCTCGACAACGTCATTCTGTTTCTCTGGTTCTCGATCAATCCTGACGGCCAGAACATGGTGGCGCACTGGTATAAGCAGAATCTCGGCACGGTCTATGAAGTGAGCAATTTTCCGGGATTGTGGCAGGAATACATCGGCCACGACAACAACCGCGACGGATACATGAACAACATGATCGAGTCGCGGGTGATCACCCAATACGAGCTCGAATATTATCCGCAGGTCTTCTATAACCATCATCAGACCGCGCCGTTTCCCGCGCGCATCTGGATTCCGCCGTTCGGCGATCCCGTTTCCGCCAACACGAACCCGCTGATGTGGCGATGGGTGAATAAATTCGGCACGTCCATGGCCGCCTATCTCGACGAGCACGGCATGCCCGGCGCCATGCATCGCGGCCGCTACGACGATTGGTATCCCGGATTTGTGGACCATGTCAACAATTTCCGCAACACTATCTCATTCCTCACCGAAACCGCGCTTTACCGCTACGCCACGCCGCATTTTTACACCGTGGATGAATTTCCTCGCGACAAGCAGGACCTGCGCGCCGAAGTGTATTATGCGAGCCCCTGGAAGGGCGGATGGTGGCGCTTGAGCGACGCCTGCCGGACGATGCTGCTGGCGTCGATGGCCGTGCTCGATACGGCGGCGAAATATCGCGAGGACATCGAATTCACGCGCTACCAGGCCGGCAAGCAAACCATCGAGCGATTCCAAAAAGAACCGCCCTACGCCTATGTCATCCCGCGCGAGCAGCGCGACCTGCCCACCGCCGAAACATTAGTCGAAAAGTTGTTGATCGCGGGCATTGAGGTGCATCAAGCCTCCGATCGTTTTCGCGCCAATGGCGAAACCTATCCCGCCGGCTCCTGGGTGGTCTTAATGGATCAGCCGTTCGCCGCGCTGGTGAAGGAACTGTTCGACGTGCAGAAATATCCGGAGTTCCATTCCATCGGGGCGCCGATCACCAATGAGGGCGGCCGAGGCGGAGGCGCGGGCAGCCGAGGTCAACAAGCCGCGCCGGCAACAACCGCCAACGCCGGGCGTGGAGCCGGAGCCGGTCGCGGACCGGAAGCGCCGCCGGCGCCGCTTCCGCAACTCCCCTATGACGTAACCGGCTGGACGCTTCCGATGCAGATGGGCGTGGAGGTCGTCTCCGTCGACGAACCCGTCAGCGAGGATTCGCGCCGCGCGCTTCGTAAAATCGAGAAGCTCGATCCCATCCCCGGCAAAGTCGAAGGCAGCGGACCGGTGTTTGCGTTCTCGCACAATTCCAATGCCGCGCTGAAAGCCGTCAACGACATTCTCGATACTGGCGGCACGGTCAGCTTCGATAAGTCCGCTGCGGTCATCTACGCCACCGGCCGCGTGGCGCCGATTCTCCAACGCGACGGCGTCGACGCCAAGTCACTCAACGAAGCGCCCGCGGCATGGCCCGTGAAGAAACCGCGCATCGGCATTTACGAACCGTGGTCCGGCAATATCGACGAGGGCTGGACGCGCTGGATCCTGGAACAGTTCCACTTCACCTTCACCCGCCTGCACAACGACGATATTCAGGACGGCCATCTGCGCGATAAATTCGACACCATCGTTTTCGCCGAGCAGGGCGCGCGGCAGATCCTCGACGGGTTGCAGCCGGGCGCCGTGCCCGGTCAATACGCCGGCGGCATCGGCGATGAGGGCGTGGACGCGCTTCGCGAATTCGTGCGGGACGGCGGGACTCTGGTCGCGCTGGGCAATGCGTCTCTGTTTCCCATCCAGCAGTTTGAACTCCCCGTCACGAACGCGCTCGAAGGCTTGCGGCCGAATCAGTTCTTCTGCTCCGGCACGCTGCTCAAAACCGAGATTCGCGACCCCGGTCATCCGGTTACCGCGGGCCTTCCCGCCGATCCCACGGTGATGTTCGAACGCAACGTGGCCTTCGACATCAAGCCGAATTTTCGCGGTAAAGTGCTCGCCTCCTATCCGCGGGATCGCAATCCGCTGCGCAGCGGCTATCTGCTGGGTCCGGAGCATCTGGAAGGAAAAGCCGCCGCGCTCGACGTGAACTACGGCGGCGGCCACATTATCCTGATCGGCTTCCGTACTCAATGGCGCGGCCAATCCCACGGCACGTACAAATTTCTGTTCAATGCTCTCTATTACAACCCGTCGATGGCTCCCGAGCTCGCCGCCGGGCAAACCAGCGCAAACGGCGGGCGCGATCGCGCCGGACGCGGCGGCGCGAGTCCGGAGGCGCAGTGGAAGACGCAGGCGGAATCGCTCAAGAATGCACTGACGGCGCTGCTTAATCAAAATCGCGCCTATTTCACCGCGCGTGGTCCGCAGGCCGCCGAGGAGGGAAGGAAGCTGGAAGCGATGCTCGACGCTTTTCAGCGCGACCGCCTTCCGCTGCTCGATGATCTGCGCGCGCAGGTCACCGATGAAGCCATCGCGCGAAAAGAAGCGACTTATTCCCTGAATCTCAAAAAGCTCGCGGCGGACCTGCGCACCAAAGATTTCAGCAACACAAAAATGGAAGACTTGCTCGACCAATATCAACTGGCGGTGATCCCGTGAAGAAATTTTTTCTGTTCCTTTGCGCCGGATGCGCTTTCGCCGCCGTACCCACTCCGGAATCCGTGCTCGGCCATAAGCCCGGCGATGACTTCTATCTGGCCACTTACGATGACGCCTTGGGCTACTTTAAAAAGCTCGCGGCGTCAAGCGACCGCATCAAGCTGGTCCAGGTCGGGAAGACGACCCGCGGCGCCGATTGGTACATGGCGTTTATCTCCAGCCCGCAAAATCTCGCCCAGCTTGAGCACTATAAAGAAATGTCGCGGCGGCTCGCCCTGGCGCGCGGCATCAGCGAGGAACAAGCCCGGCAGATGTCGCATGACATCAAGCCGATCATTCACATCGACGGCGGCCTGCACGCAAGCGAAGTCGCCAACGCGCAGCACACTATCCAGCTCGGCTACGATCTGGTCGCCCGCGAAGATCCGGAATACAAGGCGATCCGGGATAACCTGATTGTCGAGTTATGGTTTTCCATCAACCCCGACGGTCAAAACATGGTCGCGAACTGGTATCGCCGGAATCTGGGGACGCAGTATGAAGTCAGCCCGCTGCCGGAGTTGTGGCAGGAGTATGTCGGTCACGATAATAACCGCGACGGTTACATGTTGAACATGATCGAATCACGGGTAGTGACGAAAGCCACTCTGGAAACTCAGCCGCTCGTCTTTTACACGCAGCATCAGAGCGCGCCTTTTCCCGGCCGCATCTATCTTCCCCCCTTTGCCGACCCGATTTCGAGCAACATGCATCCGCTCATGCTGCGCTGGCTGAATCTGATTGGGATGACCATCGCGCAGTATCTCGACCAGCATGACTTACCCGGCTCCATGCATCAGGAAAGCTTCGATGTGTGGTATCCCGGCTATCTCGATAACATTGGAAACTTTCGCCATACCATTTCTTTTTTTACCGAGACCGCGCTGTATCGCTACGCCACGCCGCATTTCTATACGGTCGATGAATTTCCCCAATTCCGGCAGGGTCTTGAGTCGGAGATGCTCTACGCAAGTCCGTGGAAAGGCGGCTGGTGGAGGCTTTCCGATGCCTGCAAATACATGTATGGCGCCGATATGGCCGTGCTCGATCTGGCGGTCAAATATCACGAGCAGATGCAGTACAACAAATATCGTGCGGCGCGAGATACCATCGAGAAATTCGAAAAGGAGCCGCCGTACGCCTATATCATTCCCCGCCAGCAGCACGACGCTCCCACGGCCGGCCTGTTGATGGAGAAGCTGATGCTTCAGGGCATCGAAGTCGATCAGACCACGAAGCCCGACGCCTGGGTGATTGCCATGAATCAACCGTTTGCAGGAATGGTGAAGGAATTATTCGAGCCGCAGGTTTACCCGCAGCTCACGCAGCGCCCCTACGACGTCACGGGCTGGACTCTTCCGTATCAGATGGACGTCGAAGTCCACGCCGTGACTACTCCACTTACTCCGGAGTTTCGCCAGGGCCTGGAACGGGTCACTTCCATTAAAGGCCTGGTTGCGCCGTTCGATCGCAACGCCAACGCCAGCTTTCGGGCGGTAAATCAGATCCTCGCCGCGAAGGGAACCGTGAGTTTTTCCGGAAACGATATTTCGGTATCGAATCTGGAGAAGTCAAAACTCGATTCAATTCTTGCCGAAAATCATTTAAAATTGGGATCGGCCAAGGAGACGGGAAAGCCCATAAAGCTCGCGCGCCTGGGCCTTTATCGAGCCTGGCAAGCCAATATCGATGAAGGCTGGACCCGCTGGATTTTCGAACAATTCGACTTTCCTTTCACAAATCTTTATAACGCGGACATACGCGCGGGACATTTAAGAGACAAATACGATGTGATCCTGCTGCCGGACGCGAGCGCGCGCTCCATTATGGAGGGCTATCATTCTGGAGTGATTCCGGAACGCTACGCCGGCGGCATCGGTGATGAGGGCGCCGGCGCTTTGCGCGATTTCGTCAATGCCGGCGGCACTTTGATTACCTTCAATAATGCTTCCCTTTTCGCCATCGATCAGTTTCAACTCCCGGTAACGAATGTACTCGCCGGCCTGAATCCAAATCAGTTCTTCTGTTCCGGCTGTCTTTTGAAAATCCATCTTGAAGATCCGAAAAATCCCCTGCTCGCCGGACTCTCACCCGATCCGATCGTCATGTTCGAGCGCGGCCCGGCTTTCGATACCAAGCCCAATTTCAAGGGTACGGTACTGGCGCGATATTCTCGCGAACGCTCGCCGCTTGAAAGCGGTTATCTTGCCGGACCGGATCGGCTCGAAGGCAAAATCGCGGCCCTCGATGCCGATTACGGAAAAGGACACGTCATTTTGCTTGGTTTTCGCCCGCAGTGGCGCGGCCAGTCGCACGGTGCGTATAAGTTCTTCTTCAACGCCCTCTATCTCCAATAGCGCCATTGGTATCGCGCTCCCGGCGCGCGGCGGCGAGTTTTTCATGAATGGCCTCAAGCAGCCATAAATGGCGCGGAATTCGATACGGCCGCTTTTGTAAAGCGTCATCAATCTCCTTCAACATCCCGATCGGAATGCGCAGCGAGACCGTCGCAGTGCCGTTTTTCTGATCGCGTGAGGGTTTTTCTCCTACATTGCCGCGCGTCTTCGACTTACCTTCAAATTGTTGTGGATCTCGTTTTCCCATTGTGAAGCTGGAAAGAAAGTGATAACACAGTCGTACCCTCTGGGGCGTCTTAGAGCACAAGCCCTACGGATATCGCTATGGTGTCGAGTGTGTGTTATTCTGGATGTCACCGTGACATCCAGGCGAGATTTACGTCAGCCCAATGAGTCCGAAGTGTTCTTTTCTTCCTTCTCCGCCTATGGTCACTGCACGCCTTTGGCCAAATGCTCCACGCCAGCACCCCTTTCAGTTGCGGCCTTTCTCTGTAACGTCTAATCGTGAGCGCATGAAAATTTTGCTCGTTGAGGACAACGAAACCGATATTTGGTTGTTTCAGGAGGCTTTTCAGGCCCTTTCCATCGCCCACGATCTCGAAATCGCCCGCGACGGCGAGCGCGCCCTGGCCCGCCTGCGCGACAATCCCAAGCCCGATCTCATCCTGCTCGATATCAATATGCCGAAGCTGGACGGATTCGAGGTGCTCACCGCGATTCGTGACGATCCGAATCTGTGCGTGATTCCGGTGATCATGCTCAGCTCCTCGCGCGATCAGCGGGACGTGCGCCGCGCGCACGCGTTGGGCGCCAATTCCTATCTTTGCAAGGCGACTACGGATTTTGCCGACCTGGTGGGCGATTTCGACCGCTACTGGCTGCGCCGCGCCGAGCTCCCCCACCCCTGCTGAGTCTGTGGCATCCTGATTTCGATGTTGCTGGAAATTTTCCTCGCAACCTATGGCGCCGTTTTCCTGGCGGAGATCGTAGGAGATAAACTGCTTTACACCACCGGCGTTCTCGCCGCGCGATACAAAACTGTGCCGATCATGGTCGGCATGGCCTGCGCGTTCATGCTCAAAATGGCCGCCGCCGTCGCCCTGGGCGAGCTCATTTCCAAATTGCCGCCGCTGTTTGTCGCGGGCCTCACCGCGGCGAGCTTCATCGGCGTCGCCATCGCCGTCTGGCGCAAGGATGAACGGCGCGCGGCGCGCGGCGCCGTTTCGGCTCCTAAGGCCGCCATGGTCTCCTTCGCCGCAATTTTCTTTTCCGAATGGGGCGACGCCGGGCAGATTACGGCCGCCGCCTTGTCGGCCAAGTATCATGTTCCTCTAATTGTTTGGACGGGCGCGGTCAGCGCCATGGTTACCAAGGGCCTGCTGGCGGCCTCCATCGGCGCCGGCGTGCGAGGATGGATTCAGGAACACGTGCCGCCGAAAATGATCCGTTATGCCGGCGTCAGCGCCCTGCTTTTATTAGGGATTCTTTCCGTCATCGAAACTCTCACCGAGGGTCACGCTTGACCGCTGCCGGGCAGAAGCGGCGCACCGCGATCGGCTTCATTATCTGCCTCGGCGTCGTCAGCCTTTTCGCCGATATGACCTATGAGGGCGCGCACAGCTCCATCAGCCCTTATCTGTTAAGTCTTGGCGCGACGGCGGCGCAGGTCGCATTTATTTCCGGGCTCGGCGAGATGCTCGGACAAAGCCTGCGCTATTTTTCGGGACGGCTCGCCAGCCGCACGCACGCCTACTGGGGCATTACGTTTCTTGGTTACTCGATGAACGTGGTCGCGGTGCCGGCGCTGGCTTTTGCGGGAAGCTGGAGGATGGCCGCGATCCTGGTTGCCGCCGAACGCGCCGGCAAAGCTCTGCGCGGCCCGGCGCGCGACGTGCTCCTGTCCGAAGCCACCGAGGAAGTCGGCCACGGCTTCGGATTCGGCTTGCATTCCATCATGGATCAGACCGGAGCGGTGATCGGGCCCCTGCTCATGATGGCCGGCGTGATGCGCTCCGGAAATTTCAGGACGTCGTTCCTGTGGCTCGCCGTTCCCGCGGTGGGAACGTTGGCGGCCCTGACCACGGCGCGCATTCTGCATCCGGCCCGCGGCGCTTCCGCGCGCAATCCCAATCCGCTGCCGATTCCCAGAATTTTTTGGTATTACACCTTCGCGGCGGGATTGCTCGCATTCGGATTTGTCGATTGGCCGCTGCTCGTCTATCGCTTCGCGCAGGATCACCTGACCAGTCCTGCGGAGATCCCGTTGCTTTATGCCATCGCGATGGGGCTCGAAGGCGCGCTGGCCTTCGTGTTCGGCAAAATGTTCGATCGCTATGGCGTTCCCGTTCTCGTGCTCGGCACTCTTTTTTCCATCGCGTCGCTGCCCCTCGGATTTCTCGGCGGGCGAACCGCGGCGCTGGCGAGCGTCGCCTGCTGGGCCGCGGGCATGGGTTCGCAGGATGCCTGCCTGCGGGCGGGAATTTCGCAGGTCGTCTCCATGAATAAGCGCGGCAGCGCCTTCGGATCGTTCAACGGCGTGTGGGGCGTTTGCTGGTTTGCGGGCACGATGGCGATGGGGCTGCTCTATGCGCGATCGCTCGCCGCCGTCGTCGCGGTGGGCGTGGCGGCGCAGGCCGCCTCCGCGATCGCGTTCCTGTGGCTGCGGCCCCGGCTGCCCCAGCCGCGCTGACATCCGCGTTTCCGAACTCAGTCCGGAATTTCGATGTGCCCTTCCAAAAATTTCACCGCGCGGCCGGCGATGCTCACGCGATCGCCGAGCATCTGGCAGAACAATTCACCGCCCCGCTTCGAGCACTGCCGCGCATGCAGGCTCGTCTTGCCCAGCCGCATCGACCAGTACGGGATCAGCGTGCAATGCGCCGACCCGGTGACCGGATCTTCGGGAACGCCTTTGGCCGGCGCGAAAAATCGCGAGACAAAATCGCAATCGCGGCCCGGCGCCGTCACGATCGTGGCAAAACGGTCGATCCGCGCCAGCTTCTCCATGTTGGGTTCGAGCGCCCGAACTTCTTCCTCGCTCGAAAAGACGCAAAGATAATCGCGCGCCGCAAGAATCTGCTCGGGTTTGGCGCCCAGCGCTTCCGCCAGCGCGGAGCCGGCGCGGCACGGCTCCGGCGGACGCGATGGAAAATCGAGCGCGTAAAGATCCCCCTGGCGAGCCACTTTCAGATCGCCGCTCTTCGATCGAAACGAAATGCTCGCGCCGGATTTTTCGCGGCGAATCGTAAAAATCACGTGCGCGCTGGCCAGCGTCGCGTGCCCGCACAAATCCACTTCCACGCCGGGTGTGAACCAGCGCAGATCGTAAGCATCGCCGTTGGCAACGTAATAAGCGGTTTCCGAAAGA